>QHSQ01000176.1 GCA_003221615.1 Candidatus Rokuibacteriota bacterium | reverse complement strand
GCTCCGGCGCGCCGGCGTGCCGGTTTCCAGGGTGAACACCGTGCCCGACGTGATGACCGAGCGCCTCGTCGCCGAGCGGCTGGTCGAGGTCACGGACCCGCGATCGGGGCTCCGGATCTCGTTGCCGGCCCCGCCGCTGGGTGAGCCGCCGGCGCTCAGGTTTCCGCCCAGACTCGGTGAGCACAATGAGAAGATCTACGGCGAAGCTCTCGGCCTCGGGCCCGAGCAGCTTGCCCAGCTCCACCGGCGACAGATCGTCTGAGGGAGACGCGCCATGAACGACCTGTTCTATCTCACCGAAGAGCATCGGATGATCCGTGACCTCGCCCGCAAGGTCGCCCGGGATCGAATCGCGCCGAACGCCGCGCAGTACGACGAGTCGGAGAGCTATCCGACCGAGTCGATGCGGGCGCTCGTCGACTCCGGTCTCTTCGGCATCTGGGTGCCCGAGGAGTACGGCGGCACCAACATGGGCTGTCTCGCGCTGTCGCTGGTGGCCGAGGAGCTCGGCTGGGCGTGCGCCGGGACGACGACGAACTTCGGCGCGCATCCGCTCGGCGGCATCCCGATCCTTCTGGCCGGTACCGCGGAGCAGAAGAAGAAATATCTGCCGCGACTCGCCGCCGGTGAGTTCATGGCCGCCTATTCCCTCTCGGAGCCCGGCTCCGGCTCCGACGCCGCGAGCCTGCGGACCACGGCGGTGCGCAAGGGGGACCACTACATCCTGAACGGGTCGAAGCAATGGTGCTCCCACGGCGATCACGCCGACGTGATCACGGTCTTCACGACGGTCGATCCGGGCCAGCGCGCCAAGGGCATCACGGCCTTCCTCATCGAGAAGGGCATGCCGGGGTTCTCGGTCGGCAAGAAAGAGAAGAAGATGGGCATCCGCTGCTCGCCCACCGTGGCGCTCCACTTCACGGACTGCGCCGTGCCGGTCGAGCAGCGGCTCGGTGAGGAGGGCGAGGGATTCAAGATCGCGATGCGCACGCTCGACATGACGCGGCCGATGACGGGCGCGATGGCCGTCGGCATCGGCCAGGCGGCGCTCGACGCGGCCACCGGGTACGCGAAGGAGCGGCAGCAGTTCGGCCAGCCGATCGCCTCGTTCCAGGGCATCCAGTTCATGCTCGCGGACATGGCCATGCAGGTGCACGCCGCGCGCCTGATGGTTCACCACGCCGCGCGCCAGGTCGACGCCGGCATCCGGGGCAACACCTACGAGGCGTCGATGGCCAAGTGCTGGGCGGGCGACGCCGCGATGAAGGTCGCCACCGACGCCGTGCAGATCTTCGGCGGGTACGGCTATACGCGGGAGTTCCCGGTGGAGCGGTACATGCGCGACGCCAAGATCATGCAGATCTACGAGGGCACGAACCAGATCCAGCGGATGATCATCGCCAAAGAGCTCCTGGGCGCATAAGGCCGCGTGTGAACAAGGGAGGCCTCGAATGAAGCGTCGTACGTTTCTCACGACCACCGCCGCAGGCGCGGCGGCGCTCGGGTTTCCGCTTCCGCTGCGCGCGCAGTCCAAGACGTTCAAGATCGGCGCGATCCATCCGGTCACCGGCGCCCTCGCCGAGCCGGGACAGGCCTGCCGCCTCGGCGCGCAGATGGCCGTCGACGCGATCAACGCCGCCGGCGGTATCAAGGGAAAGCACGGGATCAAGCTCGAGCTGATCGTCGGCGACACCCAGACCAAGCCCGAGAACGGCCGCGTCGAGGCCGAGCGCGTCGTGAGCCAGGGCGCCCAGATGCTGCTGGGCTCCTTCGACTCGGGCAGCACCAACGCGATGGTGTCGGTGGCCCAGCAGCGGCGCGTGCCGTTCCTCATCGACATCGCCGCCGCCGATCCGATCACGGCGAACGTCGCGAGGTCGGTCAAGGACGGCCAGCAGAAGGTCCAGTACGTCTACCGCAACTTCCCCACCGGCTCGAGCTTCGGCCGGAGGGCCGTCCAGTACTTCATCGACATCTTCAAGGAAGCCGGCGTGTCGCCCAAGCGGGTCGTCCTGATGTACTGCAACGATCTCTTCGGCCAGAACCAGGCCCGCGGCTTTCAGGCGGCGCACAAGGCCGCCAACCCGTCGTGGGACATCGTTGAGGTCATTCCGTGGCCCGAGCCGCCGACGGACCTCTCGACGGAGGTCTCGAAGGCCAAGGCGGCCAAGCCGGACATCATCGCGCCGATCACGCGCCCCGCCTCGGCGCTCCTGCTGTTCCCCGAGATCCGCAAGCAGCGGGTCGACATGATGGGCATCGTCGGGCCCGGCAGCCCCGGGATCTACGAGGCCGGTCAGCTCGCCCAGCTCAAGGAAGACCTCGAGTACGTGCTGACGAGCGTGCCGTGGGCGAACTTCAAGAACCCCAAGACCACCGCCGTCGCCGAGGAGTTCCGCAAGCGCTCGGGCGGCAAGACCTTCGACACGAACTCGGGCTACTCGTACGACGCCGCGTTCCTCATCGCCGACATCCTCGAGCGCGCGACGACGCTCGATGATCCCGACGCGATCGTCGACGCGATGAAGAAGACGAGCTACTCCGGCGGGCTCATGCAGTACGGCGGCCCGGTGGTCTTCAACGAGGTCGGCGACAACGCCAACGCGATCCCGACCATGATCCAGATCCTCGGCCAGAAGCCTGTGGCGGTCTGGCCCAAGGAAGCCGCTTTGCAGAAATTCGTCTTCCCGCGGCCACGCGCGTAACGCTCGGCGGCGAACGCGTGCCGGCCAGAGGGGTCGGGATCGACCGGACCATGCGGCACGCGTTCGCTGCTCCGCGTCGGCTGGGCTCCATCCGGGCGCGCGGGCGTCCGTCGCCGCGTATCGGGAACGGGTCCTGTCGACCCCGACCCCTCCGGCCGGCACGCGTCCGTCTCCAGTGGTCCCGCCCGTGGATCCGAGACTCATTCTCCTGTGGTGTCCGTAGACCTGAGGCTCACTTTGTAGAAGTGTCTGCGGATCTGAGACTCATGACGCAGGGGTTCCCGTGGATATGACGCTGGTGCTGCAGGGGGTGGTTAGCGGGTTGTTGTTCGGCGGCGTCTATTCGCTCATGGCGGTGGGGCTCACGCTCATCTTCGGGGTGATGCGCGTGGTGAATTTTGCGCACGGGGACATGATGGTGTGGGGCATGTATGTCGCGTACATGCTGGCGACGCGGGCGGGTGTCGATCCGTATGTTGGCTTCGTCGTGTGCGCGGGCGCGCTGTTCGCGCTCGGCTTTCTCGTGCAGCGCGGCCTGGTCGATCGGATCATCTCGGCGCCGCACGAGATGCAAATTCTGATGATGCTCGGCGTCGCGCTCGTGCTCGAGAACGTCGCGCTGATCGCGTTCGGCCCCGAGCCGACACGGGTGCGCTCGCCGCTGGCGGCGGCCGCGGTGTGGCTCGGCCCCATCTTCGTCGACGTCGCCCGCCTCGTGACGTTCGTGGTCGCGGTCGCCCTCACGCTCTCGCTCTGGGTGTTTCTCTTCAAGACCGATCTCGGCCGCACCATCCGGGCGGCGGCCGACAATACCTACGGGGCGCTCGTGATCGGCACCGACGTGCGGCGCGTATACGCCGTGGCGTTCGGCGTGGGCGCCGCGTGCGTGGGCGCCGCCGGCGCCCTGGTCTCGCCGATTCTCCCGTTTCAGCCGCCGACCGGCCTGTCCCTGTCGGTGGCCTCGTTCAACATCGTGATCATCGGCGGCATGGGGAGTCTCCTCGGCGCGTTCGTCGGTGGGCTCCTGGTGTCGCTGGCCGAGTCGCTCGGCGCCGTGTTCCTCAAGCCGTCGCTCAAGGAGCTGTTCAGCTTCTCGCTCCTGATCGTGATCTTGCTGCTCCGCCCGGCCGGCCTCTTCGGTCGCCGCGCGTCATGAAGTGGGCGCTCGCGGGCGCGCTGGTGGCGCTGATCGCGCTGCCGGCGGTCCTGAGCTCGTACGCGCTGACCCTGTTCATCCTGATCTTCTTCTACGGATTCCTCGGCCAGGCCTGGAACATCGTCGGGGGCTACGCGGGGCAGCTCTCGGCCGGCCATGCGGCTTTCGTCGGCGTCGGCGGCTACACGGCGGCGGTGCTGTCGATCGAGCTTCAGCTGACGCCGTGGATCGGCATGCTCGTCGGGGGCGCGCTCGCGGCGCTGCTCGGCGCGATCATCGGCTATCTCGGCTTCCGTTTCGGCCTGCGCGGCTTCTACTTCGTGCTGCTCACCGTCGCGTTCGCGGAGATCTGCCGCGTCGCGGTCTCGAACATCGACGCGCTCGGCGGCCCGCTCGGGCTCTACATCACGTTCACGGGCAACCCGCGACAGTTCCAGTTCCAGGACGGCCGCGCCTACTACTACATCGCGCTGGCGCTCATGCTCGTGGCGACCGTGACGGCCTGGGCGATCGAGCGGCGGCGCTTCGGCGTCTACCTGGCCGCGATCCGCGAGGACGAAGCCGCGGCCGAGGCGCTCGGCGTGAACGCCTTCAAGTACAAGATGCTGGCGATGATCGTGTCGTCGTTTCTCACCGGGCTGGGCGGCACCTTCTACGCGTTCTATCTCTTCTCGCTCCAGCCCAACACGCTCTTCGGCATCCCACTCTCGGTCGAGATCATCATCCGGCCGATCGTGGGCGGCGCCGGCACGCTCCTGGGACCGATCCTCGGCTCCTTCATCCTCACGCCGCTCGCCGAGATCTCCCGGCTCTATCTCGGGCAGGGCGGACTGCACGGCGCTCACCTGATCGCCTACGGCGTGCTCTTGATCGGCGTCGTCCTGTTCCTCCCCGAGGGCGCGTACCCGCGCTTGAAGCGTGCGCTGGCGCGGCCGACGAGCGGCGAACGATGAGTCTCCTGGTCGCGCGCGGGCTCTCCAAGCGCTTCGGCGGCCTGCACGCCGTCGCCGGGCTCGATCTGGCGGTCGCTCCCGGCGAGATGCTCGGGCTCATCGGCCCCAACGGCGCCGGCAAGACGACCGTCTTCAATCTCCTCTCGGGCTTCCTCACCGCGGACGCCGGCGACGTCCGCTTCAACGGGCGCTCGATCGTCGGGCTTGCGCCGCACGCGATCTGTCGGCTCGGCCTGGCGCGGACGTTTCAGATCGTTCGACCCTTCCCGCGCATGACCGTCCTCGAAAATGTGCGGGTCGGCGCGCTCGCCCGGCACCCGCGGGCGCCCGAGGCGCTTGCGCAAGCCCGCGACGTGGTGGCGCGCGTCGGGCTCACCGCGCGCGAGCGGGTGGCCGCATCGGCGCTCACCCTGGCCGAGCGCAAGCGCCTCGAGCTGGCCCGGGCGCTGGCGACCGGACCGTCGCTGCTCCTCCTCGACGAGGTGATGGCCGGCCTGAACCCGACGGAGATCGAGACGATCATCCAGCTGATCCGCGGGATCCACGAATCCGGCGTCTCGATCTTGTTGATCGAGCACAACATGCGCGCGGTGATGGCGCTCTCTCATCGGATCGTCGTGCTGAGCTTCGGCGAGCGGATCGCGGAGGGGACGCCGGCCGAGATCGCGAGCCATCCGAAGGTGGTCGAGGCGTATCTGGGCGAAGAGTATGTCCGCGCTGCTCAGGCTTGACGGTGTCGAGGCCGGCTACGGTGACCTGACCGCGATCTCGGAGGTCTCGCTCGAGGTGCGGCAGGGTGAGGCGGTCGCGCTGATCGGCGGGAACGGTGCCGGCAAGACGACGACCTTGCGGGCGATCAGCGGGCTCCTGCCGGTGCGCGCCGGGCGCATCGAGCTCGACGGCGAGCGGCTCGACGGTCTCGGGTCGGCGCAGATCGTTGCGCGCGGCATCGCTCACGTGCCGGAGGGCCGTCAGCTCTTCCCGACGATGACCGTGCGCGACAACCTCGAGCTCGGCGGCCGCGCGGCGGATCGCTCGCGTCGCGCCGACTCGCTCGAGATGGTCTTCGCACTCTTTCCGCGCCTGCGCGAGCGCGAGCGCCAGCTGGCCGGCACCCTGTCGGGCGGCGAGCAGCAGATGTGCGCGATCGGGCGCGGGCTCATGGCGCGGCCGCGGCTGCTCCTGCTGGACGAGCCGAGCCTCGGCCTCGCGCCGGTGACGGTGAAGCTCATCTTCGAGACGCTCCAGCGCGTCAACGACGCCGGCACGACGATCATGCTCGTCGAGCAGAACGTGCCGCGCGCGCTCCAGCTCTCGCATCGGGGCTACGTGCTCGAGAACGGGCGTCTGGTGCTCGAGGGCACGCGGGCGGGCTTGCTCGCGAGCCCCCACGTGAAGCAGGCCTACCTGGGTCTCTGAGTCGCCGGCCGTCCGGCCCTTCGGCCACCTCTTGACAATGGCGCGGCCCTCGGGCTAATTCTTAGGGCCTCCTAATATGAATAAGACGGTAGACCGAACCTCGGAGATCGCGCCGGGCCTGTCCGGGTCCGATGACGGGGCGGGCGTCGAGCCCACGACCCTCGGCCGCGTCGAGAGCGCGACGCTCTTTCAGCGCGGGCGCGAGGTGATCATCGTGCACCGCGGCCAGGAGTACCGCCTGCGCATCACGAAGTCCGACAAGCTGATCCTGACGAAATAGCCCAGCCCGCTCGAAGCCGAGGTCCTTCGCCCGAGACCGAGGTGCGATACTCTGTGGGCCCCAGCGTGGGAAAGGAGAAAGGGGTCCCACATGACGAGCCCGATCATCACCGAGGCGACGAGAGTGCTCGTCGACCGGCGCGATCTCACGCGCATCGAGGCCGCCGGCGCGATGGAGGCCATCATGTCGGGTACGGCCACCGACGCGCAGATCGCCGCCTTCCTGACGGCGCTCCGGATGAAGGGCGAGACGGTCGAGGAGCTGATCGGGTTCGCTCAGGTGATGCGGTCGAAGGTCGCGCGAGTCCACACGCGGGCCGAGGAGACGGCCGCGCTCACCGGTACCGACCGCGAGATGCTGGTCGACACGTGCGGCACGGGCGGCGACGCCTCGGGAACCTTCAACGTCTCGACCGCGACCGCGTTCGTGGTCGCGGGTGCCGGGCTCAGGGTGGCCAAGCACGGCAACCGCTCGATGTCGGGACTGAGCGGCGCCTCGCTGTGCGGCTCGGCCGACGTGGTCGAGACGCTCGGGGTCGGTCTCCAGCTGACGCCCGAGCAGGTCGGGCGATGCGTGGCCGAGGTCGGCATCGGCTTTCTTTATGCGCCGCTCCTCCACACGGCGATGAAGCACGTGATGACCGCGCGGCGCGAGGTCGGGATCCGGACCGTCTTCAATCTCCTGGGTCCCTTGACCAACCCGGCCGGCGCGAACGCCCAAGTGATCGGCGTGGCCGCGGCGGCGCTCACCGAGCCGCTCGCGCGGGTGCTGGCCGAGCTCGGCACGTTTCGCGCGTTCGTGGTTCACGGCGCCGACGGTCTCGACGAGATCTCGAACACCGGCGAGAGTCGGGTCTCCGAGGTGCGCGAGGGCATCGTGCGAACGTTCAACGTCCGCCCAGAGGATTTCGGCCTCTCGCGCGCGTCGATCCGCGACCTGCTCGGCGGCGACCGCGAGCAGAACGCCGAGATCATCCGGACGATCCTCCGCGGAGAGCCCGGCCCCAGGCGAGACATCGTCCTCATGAACGCCGCCGCGGCGCTGGTCGTCGGCGCCAGGGCGCGCGATCTGAAGGAAGGCGTCGAGCTGGCGGCTCGCTCGATCGACACGGGCGCGGCTCGAGACAAGCTCGAGCGGCTCGTGCGCCTCACCCGCGAGCTGTCGACGACCCCCTGACAAAGATGGTACGATAGAGCCCGTCGCGGTCGCGCCCGACCCGAAGTGCCTTTCGGTGTTGTCGTTTCTCTCTCGTGTACGGCGCTGTCGCGATCGTGTTCGAGGCCCGGAGTTCTAGAACACTGAGGCTCTATGAACGGCGTCAGGATGAGGCTGCAGAGTCGAGTGCCCCGCTACCACCGCATTGCCGAAGTGCTGCGCGAGCGGATCCGGGTCGGCGAGCTCCCATCTGGTGCGCGGCTCGATAACCAGCGCCAGCTCGCGAAGAGCTTCGGCGTGACGCTCATGACCTTGCGCCAGGCGCTCGAGCTGCTCGAGCGCGAGCACCTCATCACGCGGCGCCACGGACTCGGCACGTTCGTCGCCGCGCCGTCGATCGACTACGACATCCTCCAGCTTCGACGCTTCGCCGGCGATCTCTCGGCCAAGGGCGAGCACGTCGCGACGCGCCTGCTGGGGACGCGGTTCGCGGCGGCGGATCGACGCGTCGCCGAGGCGCTGCGGCTGGCCGGTCGGCCGCGCGTGCTCGTGCTCGAGCGGCTGCGGCTGGTCGACGAGCATCCGATGAGCCTCCAGCGGTCGTTCCTGCCGTCGCCGCTCGGCGACGAGGTGATCAGGGCCGATCTCGCGCTGACGCCGTTGCATCAAGTCCTCGAGTTCAAGCTGGGCGTCGTCATCACACGCGCCAGCGAAACCGTTTCCGCGGTGCGTCTGGGCCGACGAGAGGCGCGCGATCTGGACTGCCGCGCCGGCGAGCCGGCGTTCGAGTCCGAGCGCGTGTCCTACGACGCCGGCGGCGCGCCGGTCGTGTTCGATCGAGCCTTCATCCCGGGCGACCGCTTCCGGATCACCCGCGAACTCCATTACGAAGGAGCGACGTCATGAAGATCCTCGTCACCATCAAACAGGTGCCCGATACGGCGACCCAGGTGAAGATCGCCGCGGACGGAAAGACCATCGACACCACGGGCATCACGTGGATCGTCTCGCCCTACGACGAGTTCGCGGTCGAGGAGGCGCTGCGGATCAAGGAAAAGCGCGGCCAGGGCGAGGTCGTGGCGGTCTCGCTCGGCCCCGATCGGGTGAAGGAGGCGCTCCGCTCCTGCCTGGCAATGGGCTGCGACCGCGCGATCCACCTGAACGATGCCGCGTGGTCGGCCGCCGACACCCTGGCCACCGCGAAGGCGCTCGCCGCCGTGATCAAGCAGGAAGCCCCGCAGCTCGTGCTGTGCGGACGCCAGGCGATCGACGACGACATGGGCGCCGTGACGGCGCAGCTCGCCGAGCTCCTGGGCTGGCCGTGCGCCTACTGGATCATGGAGGAAGCGATCGACGCCGACGGCAAGGCCGTTCGCGCGGCGCGCCAGGTCGAGGGCGGTCTCGAGGTCTTCGATCTCCCGCTGCCCGCCGTGCTCGCCGCGCAGAAGGGGCTCAACGAGCCCCGGTATCCGACGTTGAAAGGCATCATGGGCGCCAAGAAGAAGGAGATCAAGGACGTGAAGGCGGCCGATCTCGGGATTTCGTCCGAGCCCGCGCAGCTCTCGGTCGTCGGGCTCGAGGCGCTGCCGCCGCGTCCTGCCGGGCGCATCATCCAGGGCGACGTGCCCACCGCGGTGAAAGAGCTCGTCCGCGCCCTGCGCGAAGACGCCAAAGCGATCTAGGGAGAGTCGAGAATGCCCAACGCGTTCTGGTGCATCGTCGAAGACGATCGAAACGGCTCGCCCAAGAAGGTCATGGCCGAGGTGATCGGTGAAGCCGCGCGGCTGGCGTCCGGTCGGGTCGAGGCGGTGTGGCTCACCGACAAGGCGAGTGAGGCCGGCCTGAAGCAGCTTGGCGAATGGGGTGCGAGCCGCGTGTTGCTGCTCGAGAACGCCGCGTTCGCGCCCTACCGGAGCGAGGTCTGGACCGCCGCCGCCGCCGACCTCGCGGCGAAGGAGTCGCCGGCGGCGATCTTCGCGCCGGTCACCAGCCGTCAGCGCGAGTTCGTGGCGCGGCTCGCCGCGCGGCTCGGCGTCGGCCTCTCGGCCGACTCGGTCCGGTTCGCGATGGAGGGCGACAAGCTCGTCGCGACCCGGCCGGTCTACGCGGGCAAGCTTCTGTCGAAGGTCACGTGGGCGAAGTCGCCGTGGGTCGCGACCCTGCGCCCCAACGTGTTCCGACCCGCCGACTCCCAGCCCGGCAAGACCGCGTCGGTCGAGCGGCCGACCGTGTCCGCGTCCGGCGCTCAGATGAAGTTCGTCGAGCGGCGTGAGGAAGTCTCGACGGGGCTCCCCGAGCTGACCGAAGCGGAGACCGTCATCTCCGGCGGCCGCGGGATGAAGGGCCCGGAGAACTACGTGATCCTCGAAGAGCTCGGTCGGGTCATCGGCGCCGCGGTCGGCGCCTCGCGCGCGGCCGTCGACGCGGGCTGGCGGCCGCACCGGTTCCAGATCGGCCAGACCGGCCGGACGATCTCGCCGAAGCTCTATCTCGGCTTCGGCGTCTCGGGCGCCATCCAGCACCTGGCCGGCATGCGCACGTCGAAGGTCATCGTGGCGGTCAACAAGGACCCGGAGGCGCCGATCTTCAAGATCGCCGATTTCGGGATCGTGGCCGATCTCTTCGAGGTCGTGCCCGAGCTCACGAAAGAGTTCAAGAAGCTCCTGGAGAAATAGGCAGACGTGACGTTCGACCTGACGTCCGAGCAGCAGCTGATCCAGGCGACGGCGCGGGAGTTCGCCGAAACCCAGATCAAGCCCATCGCCGCCGAGATCGACCGCGACTCGCGCTTTCCGCACGAGACGATCAAGCGGATGGGCGAGCTCGGACTCATGGGCATGGTGATTCCCGAGCGCTGGGGCGGGAGCGGCGCCGGCGCCGTGGCCTACGTCGTGGCGCTCGAGGAGATCGCGCGGGTGTGCGCGAGCCACGCGGTGGTCATGTCCGTCAACAACTCGCTCTACGGCGATCCGATCGCCCGCTTCGGCACCGACGCCCAGCGCGAGCGGTTCCTGACGCCGGTCGCGTCCGGCCACGCCCACGGCTGCTTCGCGCTCACCGAGCCGCAGGCGGGCTCGGACGCGACGAACCAGGCGACGCTCGCCGCGCGCGACGGCGAGCACTACGTGCTCAACGGCCGCAAGCGCTTCATCACGACCGGCCGCGAGGCCTCGTTCGCGCTCGTCTTCTGCCAGACCGATCGCGCCAAGGGGCATCGCGGCATCACCGCCTTCGTCGTGCAGAAGGACACACCCGGGTTCGCGGTGGGCAAGACCGAGGACAAGCTCGGGATCCGCGCCTCTGACACCGCCGAGCTCCTGTTCGATGATTGCAGAGTTCCGGCGGCCAACCGGGTGGGCGAGGAAGGGCAGGGATTCAAGATCGCGATGTCGGCGATCGACGGCGGACGGATCGGGATCGCCGCGCAGGCGGTCGGGATCGCGACCGGCGCGTACGAGCGCTCGGTGGCCTACGCGCGCGAGCGCAAGGCGTTCGGTGTGCTCATCGGCGAGCACCAGATGGTCCAGTGGATGCTGGCCGACATGGCGGTGGCCGTCGACGGCGCTCGCCTGCTGACTCGCAAGGCGGCGGCGCTCAAGGACGCCGGCCAGCCGTATCGCTCGGCGGCCGCGATGGCCAAGCTGTTCGCCGCCGAGACCGCGATGAAGGTCACCACCGACGCGATCCAGGTCCACGGCGGCTACGGCTTCATCAAGGAGTACGAGGTCGAGCGTGCCTTCCGCGACGCGAAGATCACGCAGCTCTACGAGGGAACGTCGCAAATCCAGAAGCTGGTGGTCGCGCGCCACCTGCTACGAGGGGATCATGGCGGAGCCTGAGCGCGGGCCGGAGCGCCCGGTGCGGTTCGAAACCTTATCGGGTCTCCCGATCGAGCCGCTGTACACGCCGGAGAGCCTCCGCGGGTGGTCGGTCGACGAGAAGCTCGGACGTCCGGGTGAGTATCCATTCACCCGCGGCGTCTATCCGACGATGTATCGGGGCCGGCTCTGGACGATGCGGATGTTCGCCGGCTTCGGACGGCCGGAGGACACCAACCTTCGCTTCAAGTATCTGCTCGAGCAGGGGCAGACCGGTCTCTCGACCGCGTTCGACATGCCCGCGCTGATGGGCTACGACGCCGATCACCCGCGGGCGCGCGGCGAGGTCGGCAAGGAAGGCGTGTCGATCTCGACCCTGGACGACTTCGAGCGCCTGTTCGCCGACATCCCGCTCGGCGACGTCACGACGTCGATGACGATCAACTGCACGGCGTCGGTCGCCCTCGCGATGTACCTGGCGATCGCCGAGAAGCAAGGCGTGTCGTGGGGCCGGGTGGGCGGCACGATGCAGAACGACATGCTGAAGGAGTTCATCGCCCAGAAGGAATGGATCTGCCCGCCCGACCCGGCCGTCCGCATCGTCGTGGACATGATCGAGTTCACGGCCAAGCATGTGCCGCGCTTCAACCCGGTCTCGATCTCGGGCTACCACATCCGCGAGGCGGGGGCGACGGCGGTGCAGGAGCTCGCGTTCACCCTGGCCGACGGGCTCGGCTACGTCGAGGCGGCGTGTGCGCGCGGGCTCGACATCGACAGCTTCGCGCCGCGGCTTTCGTTCTTCTTCGACATCCACAACGATTTCTTCGAGGAGATCGCCAAGCTCCGGGCGGCGCGGCGGCTCTGGGCGCGCTTCATGAAGGAGCGGTTCGGCGCCAAGAAGCCGGAGTCGATGCGTCTCCGGACGCACACCCAGACCGCCGGCGTCTCGGCGACCGCCCAGCAGCCGCTGAACAACATCGCGCGGGTGGCGCTCCAGGCCCTCGCGGCGGTGCTCGGCGGCGCGCAGTCGCTCCACACCAATTCCTACGACGAGACGTGGGCGCTGCCGACCGAGGACGCGGTGACGGTCGCGCTCCGGACGCAACAGATCCTCGCCGAGGAGTCTGGGGTCGCGCTCACGATCGACCCGCTCGGCGGCTCGTACTATCTCGAGACGTTGACCGACCAGATGGAGGCGGGTGCGCTCGAGTACATCCGGAAGATCGACGCGATGGGCGGCATCATCCGCGCGATCGACTCCGGCTACCCGCAGCGCGAGATCGCGGACGCCGCGTACCGCTATCAGCTCATGGACGACCGCCGCGAGAAGATCGTCGTGGGCGTCAACAAGTACGCGATGCAGGAGGAGCGCCCGATCAATTATCTAAAAATCGACGCCGCCGTCGAGCGCGAGCAGATCGAGCGCGTCGGGCGCTTCAAGGCCGCGCGCGACGGATCCCGGGTCGAGCGCCGCCTCAAGCAGCTGGCCGAAGCGTGCCGCGAGCAGCGCAACGTGATGCCGGTGCTGATCGATTCCGTGAAGGACTACGTGAGCCTCGGCGAGATCTCGGACGTCTATCGCCAGGTGTTCGGTCTCTACCGTGAGCCGATCATCTTCTAGGCGACTACTGACGAATACGAACCACGACACCGGCAGGCAACGCCGCGAAACGAGGGATGAGATGAGTGAGCCGATCAGGATCACGCGCGCGACCGTGAAGAAGCAGAAGCCCAAGGACAGTGAGCTCTCGTTCGGGACCGTCTTCACCGACCACATGTTCGTGATGGACTTCCAGGAAGAGAAGGGCTGGTACGACCCGCGGATCGAGCCGTACGGGCCGTTTCCGCTGGATCCGGCGGCGGCCGTGCTCCACTACGCCCAGGCCGTCTTCGACGGGCTCAAGGCGTTTCGCTCGCGCGATGGCAAGGTCCGGCTCTTCCGGCCGCAGAAGCACGTCGAGCGGCTGCTCGAGTCCTCGCGCCGCCTGTGCATCCCGCCGCTCGATCCCGAGCTGGCCCTGAAGTCGCTCGTGACCCTGGTCGGGATGGAGAAGGACTGGGTGCCGGCGACGGTCGGGACCTCGCTCTACGTGCGGCCGACGATCATCGCCAACGAGGCGTTCCTCGGCGTCCGGCCTGCGAAGTCCTACATCTACTACGTGATCCTGTCGCCGGTCGGCGCCTATTACCCCGAGGGCATGAACCCGGTGAAGATCCTCGTGGTCGACAAGTACGTCCGCGCGGTGGAGGGCGGCGTGGGCGGCGCCAAGACCGGCGTCAACTACGCGGCCAGCCTCTACGCCGCCGAAGAGGCCAAGCACAGCGGGTTCACCCAGGTGCTCTGGCTCGACGGCCGCGAGCGCAAGTACATCGACGAGGTCGGCACGATGAACATCATGCTGAAGATCGGGGACGAGATCATCACGCCTCCGCTCAGCGGCACGATCCTGGCCGGCGTCACCCGCGATTCGGTCCTCACGCTGATGCGCGAGTGGGGTCTGCGCGTGTCCGAGCGCCCGGTCACGATCGACGAGGTCGCCACCGCCGCGCACAACGGCGAGCTCGCCGAGGTCTGGGGCACCGGCACCGCCGCCGTCATCTCGCCGGTGGGCGAGCTCTCCTACAAGGGCGAGCGGATCGTGATCAACGGCGGGCGGATCGGACCCCTGACCCAGAAGCTCTACGATACGATCGTCGGCATCCAGTACGGCACGGCGCCGGACACGCGCGGCTGGACGGTGGCGGTGTAGGCGACCTCGATGAGTGACTGCGTCTTCTGCAAGATCCGCGACGGGCAGATCCCGTCGACGAAGGTGTACGAGGACGAGCGGACCCTCTGCATCATGGACATCAATCCGCTCAACGCCGGACACTGCCTGGTGCTCACCAAGACGCACGCGGCGACGATCTTCGACGCCGAGCCGGCGGATCTGCAGGCCGCGATCGTCACCGCCCAGCGCGTGGCGGCGGCGCAGCGCGCGGCGCTCAAGCCGGACGGGATGAACATGCTGCAGGCCAACGGTCCGGCGGCGTTCCAGTCGGTGCCGCACTTCCACCTGCACCTGATCCCGCGCTGGACCAACGACGGCAAGGGATTCGACTGGAAGCTCGTCCCGGGCGACCGGGAACGCATCGCGAAGGTGGGCGGAGAGCTCCGGGCCGCGCTCGCGGGAGGCACGTCATGACCGAACGGTCGATCCGCGTCGTCGTCGCCAAGCCGGGGCTCGACGGCCACGACCGCGGCGCGAAGATCGTCGCGCGGGCGCTGCGCGACGCCGGCTTCGAGGTGATCTACACCGGCCTGCACCAGACGCCCGAGCAGATCGTGGCCACCGCGGTCCAGGAAGACGCGGACGCGATCGGGCTCTCCGTGCTGTCCGGCGCCCACAACTACCTCTTCCAGCGGGTCCTCGAGCTCCTCGCCGAGCAGGGCGCCGACGACATCGCCGTCTTCGGGGGCGGGATCATTCCGCCCGAGGACATCGCCGGGCTGAAGGCGATGGGCGTCAAGGAGCTCTTCACGCCCGGCACGTCGACCCAGGACATCGTCCGCTTCGTCCGCGAGCACATTCGCGCCGCGGTCTGACGTCGTGTGATGACTGACGTCGAGCTGACCCCCGAGCAGCAGCAGGTCCGCGACGTCGCACGCCAGTTCGCCGAAGGCGAGCTCGGCGACAAGATCGCACCGTACGACGAGCGCCACGAGTTCCCCCACCAGATCGTGGCCAAGCTCGGCCCGCTCGGCTTTCTCGGCGTGGTCGTGCCCGAGGAGTTCGGCGGCGCCGGTCTCGACTACGTGTCCTACGCGCTGATCGTCGAGGAGCTGTGCCGCGGCGATGCGTCGGTCGGCATCACGATGTGGGCGCACAACTCGCTCTGCGCCAATCACATCGCGAGCTTCGCGTCGCCCGAGCTGAAGCGGAGATATCTTCCGGATCTCACGAGCGGCAAGGTGCTGGGCGCCTGGGGCCTCACCGAGCCCGGCTCAGGCTCCGACGCCGCGGCGCTCGCCACGCGGGCCGAGCTCAGGAACGGCCAGTGGGTCCTGAACGGGAGCAAGGCGTTCATCACCAACGCGTCGGTCGCCTCCACCGCGGTGGTCATGGCCCGTAGCGATCCGGATCGCAAGTCCCGTGGCATCTCCGCCTTCGTCCTCGAGAAGGGCATGCCCGGCTTCGCGAGCGGCAAGCCGTACCGGAAGCTCGGCCTTCACGCGTCGGACACGGCGGAGCTGATCTTCGAGGACGCCCGCGTGCCGGCCGAGAACCTGATTGGCGAGCGCGGCGCCGGCTTCGTCCAGGCGATGCAGGTCCTGGAGGGCGGACGCATCGCGATGGCGGCCATGGGGGTCGGGATCGCGCAGGCGGCGCTCGACCAGGCTGTCAAGTACATGAAGCAGCGCAGCGCCTTCGGCCGCACGCTCGCCGAGTTCAACGGCTTGCAGGGCATGATCGCGGACGTGGCGACCGAGGTCGAGGTGTCGCGCCTGCTCACCCTGCGCGCGGCGCATCTGAAAGACACGGGCCGTCCGGCGATGCACGCGGCCGCGATGGCCAAGCTGTTCGCGTCGGAGACCGCGATGAAGGCGGCGTCGAAGGCGGTGCAGCTCCACGGCGGCGCCGGCTACATCACCGAGTTCCCGGTCGAGCGCATCTTCCGCGACGCGAAGCTGACCGAGATCGGCGAGGGCACCTCGGAGATCCAGCGCCTCGTCATTGCCCGGGAGATCCTCCAGCTCACGTGAGCGCGCGCCCCGAGCTGATCGTCATCGAGGGCGTCAGCAAGCGCTACCTCACCAGCTCGGGTCCGGTGGAAGCACTCCACGACATCTCGCTCTCGGTCGAAGAGGGCGCGTTCTGCACCTTGATCGGCCCCTCCGGATGCGGCAAGTCCACGTTGCTCGGCATGCTCGGCGGTCTCGTCACGCCCGACCAGGGCCGCCTGATGGTCGACGGCCAGCCGGTCACCGGGCCCGATCCCCGCCGCGTCGCGACCGTGTTCCAGGACGCCGGCCTCTTTCCGTGGCGGACCGCGCTCCAGAACGTCGAGTTCGGCCTCGAGCTCCAGGGCGTGCCGGCCGAGCGGCGGCGCCGGACGGCCACCGAGCTCCTGGGCCCGCTCGGCCTCTCCGGCTTCGCCGAGAAGTATCCGCGCGAGCTCTCGGGCGGGATGAAGCAGCGCGTCGCGATCGGGCGCGCGCTCGCGCTCGACGCGAAGATCCTCCTGATGGACGAGCCCTTCGGCGCGCTCGACGAGCAGACGCGCGTCCTGATGGGCGAGTGGCTGCTCGACATCTGGCGGCGCACGCGCAAGACCGTGATCTTCGTCACGCACAGCCTGCACGAGGCGCTCTTCCTGTCGACCCGGGTGGCCGTCATGACGGCGCGCCCCGGACGGATCAAGGCCGCGCTCGACCTGACGATGGACTACCCGCGCTCGATGGAGTCGTCGGAGATGGTGGCGCTCCGCGCCAAGCTCTGGAGCGAGATTCGCGAGGAGTCCCTGCGGGCGATGCGATGAAGCTGCGGCGATGAAGGTCGTCGCCCTGCGGTTGGTGCTCCTGGCGCTCCTCCTGGCGGCCTGGGAAGTCGCGGGCCGGACGATGAACCCGCTGCTCGGCGTCCCGCCCTCGGCCGTGCTCCCGGCGCTCCGCGATCTCCTGTTGCTCCGGTCCTATCCCGACTTGCCGGCGAGCCTCGCGCTGACCGTGCGCGAGATCGTCACGGCGTACGCGCTGGCGGTGGCGGCCGGGCTCGGCTGCGGCTTCATGCTCGGCATGCATCGGGTGGTCGGGCGCGCATGGGGGCCGATGCTCGCCGCGCTCTACGCGGTGCCGGCCGTCGTCTGGTATCCCTCGCTCATGCTGTTCTTCGGTCTCGACGCGGCCTCGAAGATCGCCTTCGGCTTCTTGCTGGGCTTCTTCCCGATCGCGCTGGCGGTGCTCGCCGGCATCCGCCAGGTGAACCCGCAGCTCGTCGTGGTCGCTCGTGCGTATGGCGCGGGTACGGTGACCGTCTTTCGCCGGGTCATGCTGCCCGCGATGCTGTTCACCCTGGTCGGCGGGCTCCGCACCGGGCTGGCGCTGTGCGTGATCGGCGTCATCGTCGGCGAGATCCTCGGCTCGAGGGCCGGCATGGGCGCCCTCATCAACCACGCCTACGGTCTCCTGCGCACGGGGGACTACGTCGCCCTGGTGCTGGTCACCTTGACCCTGGTGGTGGGCTCCGACGTGCTGGCCAGCCTTCTGGAGCACCGCGCGCGCCGGTGGACCGAATGAGGATCAGAATCCTCCAGCTCGTGACCGT
Source organism: Candidatus Rokuibacteriota bacterium (assembly GCA_003221615.1). Taxonomy (GTDB): domain Bacteria; phylum Methylomirabilota; class Methylomirabilia; order Rokubacteriales; family CSP1-6; genus AR31. The sequence goes on along the minus strand of QHSQ01000176.1, from coordinate 31,409 downwards.
CGTCGCCGGGCTCGCAGCCTGGGAGCTCGCCGCGCGATCGGCCTGGGTCGACCCTCTCTTCGTCCCGGCGCCGAGCGCCGTCGCCCCGGCGCTTCTCCGGATCGGTGGCGACGCGCTCGCCGGCCTCGCCGACACCCTCGGCAAGACGGCCCTGGCGTACGTCCTTTCGGTCGTGCTCGGCGTCTCGGCCGGAATCGCCGTCGGCTCGGTGCGACTCCTGCGCGACGTGCTCTCGCCGTACGTGATCGCGCTCTACGGCATCCCGAAGATCCTGGTGCTCCCGTGGATCGTGCTCCTGCTCGGCTACGGCACGACGCCGGCGGTCTTTTACGGCACGCTGCACGGCTTTTTCCCGATCATGGTCCTCGTCATGGGCGCGGTCCGTGACGTGGACCGCACGCTCGTGACCGTGGCGCGGTCGCTCGGCGCGACGACGTGGCAGCTCTACTGGAAAGTGCTCCTGCCGGCGATCGTTCCCTCGGTGCTCGCGGGGATGCGTCTCGGCATCGTCTTCTGTTTGCTGGGGGTTCTCGTCGTCGAGATGTTCGCCGGGGTGCGTGGGATGGGCCACATGCTGGGCTCGTTCGCCAACGGCTTTCAGGCGCCGGAGCTCTTCGCGGCCACCGCGCTCGTCTCGGCCGCGTCGATCGCGATCGTGCTGGCGCTGGATCACCTCAACGACAGGCTCTCGCGCTGGCGCGGCTGAGCGTCGGCCGGTCCAGGGCTTCCCAGTCGCCGTCCAGTTCCTGAACACCCCGCTCCGTTGCTCCGGCCGCCAGTCTTATTTCTCACGAGTTTAGCCGTCAACGACGGCACCGCTTTGCTGGAATGCGGATTGCTCATCTTCAGGTGCAGGAGGGCGACGGCGATGAGCTCGGACGTGGCGGCGGCAACGGAAGTCATGACCGTGTACATGGCGATGGACGGCGGGCTTCACCACACGCGGTGCAATCAGCGGCTCTCGCTCCACGGGCAGCGTGCGGGGCTCGAACTCGACTTCTACTGCCTCACGTGCACCGAGAGCGTGACGATCCCGTTCTGCGTCCTCGAGCGGATCCCGGTCGCGGACTCGGCCTGCTAGCTCCCCCGACTCGCTACTCCCCGCGGAGAGTCGGGTCGAGGAGATCGCGGAGCCAGTCTCCGGTGCGGCTCACCACGATCGAGGTGAGCATGAGCACGATCCCCGGAGCCGTCGAGATCCACCAGGCCGAGTCGAGGTACTCCCGCCCCTCGTGAACCATCCCGCCCCATGACGGCGTCGGCGGCTGCACGCCGAGCCCGAGAAATGACAAGGTCGCCTCGAGCACGATTGCGCGCGCCAGCTCGAGCGTCGCGATGACGACCAGCGACGAGAGCACGTTGGGCAGCACGTGCCGGGCGATGACGCGCGCCACCGAGCCGCCGAGGGCGTGGATCGCGTCGACGAACTCGCGCGAGCGCAGCACCAGCACCTGCGAGCGCAGCACGCGCGCGTAGGTCACCCACCCGGAGAGCCCGATCACGACGATCAAGGTCGGAAAGCTCGGGCCGAGCACCGCGATGATCCCGATCGCGAGCAAGATGAACGGGAACGCGAGCTGGGCGTCGGCGAGCGTCATGATCATGCTGTCGGTCCAGCCGCCGCGAAAGCCGGCCAGCAGACCGAGCGTGGCGCCGACGAGCCCGCCCACCACCACCGCCGCGAACCCGACCAGCAGAGACACCCGCGCGCCATAGATCACGCGCGAGAACACGTCGCGGCCGAGGTGATCGGTGCCGAGCAGGTGGGCCTTGCCGTCGGCGCCGGACAAGGTGGGCGCCGCGAGCCGGCCGCGGAGCGACTGTCGGATCGGGTCGGCCGGCGCGACCAGCGGCGCCGCCAGCGCCGTCACGATCATCAGCGCGACGAACACGGCGCCGGCGATCGCCAGCCCGCGCGTCCGGCGCGCGCGGCTCGGCGGCGCCGGCTCAGCCCGAGCGGACGCGAGGATCGAGGAGGCCATAGATGAGGTCGATGACGAAGTTGATCACGATGAACAGCACGGCGGAGATGAACACCGTGCACTGCACGACGGGATAGTCCCGGTTGTAGATCGACTGGATCGCGAGCCGGCCGATGCCGGGCCAGGCAAACACGGTCTCGGTCACGACGGCGCCGCCGAGCAGGGTGCCGAACTGCAGGCCGGTGATCGTGACGATCGGCACCGCGGCATTCTTCAGCGTGTGCTTGACGACGACCAGCGCTTCGGTGACCCCCTTGGCGCGGGCGGTCCGGATGTAGTCCGCGCGCAGCACCTCGAGCACCGCCGAGCGCGTGAGCCGCGCGATCGAGGCCATCGCGAAGGCGCCGAGCGTGAGCGCGGGGAGCACCAGGCTCTGCCACCCCTCGCGCCCCGAGGTCGGCAGGAGGCCGAGGTTGAGGGACACGATGAGGATCAACAAGATGCCGATGAAGAACGTCGGCGCCGACTGGCCGACCAGCGCGAGCCCCATCGTGGCCTGGTCGAGGACCGAATTGCGCTTCACGGCGGAGACGATCCCGATGGGCAACGCGACGAGCAGCGCCAGGGCGAACGCGGCCAGACCGAGCTCGAACGTCGCCGGCAGGTAGTCGGCCACGACGCGGATGGCCGGCTGGCGGAAGTGGAGCGATTGGCCGAAATCGCCGTGCATGACATGGCCGAGGAAGACCGCGTACTGCACGGGCAGCGACCGGTCCAGGCCAAGCTCGGCGCGCACGCGGGCGAATTCACTCGCCGGGGCGTCGGACGGCAGCAGCAGCGGCACGGGGTCGCCCGACAGTCGCATGACGACGAAGACGACGGTCGAGACGAGCCAGAGCGCGATCGCCGCACGGAGGAGCCGAGAGGCGAGGAAGGGGAGGAGACCGCGCATGCGCGATGGGGCGGAGCCTCGCGGGCTCCGCCCCGGGAAACCGGTCTACGCGCGGCGGAACTTGAAGTTGAAGCGCCGGATCTCGAGCTGCTGGAGCGGGTCCGGCGTCCACTCCACGTACTTCTGCAGGCCGTAGTCCTCGTACGGCTGGATCACCGGGAGCCAGGGGAGATACTCGAGGAAAAGCTGGGTCATCTTCTTGTATGCGTCGGCGCGGAACTTCTCGTCGACCGAAAACCGCGCCGCGTTGCCCAGCTCGTCGAATTCCGCGTGGCGCCAGTAATCTTGAGGTCCGCCCGGCCCCAGGAGCCGCCACATCATGCCGTCTGGATCCCGTAAGGTCGAGGTGGGATCCGACCACCACAGCCCCTTGAAGGTTTTCTCGCGGATCCGCTGCGCGCGCACGGAATACTCGAGAACCTCGACCTTCGCGTTCACGCCGACGTCGCGCCACATGGCCTGCACGGCCTCGGCCATCGGCTTGTCGCCGGCCATGTAGCCCGAGGTCGTCTCGATGATGATCTCCTCGCCCTTGTACCCGGCCTTCTTGAGCCGCGCCTTCGCCTCGCCCGCGTTGAACGCGAGCGGCGGCAGCGACGCATCGAAGTGGTTGTCGCCCTTGGCGATCATCGAGTTCGGCACGACGCCGCGCCCGCGCCACAGCTCTTTCACGATCGCCTCACGATCGATGGCCAGGGAGAGCGCCTGCTTGACCAGCGGATTGTCGAGCGGCGGCCGCTTCGAGTTCACGGCCAGGACGTACAGACCGCCGTAGAGCGCGCCGCTCAACACCGTCCCGGGGTTGGCCTTGATGCGCTCGCCTTGATCGGGCGGCACCTGCGTGATCAGGTCCACTTCGCCCTTGAGCAGCGCGGCGACGCGGGGAGCCATCTCGGGCAGCGCCCGGACCGTCAGACGGTCGAAATCCACGCGGCCGCCCCAGTAGTCCGGGTTGGCCTCCAGCACGAGCTTGTCGTCCTTCGTCCACGATACGAAGCGCGTTGGCCCCGTGCCGATCGGCTTCTGGTTGAAGGTCTCGTGCCCGACCGCCTCGACGTACTTCTTCGGGATCATCTGACCACCGTAGAAGCCCAGGCGCGCCGGCAGCAGCGGATCGGGCTTCTTCGTGTGGACGACGGCGGTTCCCGGGTCCGGCGTCTCGACCCGGTCGACCGTCGTCAGGACGGTGTTCACCCGATTCCCCTTGAGGCCGGTGTCGAGCGAGCGGTCGATGCTGAACTTCACGTCGGCCGACGTGAACGGATCCCCGTTGTGCCATTTGACGCCGGAGCGAAGCTTGAACGCCCACGTCGTCTGACCCTGGAGTTTCCACTCCGTCGCGAGGCCGGGGGCGAGCTTACCGTCCGGGCGCCGGCTCGTCAGGTTGTCGAAGATGTTGAACGAGATGCGGATGTCGTTCGACGACGTGCTCAGGTGGGGATCCAGGTTGGCGATGTCGCCGCCCTGGGCGACGACGAGATCGCGCTTCTGCGTGGTCTGCGCGTGCGCGAGCTGCGGCACGCCGGGAAGCGCGGCCGCCGCGCCGGCTGCCGCGATCTTGAGCACGTCACGTCTGGTCATCTCTGCCATGTGGTCGCCTCCTCGGCGGCGTTTGTTCTGGATCAGTGCGGGTCTATTTGGGGGAGCTTTGCCGATCCTGTCAAGGCCCGGGTCCCCAGCTACGCGGCTGGCGTCGTCTCGGGTTCCGCAAGCGGCGAGCGCCGCACGCGCGCCTGCACGTCGGTGACGACGTTCCGCTCGGTCGTGATCTCGACCTCGTGCTGCTCGATCGACCAGCGCCGGACGGTCAGCAGCCACCCGAGCCGACGGGGCCCCTGCGGCGCGACGCGGCGTCCGCGATAGAGCAGCGTGCGACGGCCGGGCGCGGTGAGCTGCTCGTGCTCCTCGGCCTCGGGGCCGCAGTACCGCAAGACCTCCTCGTACGTCGTCACCCCCGGCACGATGCGCGCGAGGGTCTCGCGCGAGAGGACCACGCCGGTCTGGCGCTCCGCGCTTCCGGGACCGAACTGGACGCGACCCTTCAGCGCGGCGCTCACCCGGCGGACGAGCATCATGAAGATCGGCATCGCCAGGTTGCCGAGGGCGAAGAACGCGATCGGGATCAGGACGGGCGCCCAGGACCGCATACCCTTGAAGTAGCCGAACTGCACGGTCAAGACCTGAGGAGTGATGCCCTCGGAGCTATCCAGGAAGAGCGCGATCTCCTCGGTGGAGTCGAGGGTCTCGCTGAGCCGGCGGCGGGCCGAGCCCGGATAGAACTCGTAGATCTTCAGGTGGTCGGCGTCACGGAGGTTGACGAGGAGCTGCGCCGGATCGTCGGCGAGACGGACGACGCGGTCGCGACGCTCGAAGTAAAGCGGGAACAGCGCGCGCGGCCTCGTGTCGTTGAACGTGAGCGAGATCGTGTGCTGCGGTCCCCAGAACAGATCCTCGATCCACGTCGCCTTCCGTCGCTTCATGAGGTCCGTGAGCTCCATCCGCAGATTCATGAGCCACGTGCGGTTGGCCAGGAGAGGCGTCCACGGGATCCGCACGTACGTCACCGGAGACGTGAGCCCGAGGGGGCCGCCCTGGCGCACGAAGGTCACGAAGGGCGCGCCACCCTTGACGGGCTCGGGCGGAAGCTCCTCGCCGATCCGGTAGAGGCTCTTGGCCAGCAGCGGCAACCGTCCCTCGGCGATCGGCGTGAAGCCGCGGCTCTTCACGTAGGCGGCCAGCGCCGGATCGGCCGCGCCCGCCGTCGAGTCGCCGTCGACCGAGTTCGGCCACAGGAGGTAGAGATCCTGCTCGACGGACGCGCCGGCCGTGTTCGGCGGGATCACCAGGCCCCAGAGGATGTCCAGTGTCACGACTTCGGTATCGGGCGCGACGGTGGCCCGCACGAAGAGCGGCCCGATCGTGAACTCGGGATTCGGTCGCGAGCCGAGGAAGACCTGGCCGTGCGCGAAATCGGGCGCCGCCCACACGAGCAGCAGCGCGACGACCCAGGCGGCGGGACGACTCATCGACGCCCCCTCCTCAGGCCGGCCCCGGCTGGCTCAGCCTGGTCCGGTGGACCTGGGCCTGGACGTCGCGGACACGGTCGCCTTCGAGCTCGATCTCGACCTCGTGGTGCTCGATGTCCCAGCGGTTCACGGTCGCCAGCCACCCGAACCGCCGACGCCGGTGGGGAACCACCCGCCGTCCGCGGTAGACCAGGGTTCGGCGCCCCGGCGCGCTGAGCCGCTCGCGTTCCTCGGGATCGGGCCCGCAGAGATCGAGGATCTCCGCCTGCGTCGTCTCCCCGGGCGCGATGCGCGCGAGCGTCTCTCGGGGAACGATGGTCCCCGTCTCGCGCTGGGCCGGCGCGCCGCTTGACGGTCCGAACTGGATGCGCCCCTGAAGCCGCGCGCCGAGCGTCTTGACGAGCATCGTGACCAGTGGGCCCGCGAGGTTGCCGAGGACGAAGAAGAGCGCCGCGAAGAGCAGCGGCGACCACGCCTTCCAGCCCGTGAAATATCCGAACTGCACGGACAGGACCTGAGGCCGGAGCCCCTCGGACGGATCGAGATAGGCCGACACGATCTCGGTCGCCTTGCGCGTTTCGCTCGAGCGCCGCTGGCTCGAGCCCGGATAGACTTCGTGGATCTTCAGGTGCGTCGAGTCCGCGAAGGTGATGATGAGCTGTGAAGGATCGTCCGAGAGATGGACGACACGATCGCGATAGGCCAGGTACATCGGAAAGGTCGTCCGCGTCCTCACGTCGTTGAAGCTCAGCGCGATCACGTGCCGCTCGCCCCAGAGCGCGTTCTCGAGCCAGGTGGCTTGCTTCTGGCGCCGCAGTCCGGTCAGCCGCATCCTGAGCTCGATGAGCCAGCTCCGGTCGATGAGCCGGGGAGTCCACGGAATCCGGATCCAGCTCCCCGGCGTGCCCTGCCCGAGCGGACCCGCCTCGCGCGTGTACGTGACGAACGGCGCGCCGCCGGCGATCGGCTCGGGCTTCTGGCGCTCCCCTCCGGAGTAGATGCCGCGCGCGGCGAGCGGCAGCCGCCCCTCGCGCGTCACCTGAAAGCCGCGGCCCTCCACGGTGCGGCGCAGCTCGGGGTCGGGTGCGCCGGCGATGGGCTCGCCGTCCACCTCCCCGGGCCAGAGGAGGTAGAGACTCTGCTCGAGCGCGGCGGCGCTGACCGAGGCCGGAACGACGAGACTGAAGAGCAGGCTGACCTCGATCGGCCCGGCCTTGGGTCCGACGTTGGCCCGGACCGAGAGCGGCCCGATCGTGAACTCGGGCTTGGGCTGCGTCGCGAGAAACACTTGCCCGTACGCGGCGCCGGGCGCCGCGACGAGCATGAGCGCCGCGAAGATCGCGCGGCTAGACTTTGACAGGCGTGAACTCTCGCGTGTAGTGCGCGTCGAGCGGGAGCTTTTTCTTGATGAGGCCGTACTCGAGCAAGGTGTCCTGCATCACGCCCAGCGCCTCGACGTTGATGCTTCCGTCGACCGGCAGCAGCGGACCCGAGATCTTGTGCGCGTCGAGGACCGCCTCGGGGCTCCAGCCGAGCTTCTTCGACACGAGCCCCGCCGCTTCCCTGGGGTTGTCGCGCATCAGCTTGAGCGCGCGGAAGAGCGCCCGCTGGCTCTTGCGGATCGCGTCGCCCTGTCTGGCGATCGCGTCCTCCGACGCGTACTGGATCTGGCTGATCCACTTCGGCGTGACCGAGTCCAGGCGCATCAGGACCTTGGACTTGCCCTGGAGCTCGCTCACCGCGCCGCCGTCGCCCCAGACGTAGGCGGCGATCTCCTTGCGGGCCAGCGCCGCGAGCTGAGCGTCGAGGCCGCCGAGGCCGACCACCTGGACGTCCTTGTCCGGATCCCAGCCTTCCTTCTTGGCGACCATGCGCGCGAAGACCCACGTGGTCGCGCCCACCCGGGTGACGCCGATCGACTTGCCACGCAGGTCGCCGACCTTCCGGACGTCGGGCGCCACGTTCAGCGTGAAGTGGTTGCCCTCGGTGTGGGTGGCGACCATCTTGATCGGTGAGCCAGCTTCACGGAAGACGAGGATATCGGTGCTGCCGCTGATCCCGATGAGGCATTCGCCGACCATGACGGCCTTGAGGAGATCGGGGCCACCGCGGAACGGCACGAACTCGGCGGCGAGGCCCTCGGCCTTGAACAGGCCCTGATCGAGGGCGACGATGACCGGCCCGGCCATCGAGTAGTCGCCGAGCACCGCGGTCCCGATCTTGACCGCGGTCTGCGCGCGGACAACGCGCGGAAAGAGCGGCGTCGCTCCCGTCGCAAGGGTGGTGGTGACGAACCGGCGGCGCGTGATCACGGGCATGGCTGACGGTCTCCTTTTACCGGCGCGCCTCGCGCTTCGCGCTGCGGCCGCGCACCGCTTGACTTTCCATGGGTACGCGGTGATCGTACAACCTCGTGAGTGCGGTCGACAATTTGTCTTGCTGCCCGAGGCGTTCCCGATGACGGCGGCTCCGGTCACCTACGAAGCCCGGGACGGCGTCGGCTGGATCACGCTGAACCGGCCGGAAGTTCTCAACGCGCTGTCCACCGAGCTCGCCGCGGCGCTCGCCGATCACGTCGAGTACGCCGCCGGCGACCCGGGCGTGATGCAGGTGATCGTGCGTGGAGCCGGGCGCGCGTTCTGCTCGGGGATGGATCGAACCGAGCTCGCGTCCGGCTCGATCGGCGAGGCGTTCTATCGGCACTGGAGCCGGGCGCTCGATTGCCTCGAAGACATGCCGAAGATCACCGTGGCCGTGCTGCACGGCTACTCGATCGGCGGCGGTCTGCAGCTGGCGCTCGCGTGTGATCTACGCCTGGCCACCGACGACGCCGTCCTCGGACTCGGCGCCACGCGCCACGGCCTGGTCCCCGACGGCGCCGTGCTCCGGCTGGCGCGCGTGATCGGCGTCGGGCGTGCCAAGGAGCTGGCGCTCCTGAACGATCACGTGAGCCCGGCGGAAGCCCGCGCGATCGGCCTCGTCAACTGGGTGTGCGCACAGGGCGACCTCGAGCGCACACTGGCCTCGGTCGTCGCGAAGGCGCGGAGCGCGGCGCCCACCGCGACGGCCCACACCAAGCGACTGCTCCACGAATCGTTCCACCGCGATCCGCGCGCGATCCTCGAGGAAGTCCTCCAGGCGCAAGCCGAGTGCGGCGCCTCGTGGGAGATGGACGAGGCCAATCGGGCGTGGCGCGAGAAGCGCGAGACGCGGTTCTATCCGCCGCCGGACCGGCGGCCCCGAGATGGCTGACGACCTCATCCTCGAGACCGAGGGACTCTCCAAGGAGTTTCGCGGGTTCGTCGCCGTGAAGAGCGTGACCTTGCGGGTGCGCCGCGGGACGATCCACGCGCTCATCGGTCCCAACGGCGCCGGCAAGACGACCTGCTTCAATCTGCTGACGCATTTCCTCACTCCCACGGGCGGGCGCATCCGGTTCAAGGGCCGCGACATCACGGGCTCCCGTCCGGCGGACATCGCCCGCCTGGGGCTCGTGCGCTCGTTTCAGATCTCGGCCGTGTTCCCGCACCTGTCGGTTCTGGAAAATGTGCGCGTCGCGCTGCAGCGAACGCGCGGCGGCTCGTTCGACTTCTGGCGGTCCGAGCGCGTGCTCGAGCGGCTCAACGGACGTGCCGTCGAGCTGATCGACGCGGTGGGACTCGCCGCCTTCGCCGGGACGACGGCGGTCGAGCTGCCGTACGGCAGAAAGCGCGCCCTGGAGATCGCCACGACCCTCGCGCTCGACCCGGAGATGATGCTGCTGGACGAACCGACCGCCGGCATGGCGCACGAGGACGTCGAGCGCATCTCGGCGCTGATCAAGCGGGTCGCGGCGAATCGCACGGTCCTGATGGTCGAGCACAACCTCGCCGTGGTCGAGAACCTCTCGGACACCATCACCGTCCTGGCGCGCGGCGAGATCCTCGCGGAGGGCGACTACCGGACCGTGGCGCGGAACCCGGACGTGATCCAGGCGTACATGGGATCCGGTCATGCCTGAGCCGCTGCTCGGGGTCCACGATCTCCACGCCTGGTACGGCGAGTCGCACATCCTCCACGGCGTCGATTTCGAGATTCGTCCGGGCGAGATGGTGACGCTCCTCGGTCGCAACGGCGCGGGCAAGACGACCACCTTGAAATCGATCATGGGGATCGTGGGGCGCCGCCGGGGCTCCGTTCGGCTCGCGGGCCGCGAGCTCGTCGCCCTGCCGTCGAACCGGATCGCGCGCCTGGGGATCGCCTTCTGCCCGGAGGAGCGCGGCATCTTCGCGAGCCTCACCGTCGAGGAGAACCTCTTGCTGCCGCCGATCGTCCGCCCCGGCGGGCTCGGGCTCGACGCGATCTACGGCCTCTTCCCGAACCTCCGCGATCGGCTCCGGGCCGGCGGAACCACCCTGTCCGGCGGCGAGCAACAGATGCTCGCGATCGGCCGCATCTTGAGGACCGGGGCCCGGCTCCTGCTGCTCGACGAGCCGACCGAGGGGTTGGCGCCCGTCATCGTCGAGCAGATCGGCGCCACCCTGCGGCGGCTCAAGAGCGAGGGCTTCACCGTGCTCCTCGTGGAGCAGAACTTTCGGTTCGCGGCCACCGTCGCCGATCGCCACTACGTGATGGAGCACGGCCGGGTGGTGGACATGATTCCCAACGCGGAGCTCGAAGCCAGCATGGGCAAGCTGCACGACTATCTCGGCGTCTAGCGCCTCCAAAAAGGAGCGGAGAGCATGACCATCGTACGCATCGTGGCACTCATCATGATTGTTCTGAGCCTCGCCGGCCCGGCGAGCGCCCAGATCTCCGACGGCATCGTCAAGATCGGGGTCCTCAACGATCAGTCGAGTCTCTACGCCGATCTGGCCGGCCAGGGCTCGGTGGTCGCGGCGCGGATGGCCGTCGAGGACTTCGGGGCCGCCGCCAAGGGCCTGAAGGTCGAGATCGTGTTCGCCGATCACCAGAACAAGGCCGACGTGGGCTCGCAGATCGCGCGGCAGTGGTACGACGCCGAGAAGGTCGACGCGATCCTCGACGTGCCCAACTCGGGCGTCGCGCTGGCCGTCAACCAGATCACCCGCGACAAGGGCAAGGCGTTCATCGTGTCCTCGGCCGCGACGTCCGACCTCACGGGCAAGGCGTGCTCGCCCAACACGATCCACTGGACGTACGACACCTGGGCGCTCGCGAACGGGACCGGCAACGCGGTCGTGAAGACCGGCGGCGACACCTGGTTCTTCATCACCGCCGACTACGCGTTCGGTCACGCCCTCGAGCGCGACGTCGAGGCCGTGGTGCTCAAGAACGGCGGCAAGGTGCTGGGCAAGGTCCGCCACCCGCTCAACACGCAGGATTTCTCGTCGTTCCTGCTGCAGGCGCAGGCGTCGAAGGCCAAGGTGATCGGTCTGGCCAACGCCGGCGGCGATACCACGAACGCCATCAAGCAGGGCGCCGAGTTCGGCATCGTGAAGGGCGGCCAGACCTTCGCCGGGCTCCTGGTCTTCCTGACCGACGTCCACGCGCTCGGCCTGGAGAAGGCGCAGGGATTGACCTTCACCGAGACGTTCTACTGGGACATGAACGAGAAAACGCGCGCGTTCGCCAAGCGGTTCGCGGAGCGCAATCGTCAGATCCATCCCACGATGATCCACGCCGGCGTCTATGCCGGAGTGCTGCACTACCTGAAGGCCGTCGAGGCGCTGAAGAGCGACGAGGGCGCGAAGGTCATCGCGAAGATGAAGGAGCTGCCGACCGACGATCCGCTCTTCGGCAAGGGGACGATTCGTGTCGACGGCCGCAAGATCCATCCGGCGTACCTGGTCGAGGTGAAGAAGCCGGCCGAGTCGAAGTACCCGTGGGACTACTACAAGATCCGCGCGACCATTCCCGCCGAGCAAGCGTTTCGTCCGCTCGACCAGGGTGGGTGCGAGCTCGTCAAGAAGTAGCCCGCGTTGCGCCGGGGCCAGCGGCGGGGCGGAGGCTGGGGAGGGGTGCGGCGACCACGCGGCACGCTTGCGCATTTCCCGGTGCGGCTGGGCTCCATCCGGGCGCTTCCCGTCCGCCGCTCGCATGGAGGGAACGCGTCGGCGCACCCCTCCCCAGCCCCCGCCCCGCCGCTGGCCCCGACTCTGGTTGGCTTAGTTCAAGACGCTCCGCTCGGCCTGGTAAAGCGCGATGAGCTGCGCTTGGTGTTCGGCCGATTTTTTGGGCCTAGGCTGGGCATGTTCTTAGGGTGCCGGTCCGGCTTCGTTCCTCGGCGTCGATCGGCTCGCTTTTGGGGGCGTCGGTCGGGCTTCGCCAGTTGGCGTGGGGCGGACGTCGCTGTTCGGCGTAGGTCGCCGTGACGATTTTTGGGGTGGCGACGCAGGCGTTGTTTGGTCAGCTGTTGATCGGGCTGATCAACGGGGCGTTCTACGCGATGTTGAGCCTCGGGCTGTCCGTCATCTTCGGACTGCTCAACATCATCAACTTCACCCACGGCGCCCAGTACATGATGGGCGCGTTCGCGGCGTACTTCGTCCTCCAGTGGGCGGGGCTCGGATACTGGTGGGCGCTCCTCATCGCGCCGGTTGCCGTGGGCCTCACCGGCATGGTGCTCGAGCGCACGACGCTCAAGCGTCTCTATCAGCTCGACCATCTGTACGGGCTCCTGCTGACGTTCGGCTTCGCGCTGGTCATTCAGGGGCTGTTCCGTCACCAGTACGGCTCCTCGGGGCTGCCGTACCCAATGCCCCGCGAGCTGGCCGGCGGTCAGAACCTCGGCTTCATGTTCCTCCCGAACTACCGGGCGTGGGTCATCGTGTTCTCGCTGGCGGTCTGCCTCACGACCTGGTACGTGATCGAGCGCACGCGTCTGGGCGCGTATCTGAGAGCCGCGACCGAGAACCCCTCGCTCGTCCAGGCCTTCGGGATCAACGTGCCCCGGATGATCACGCTGACCTACGGGTTCGGCGTCGGCCTCGCGGGCCTGGCGGGTGTCCTCGCCGCGCCGATCTATCAGGTCAATCCGCTCATGGGCGCCGACCTCATTATCGTGGTCTTCGCCGTGGTCGTGATCGGCGGCCTCGGCTCGATCATGGGATCGATCGTCACCGGCTTCGGCCTCGGCGTGGTCGAGGGCTTCACGAAGGTCTTCTATCCCGAGGCGTCCAACACGGTGATCTTCGTCATCATGGCGCTCGTGCTGCTGGTCAAGCCCACCGGGCTCTTCGGGCGAGCCTCGTGACGGCGACGACCGACCAGTACGTCGGCAGGGCCCTGCCCGAGGTCAGCGGCGTGTCGGTCGCACGGGTCGTTGCCTTTTTCGTGATGACCATCGCGCTCGTGCTCGCGCCGTTCTTCGTGTACCCGGTCTTCCTCATGAAGGCGCTGTGCTTCGCCCTGTTCGCGTGCGCGTTCAACCTCCTGATCGGCTACGTGGGGCTGCTCTCCTTCGGCCACGCCGTGTTCCTCGGCTCCGCGGGCTACGGGGCGGCGCACTCCGCGAAGGTCTGGGGCTTCCCGCCGGAGCTGGCGATCGTCTTCGGGACGGCGGTCGCGGCCGCGCTCGGCGTCGTCATCGGCGCCCTGGCGATCCGGAGCAAGGGCATCTACTTCGCGAACATCACGCTCGCGTTCGCCCAGATGGTCTACTTCTTCAGCCTGCAGGCCGGCTTCACGGGCGGCGAGGACGGGATCCAGTCGGTCCCGCGCGGGAGGCTCCTGGGCGTGCTGGACCTGAGAGAGACGTTGACCTTGTATTTCGTGGTGCTCGCCGTCTTCCTCGTCGGATTCCTGCTGCTCTACCGCGCGATCCACTCGCCGTTCGGTCAGGTGCTGAAGGCCATCCGCGAAAACGAGCCGCGCGCGATCTCGCTCGGATACCGTGCCGAGCAGTACAAGCTCCTGGCCTTCGTGCTGTCGGCGACATTCGCGGGGCTTGCTGGCGCCACCAAGGCGCTCGTCTTCCAGCTCGCCTCGCTCACCGACGTCCACTGGACGATGTCCGGCGAGGTCGTGCTGATGACCTTGCTGGGCGGCCTCGGCACCGTGTTCGGCCCGGTGGTCGGCGCGTTCGTCGTGGTGGCGCTGGAGAACTACCTCGCCCAGCTCGGCGCCTGGGTCACCATCGTCCAGGGCCTGATCTTCGTCGTCTGCGTGCTGACCTTCCGCCGCGGGATCGTCGGCGAGCTCGGACACATCTTGCGCAAATCGCTCTAGGAGCTCGGAGGCCCCATGGCGTACACCGACATCCTCTACGAGAAGAAGAACGGCGTGGCGTGGATCACGATCAACCGACCCGAGGTGCGCAACGCCTTTCGCACCGCGACCGTCGCCGAGCTGACCGACGCGTTCCTGGACGCGCGCTGGGACCCGGCGATCGGTGTCGTCGTGCTCACCGGCGCCGGCGACAAGGCGTTCTGCTCGGGCGGCGACCAGAAGGAGCGCGGGCAGGGCGGCTACGCGCCGGGCGCCGCCGGCGTCGCGAGCAATCGCCCGATGGACGTCGGAGGTGAGGGGCGATCAGGCGCCGAAGGCGCCGGAGCCACGAGCCGACCCTTCAATCGCCCGATGGACGTCGAGGCCTTGCACAGCGCGATCCGCCACATTCCCAAGCCCGTGATCGCGATGGTCAACGGATTCGCGGTCGGCGGCGGCCACGTGCTGCACGTGCTCTGCGATCTCTCGATCGCCGCCGACACCGCGATCTTCGGCCAGACGGGGCCACGCGTCGGCAGCGTCGATGCCGGGCACGGCACCGGCTTCCTCGCTCGCGTCGTCGGCGAGAAGAAGGCGCGCGAGATCTGGTATCTCTGCCGGCAATACTCGGCGCAGGACGCGCTCGCGATGGGCCTCGTCAACAAGGTCGTGCCGTTGAAGGACCTCCGCGCCGAGGTGGAGCAGTGGTGTAGCGAGCTCCTCGACAAGAGCCCGACCGCGCTGGCGCTGGCCAAGCAGTCGTTCAACATCGATTCCGAGCCGAGAGCCGGTGTCGCGCAATTCGCGCACACGGCGCTCGGTCTCTACTACCGGACCGACGAGGCGATGGAAGGTCGCAACGCGTTCGTCGAGAAGCGGCCCGTCGACTTCAAGAAATTCCGAAAGTGACAAAAGGCGCGCGGAAACGCGGCGCCGTGTCGTCACGCTGACACCCCCGCCGGCGAGTCAGCCTCGATTTGCGGCCGATTTTTCAATGATCTCGGCCGTCTCTGCCACATGGCAGCGGGATTGCCCCGTCCAGGGGCATGACGTCGCGAGAGATCTGGTCGTCCGTGGTGACTCCCGCCGGGATCGCGCTGGCCGCGGCCATGGCGCTGGCCACGGTGGTGGCGAGCGGCGAGAATCCGTCGGCCGTCCGCCCGGCCGTCCTGGTCGGCGACGATCTGCTCCGGATCTTCCAGGAGGGCAAGGATGCCGCCGAGCAGGCCGATCCGCCCGAGATCAGCCTCGGCACCGCGTTCGATGCCCAGCAGCCGCCGTCGCAACTGTCGGACTACCGATAGCGCCTGGCTCGATGTAGACTGCCGCCCGGCACATGGCCGGGCTCCTCTCCCGCTACTTCGGCTTCGAGGAACGCCAGACGGATCTCGCGACCGAAGTCCGCGCGGGGCTCACGACGTTCATGGTGATGGCCTACATCATCTTCGTGAATCCGATCATCCTCGGATTCACCGGCGTGCCGGGGCTCGACGGCAAGGGGCTGCCGTTCGCGGCGACGCTCACCGTGACGTGTCTCGCGGCGGGCGTGCTCTCGATCGGGATGGGGCTCGCCAGCAACTATCCCTTCGCGCTCGCCGCCGGCATGGGGCTCAACGCGGTCGTCGCCTTCGATCTGGTCGCGGGCCGGGGACTCTCGTGGCCCCAGGCGATGACCGTCGTGTTCCTCGAGGGCGCGGTCATCACCATGCTCGTGCTGACGCGCTTTCGCGAGGCGCTCATGGAGGCCGTCCCGATCGGGCTCAAGCGTGCGATCAGCGTCGGCATCGGCCTCTTCATCGCGTTCATCGGCTTCTTCACCTCGGGCCTGGTCGTCAAGCCGGCGGCCGGCCCCTTGCCGGTCGGGCTCGGGACGCTCCGCGGCCTGCCGATCGCGGTCTTCCTCATCGGCTTCATCCTCTCCGCGTGGCTCATGGCGCGCCGGACGCGGGGCGCGCTGCTGATCGGCATTCTCGCCACGACCGTGATCGCGATCGTGCTCAACGAGAGCTTCGCCGCGGGCCAGGGATTCGCGACACCGGGCGCGGGACGGATTCCCGCGGCCATCGTCCAGGCCCCGGACTTGTCGACCTTCGGCCGCCTCGACTTCGGGCTCTTCGCGAAGCTCGGGGCCGTGACCGCGAGCCTCGTGATCTTCTCGATCATGCTCAGCGACTTCTTCGACACGATGGGCACGATCATCGGTGTCGGCGGCCGGGGCGGCTTCCTCGACAAGCGCGGTCAGCTGCCGCGCGCCAACCGTGTGCTGCTCGTGGACTCCCTCGGGGCTTTGTTCGGCGGCTTCGCGAACAGCAGCAGCAACACCACCTACATCGAGTCCGCCGCCGGCGTGACCGAGGGCGCGCGGACCGGGCTCGCGTCCGTGGTGACCGGACTCCTGTTCCTGGGGGCGATGTTCTTCTCGCCGCTGGCCAGCGTCATCCCGGCCCAGGCGACGGCCCCGGCGCTGATCATCGTCGGATTCTTCATGATGGGCATCGCGCGCGATATTCCTTGGGACGATTATGAAGAGGCCATCCCGGCGTTCATGACGATGCTGGTGATGCCGTTCACGTGGTCGATCACCAACGGCATCGGGGCCGGCTTCGTCACGTACGCCGCGATCAAGCTGCTACGGGGGCGGGGCGCCCAGCTGCACTGGATGATTTACGTTGCCTGTGCCGCGTTCATCGTCTACTTCTGCCTGCCGCTGATCGAAGGCGCGGTCAAGTAGGCTCATCGACCCGCCCGGCGTTCCACCAGGCGAGACGCGTCGCGTAAGTCCTCGTTATCCCGGCAATTTCTTGACACCGCCGCCACGCTTGGCTAGACTCGCGCCACCCCCTCCCTCGAGGCATCAACGCTGATGGGTCGCGGAGGCGATTTGAAGGCAGTCGCGGAGAGTACCAGCGCGTCGGCGCTCGATCCCGAGCGCGATACGTTCCCGAAGCTCGTTCGTGATAACGCGCGGCGTCGTCCCGACAAGGTCGCGATCCGAGAGAAAGACTTCGGGATCTGGCAGACCTATACCTGGTCGCGGTACTTCGAGCAGGCTCGCCTGATCGCGCTGGGCCTGGCCTCGCTCGGCTTCGCGCGCGGCGACCGCGTCGCGATCGTCGGCGACAACCGCCCTCAGCTCTACTGGGCGGTGATGGCCGCGCAGGCACTGGGCGGTGTCCCGGTGCCGATCTACCAGGATTCCATCGAGCGCGAGATGGAGTACATCATCGAGCACTCCGAGGCTCGCTTCGCCGTCGTCGAGGATCAAGAGCAGGTCGACAAGCTCCTGGGCGTGCGAGCCCGCTGCCGCGGCCTGCAGCACGTCATCTACGACGATGCGCGCGGGATGCGCAGCTACAGCGAGCCCGGGTTGCTGAGCCTGGTCGAGCTCTCCGAGCTCGGAAAGAAGTTTGAGGTGAGCCACCCGGCGCACTTCGACGCCGAGCTCGCCCGGGGTGGCGCGGACGACATCGCCATCATCTGCTACACGTCGGGCACCACCGGCGCGCCCAAGGGCGCGATGCTGTCGCACCGCAATCTGATCACGACCGCGCGCAACGCGGCGCACTTCGAGGGGCTTGGCGAGGACGAGGAAGTCCTGTCGTATCTGCCGATGGCCTGGGTGGGGGACCACGTCTTCTCCTACGCACAGGCGATCGTCACGGGCTTCACCATCAACTGCCCGGAGAGCGCGGCCACGGTCCTCGCCGACCTGAAGGAGATCGCGCCGACCTATTTCTTCGGCCCGCCCCGCATCTGGGAGAGCATCCTGACCGCCGTCATGGTCCGGATCGAGGACGCGGCGCCGCCCAAGCGCGCGCTGGTCCACTTCTTCTTGCGTCTGGCTCAGGAGATCGAGCGTCGGCGCCTCGGCCGACAGGCCGTCGCGCTCTGGCAGCGGCTCCTCTATCCGTTGGGCAACCTGCTCGTGTACGGACCGCTCAAGGACAACCTCGGCTTCTCGCACGTGCGCCGCGCGTACACCGCCGGCGAAGCGATCGGCCCGGAGATCTTCCTCTTCTTCCGCGGGCTCGGGATCAACGTCAAGCAGCTGTACGGCATGACCGAGGCCAGCGTGTTCGTGACGATCCAGCGGGACGGCGACGTGCGGCTCGACACCGTCGGCACGCCGATCCCCGGCGTCGAGATCCGCATCTCGGACGCCGGCGAGGTGCTGTTCAGGAGCCCGGGCGTCTTCCAGGGCTACGCGAAGAACCCGGAGGCCACGCGCCAGACCCTCGACGGCGGGTGGATCCACTCGGGCGACGCCGGATTCCTGGACCACGACGGCCACCTGGTGATCATCGATCGGGCCAAGGACGTGAGCCGCCTGGCGGACGGCACGATGTTCGCGCCCAAGTTCATCGAGAACAAGCTGAAGTTCTCCCCGTACGTGCGCGAGGCGGTCTGCATCGGTCAGGCGCGGCCCTGCGTGACCGCGTTCATCAACATCGACCTGGCGGCGGTCGGCAGCTGGGCCGAGCGGCGCAACATCGCCTACACGAGCTACGGCGATCTGGCGCAAAAGCCGGACGTCTACGAGCTGATCCGCGGCGAGGTCGAGCGCGTGAACGCGAGCCTCGCCGAGGACGAGGCCCTGCGCGGGGCGCAGGTCAAACGGTTCCTGATCCTCCACAAGGAGCTGGACCCGGACGACGAGGAGATCACGCGCACCCGGAAAGTGCGCCGCGGGTACATCGCGCAGAAGTACGCGACGCTCATCGACGCGCTGTATTCCGGCCAGGATCGCGTCCAGGTCGAGGCGAAGGTGACCTACGAGGACGGTCGCACCGGCACCATGCGCGCGGACGTCGTGATCCGCGACGTCGGCACGCCCGCTCCGGTGCCCCGATGACCGGGCCCGCGGCGCCGCTGCTCGAGGTGACCGGCGTCAGCGTGCGATTCGGCGCGCTCATCGCCGTCAACCGGGTCAGCCTGAGCATCGCGCAGCGGGAGATCGTGGCGATCATCGGCCCCAACGGCGCCGGCAAGACGAGCTTGCTCAACGCCGTCAGCGGGTTCTATCACCCGTTCGAAGGCCGGATCGCGTTCGAGGGGAGGGACCGCACGCGCCGGTCGCCGCCGGACGTCGCGGCCCTCGGCATCGCACGCACGTTCCAGAACGTCGCCCTGTTCAAGGGCATGAGCGTGCTCGACAACATCATGACGGGCCGGCTCATGAAGATGGGCGGGAGCTTCCTGCTCGAGGCGCTCTACTGGGGGCCGGCCCGGCGCCAGGAGCTCGAGCACCGGGCCTTCGTCGAGCGGATCATCGACTTCCTGGAGATCCAGGCGATCCGCAAGACGCCGGCGGGCCGCCTGCCCTACGGCCTGCAGAAGCGCGTCGAGCTCGCCCGGGCGCTGGCCGCCGAGCCCAGGCTCTTGCTGCTCGACGAGCCGATGGCCGGGATGAACGTCGAGGAGAAGGAGGACATGTGCCGCTTCATCCTCGACGTCAATCAAGAGTTCGGCACGACGATCGCGCTCATCGAGCACGACATGGGCGTGGTCATGGACATCTCCGACCGGGTGGTCGTGCTGGACTACGGCCGGAAGATCGCCGACGGCCCGCCCGCCGAGGTGCGGAGCGACCAGGCGGTGCTCGACGCATATTTGGGCGTCGCCCATGATTGAGCTCCTGTACGCGATCGCGGTGGCGCCGTTCAAGGACATGGCGGGGGCGCCGGCGTTTCTCGTCGAGGTGCTGATCGGCGGTGTCTTCGCGGGGCTGATGTACTCGCTGGTGGCGCTCGGCTTCGTGCTCATCTTCAAGGCCTCGGGCGTGTTCAACTTCGCCCAGGGCGTCATGGTGCTGTTCGCCGCGCTCACCCTGGTCGGGCTGCTCGAGCGCGGCGCGCCGGTCGTCGTGGCGCTCGCGCTGACGACCGCCGTCATGATCGCGCTGGCCTTCGCGATCGAGCGGCTCGTGCTCCGTCCACTGGTCAACCAGGCGCACATCATCCTGTTCATGGCCACGATCGGCCTCAACTTCTTCCTCGAAGGCTTCGGCGAGATGGTGTGGGGCGCCAACGTCAAGAAGCTCGACATCGGGATCCCGGATCGCTCGTTCATCGTCCGCGGCGTGCAGATCAACCAGCTCGAGCTGACGGCGGCGGTGACGGCCGCGGTGCTGGTCACGGTGCTGGCGGTGTTCTTCCAGCGCACCCGCATCGGCCGCGCGCTCCGCGCGGTCGCCGACGACCACGAGGCGGCGCTGTCGATCGGGGTCCCGCTCAAGACGATCTGGATCGTCGTCTGGTCCGTGGCGGGCGTCGTGGCGATCGTGGCCGGGCTCATGTGGGGCGCCAAGAGCGGCGTGCAGTTCAGCCTCTCGCTGATCGCGCTCAAGGCGCTGCCCGTGCTCATCCTGGGCGGCTTCGAGTCCGTGCCGGGCGCCATCGTCGGCGGGCTCATCATCGGCGTCGGCGAGAAGCTCGGGGAGGTCTACTGGGGGCCGCTGGTGGGCGGCGCCATCGAGAACTGGTTTGCCTACGTCCTCGCCCTGGCCTTCCTGCTGGCGCGCCCCCAAGGCCTCTTCGGCGAGAAGATCATCGAGCGCGTGTGACCGCGTGAACATCCTCGGGCTAAGCCTGAAACGACGGACGCCCGGCGGCCCGGGGGGAGTGGGGGCTCCCCCGGCGACCCGTGTTGTCAGGACTGACCTATCCGCCGCGCGCTCGAAAGCAGCGCTGTCGGCATTTGCTAGCGTGGTCGCCGGGGGAGCCCCCACTCCCCCCGGGCCGCCGGGCGCCGCCAAGTGATCTATCGCGAGGCGGGGCAGTTCAAGACGACGTACGGCGCCGACCAGGCGGTCTTCCCGGTCGTCCAGGATCGCGTCGTCGTCGCCGCGGCCGTGACGGCGGCGTTCGTCGTGCCGCCGCTCGTCGCGAGCGAGTACTGGTTGCAGGCGGTGCTGATCCCGTTCCTCGTTTACGCGCTGGCGGCGATCGGGCTCAATCTCTTGACGGGCTACGCCGGCCAGCTCTCGCTGGGTACCGGCGGCTTCATGGCCGTCGGCGCCTACTCGGCCTTCAAGCTCGCGACCGCGTTCCCGGACCTCAACATCATCGTCGTCTTCCTGCTCTCGGGGCTGGTCGCGGCGGGCGTGGGGCTGCTCTTCGGCATCCCGAGCCTCCGGATCAAGGGGTTCTACCTCGCGGTCGCCACCCTGGCCTCGCAGTTCTTCCTGATCTGGCTCTTCAACAAGGTCGCGTGGTTCACCAACTACGCCTCGTCGGGCACCATCACGGCGCCGGACCGGACCCTGTTCGGCGCCCTGGTCACCGGCCCGAACTCGACCGCGGCGGCGCGCTACCTCACGGCGCTCGGGCTGGTCGCCGTGTTCGCGGTCGTCGCCAAGAACCTGGTGCGCGGACGCGTCGGCCGCTCGTGGATGGCGATCCGCGACCGCGATATCGCCGCCGAGATCATCGGGGTGCGGCCCCTGCGCACGAAGCTCATGGCCTTCGGCATCAGCTCGTTCTACTGCGGCGTCGCCGGGGCGGGGCTCGTGTTCCTCTACCTCGGCAGCGCCGAGACCCTGGCCTTCGACATCAGCATCTCGTTTCTCGTGCTCTTCATGGTGATCATCGGCGGCCTCGGCAGCATCCTGGGCTCGTTCCTCGGCGCGGCGTTCATCGTCCTGGTCCCGATCGTCCTCGCGAACGCGCCCCACGCGCTCGGGCTCCGGCTACCGGTGGCGCTGCAGAAGCAGATCGAGCTGATGGTGTTCGGCGGCCTGATCATCTTCTTTCTGATCGTCGAGCCGCGCGGGCTCGCGCGGCTCTGGCAGATCACGAAAGAGAAGCTGCGGCTCTGGCCGTTTCCCCACTGAGCGTAGACAAAAGGAGAGTGTCATGAGGGTACGAACGATGTGGATCGCGGCGCTGGCGGCGCTGGTGCTCACGGCGCCGATGCCGGCGGCCGCCCAACCCAAGGAGCTGTTCATCCCGCTGCTCGTCTATCGCACCGGTCCGTACGCGCCGAGCGGCATCCCGATCGCAGACGGCTTCGTCGACTACTTCATGCTCCTGAACGAGCGCGACGGCGGCATCAACGGCGTCAAGGTCGTGTGGGAGGAATGCGAGACCCAGTACGACAACAAGCAGGGCGTCGAGTGTTACGAGCGGCTCAAGGGCAAGGGCCCGTTGCTCGTGAATCCCTACAGCACGGCGATCACGTATTCGCTGATCCCCAAGGCGCCGGTGGACAAGATCGTGGTGTTCTCGATGGGCTACGGCATGAGCGCCGCGTCCGACGGCCGGTGGTTTCCCTGGGTGTTCAACTTCCCGACGAACTACTGGAGCCAGGCGTCGGCCGTCATCCGCTACATCGGCGCGCAGGAAGGCGGGCTCGAGAAGCTGAAGGGCAAGAAGATCGCCCACATCTTCCACAACAGCGCCTACGGCAAGGAAGCCAATCCGACCCTCGACGAGCTCGCGAAGAAGCACCAGTTCGAGCTCTCGCTGCTCGCGGTCGACCATCCGGGTCAGGAGCAGAAGGCGACGTGGCTCCAGGTGCGCCGGCTGAATCCGGACTGGATCTTCATGTCGGGCTGGGGCGTCATGAACCAGGTCGCCATCAAGGAAGCGGCATCGGTCGGCTTCAAGATGGATCATCTGATCGGCAACTGGTGGTCGGCCAACGACTCGGACGTCGTGCCGGCCGGCGAGGGCGCCAAGGGCTACAAGGGCGCCACATTTCATGCGCCGGGGACGAACTTCAAGGTGCACGCCGATCTTCTGAAGTTCGTCTACGACAAGGGCAAGGGCTCCGCGAAGAAGGAAGACCTGGGCGCGCCGCTCTATAACCGCGGGCTGGTCAACGCCATGCTGACGGCCGAGGCCATCCGCACCGCGATGGCGAAGTACGGCAACAAGCCGCTCACCGGCGAGCAAGTGCGCTGGGGCTTCGAGAATCTCAACCTGACCGAGCAGCGGCTCGAGCAGGTCGGCATGAAGAACTTCACGCACCCGGTCAAGGTCACCTGCGAGGACCACGAGGGCAACGGCCCCGTCCTGATCCAGCAGTGGGACGGCAAGAAGTGGAACGTCGTCTCCGACTGGATCCCGCCGATGCGCGACGTGGTCCGGCCGAAGATCGAGGCGGCGGCTGTCGAGGAGGCGAAGAAGCTCGGCTACACGATGCGCGACTGCGCGAAGGAGAAGTAGAGGCGCGCCGGTGTCGAGCGACGCGCCGCGGCCGCTCCTAGCGGTGAGCAACATCGAGGTGATCTACGACCACGTGATCCTCGTGCTGAAAGGCGTGTCGCTCACGGTCGCCGAGGGGGGCATCGTCGCCCTCCTCGGCGCCAACGGCGCGGGCAAGTCGACCACGCTCAAGGCCATCTCCGGCCTCTTGCGCACCGAGCGGGGCGACGTGACGAAGGGGAGGATCGAGTTTCACGGCAAGGCGATCCATCGGCAGAACCCTTCGGAAGTGGTCAAGCACGGCATCGTGCAGGTCATGGAGGGACGCCACGTCTTCGAGCACCTGACGGTCGAGGAAAATCTCCTGACCGGCGCCTACACCCGCCGGAACGGGTCGTCGACCCGCAAAGACCTCGACCTCGTCTATCACTACTTCCCGCGGCTGACCGAGCGGCGCGGGTTCAAGGCGGGCTACGTCTCGGGCGGCGAGCAGCAGATGGTGGCGATTGGCCGCGCCCTGATGGCGCGACCGACCTTGATGCTCCTCGATGAGCCGTCCATGGGCCTGGCGCCGAAGCTCGTGGCCGAAATCTATGAGATCGTTGCGCGGCTCAACCGGGAAGAGCGCGTCGCGGTGCTCCTGGCCGAGCAAAACGCGACCATGGCATTACAGGTTGCTCAACATGGCTATGTTATGGAGAATGGCCGGATCGTACTGGACGGGGATGCGCAGACGATCAGCCAGAACGAGGACATCAAAGAGTTCTATCTGGGCCTGACCGGGGTAGGCCAGAGGAAGAGCTATCGAGACGTGAAGCACTACCGACGACGGAAGCGGTGGCTCTCGTGAGCGCCCTTCTGGAGATCCGCGAGGCGTCCAAGGCGTTCGGCGGCGTTCAGGCCGTGACGCGAGTGTCCCTCGAGGCCCAGAAGGGCGAGATCCTCTCCGTCATCGGGCCCAACGGCGCCGGCAAGACGACGATCCTCAACATGATCAGCGGCTTCTACCATCCCGACACCGGCCGCGTCGTCCTCGAAGGGCGCGACGTCACCGACCTGGCGCCCAGCCGCATCGCCGAGCTCGGCATCGCGCGCACCTTCCAGAACATCGCCCTCTTCCGCGGCATGACCGTCCTCGACAACCTCCTGCTCGGCCGCCACGTCCACATGAAGACCGGCGTGCTGGGGGCCTTCGCCTACTGGGGGTTCGCGCAGAAGGAGGAGGTCGCGCACCGAAAGCGCGTCGAGGACATCATCGACTTCTTGCGGATCCAGGACCTGCGCCGGCGGCCGACCGGCTCGCTCGCCTACGGCCTGCAGAAGCGCGTCGAGCTCGGCCGGGCGCTGGCGCTCGACCCGAAGATCCTCCTCCTCGACGAGCCGATGGGCGGCTGCAACCACGAGGAGAAGGAAGACATGGCGCGCTTCGTCCTCGACGTCAACGAGGAGTGGGGCGTCACCGTGATCCTGATCGAGCACGACATGGGCGTGGTCATGGACATCTCCGACCGCGTCGCCGTGCTCGACATGGGCCAGAAGATCGCCGACGGCACGCCCGACGAGGTTCGGGCCAACCCGCGGGTGATCAAGGCGTATCTCGGAGAGACCAAGACGAACGCTCCTGGAGGGGCCCGTGACTGAGTCCACGCTCGCACGACTACTGCAGAAGAACGCGCGTGACCTCAGTGACCGGCCGGCGATTCGAGAGAAGGACCGCGGCATCTGGCAGACCTGGACGTGGCGTCAGTACCACGACGAGGTCCGCGACTTCGCACTCGGGCTGGCCGCGCTCGGCTTCAAGCGCGGCGGGCGGCTCTCGGTCATCGGTGACAACCGTCCCCGACTCTACTGGGCTCAGGTCGCCGCGTTGAGCCTGGGCGGGGTGCCCGTGCCGGTCTACCAGGACTCGATCGCGAAGGAGCTGGCCTTCGTCTGGAGCCACGCCGAGTGCTCGGTGATCGTGGCCGAAGATCAGGAGCAGGTCGACAAGGTGCTGGGGCTCAAGGATCAGCTCCCGGCCCTCCGCCTCGTCATCTACGACGACCCCCGCGGCATGCTGCACTACAAGCACGACTGGCTCCGCTCCTATCAATCCGTGCAAGCGCTTGGGCGCGAGTTCGCGGCCAAGAACCCCGGCTACTTCGAGGCCGAGATCGAGAAGGGCAAGCCGGGGGACGTCGCCATCATCTGCTACACCTCCGGCACCACCGGCAATCCGAAGGGCGTCATGCTGACGCACTCGAACGCGATCGCGCTCGCCGAGTCCTTCCGCAAGGCCGACGACGTCCGTCCCGAGGACGACGCGCTCGCGTATCTGCCGATGGCGTGGGCCGGCGATGCCGCCTATACCCTGTTCCTCAGCCTCGTCGTCGGCTTCTGTGCCAACTGTCCCGAGAGCCCGGAGACGGTGCAGCGCGATCTGCGCGAGCTCGGGCCGACGACCGTGCTGGCGCCGCCGCGCATCTGGGAGAACATGCTGACGGCGGTGCAGGTGAAGGCCGCCGACGCGCCCGCCTTCAAGCGGTGGATCTTCGAGCACTTCCTGTCCGCCGCCGAGCGGGCCGAGATCCTTCGCGCCGACGGCAAGCCGGTTCCCGTCTCGCTCCGCCTGGCGTGCATGATCGGCAACGTGCTCGTCTACACGCCGATCCGGGATCAGCTGGGCCTGCGCCGCGCCAAGTGGGCCCTGACGGGCGGCGCCCCGCTCGGTCCGGACACGTTCCGTTTCTTCCGCTCGATCGGCGTCAACCTCAAGCAGGTCTACGGCTCGACGGAGACGACCGGGCTGGTGTCGCTCCAGCCGAGCGCCGAGGCCAATCCGACGACGGCCGGCCGGCCGTGCCCGGGCATCGAGGTCAAGATCGCCGACCGCGGCGAGGTGCTCGTCCGCGGTCCCGTCATCTTCAAGGGCTACCTCAAGAACGACGAGGCCACGCGCGAGGTCATCGACGCCGAGGGGTGGTTCCGCACGGGCGACGCGGGCTTCGTCGACCCGCGCGGCCACCTGGTGATCATCGATCGGGCGAAGGACGTGGGGGCCCTGCAGGACGGCACGCCGTTCGCGCCGCAGTTCATCGAGAACAAGCTGAAGTTCAGCCCGTTCATTCGCGAGGCGGTGGCCTTCGGCAACGACCGCGCCTTCGTCACCGCGATGATCGCGATCGATCTGAACACGGTCGGGAACTGGGCCGAGCGCCGCGGGATTCCATACACGAGCTACGCCGACCTGAGCCAGAAGCCGGAGGTGTGCGAGGTGATCCGGGAAGAGATCCGAAAGGGCAACGAGACCCTGCCGGAGTCGACGCGGATCCGCCGCTTCCTGCTCCTGACCAGGATCTGGAGGCCGACGACGCCGAGATGACGCGCACGCGCAAGGTGCGACGACGCTTCGTGGCCGAGAAGTACGCCCCGGTCATCGACGCGTTCTACTCGGGCGGCCACGCGGTCGAGCTCGAAGCTGCCATCACCTACGAAGACGGGCGTCAGGGCGTCATGAAGTCGCGCGTGCAGGTCGAGGACGTCGACGCGCCGGCGGTGGCCCGTGTCTGACGACCTCGGCTTCTTCTTCCTCCTGATGTCGAATGGGCTGCTGATCGGCCTGATGTATTCGCTGATCGCGCTCGGATTCGTGCTCGTCTACAAGGCGACCGACGCGATCAACTTCGCCCAGGGCGAGTTCGTGATGATCGCGGGCTTCGTGGCGGCCGGCTGCCTCATGGTCTGGGGGGCGCCGCTCTGGCTGGCCGTCGGGCTCGCCATCGCGAGTCTGGTCGCGTTCGGCTTCGTCCTGGAGCGCGTCATGCTGCGCAAGCTCATCGGCCGGCCCGTGATCGCGGTGGTCATGGCGACGATCGGGCTCGCGTCGATCCTGCGCGGCGTCGGACCGTTCACGATCTTCTCCGGGACCAAGCCGCTGCCGCTGCCGATCCGCGACGAGCCGTTCATGCTGGGTCCGCTCTTCATCCCGCCGATCCAGCTGCTCGGGGCCGCGGTGAGCCTGGCGTTCCTGGCCGGATTCGGCTGGTTCTTCTTGAAGTCGCGCAAGGGGATCGCGATGCGCGCCGTGGCCGACAACCAGCAAGTCGCCATGGCGATGGGCATCGACGTCGAGCGCTACTTCGGCGTCGCGTGGGCCATGACCGGCATCGTGTCGGCCCTCGGCGGCATCCTCTGGGGCAACCTGCTCGGCGTCGACGTGAACCTGGCGCTGGTCGGCTTCAAGGTGTTTCCGGTCGTGATCCTGGGTGGGCTCGACTCGATCCCGGGCGCGATCGTCGGCGGCCTGATCGTCGGCGTCGTCGAGAACATCGCCGCCGGCTACGTCGATCCCTACGTCGGCGGCGGCACCAAAGACTTTGCGCCCTATGTCCTCATGATCCTCGCCCTCATGGTTCGCCCCTACGGCATGTTCGGCAAACGCATCATCGAGAGAGTCTGAGCGTGCATATCTGGCTTACGGCGGCGGGGCGGGGGGGGGGGAGGGGTGCTGGGACCACGCGGCACGCGTGCGCGTGGCCCGGGGCGGCTGGGCTCCATCCCGGCGCGCCTCGCCCGCCGCATCCTTGGAGGGAACGGGTCCCAGCACCCCTCCCCCCACCCCGCCCCTCCGCCCCAAGCCCTCGGACGACACGCCTAGACCAACTCGAAGCGCCGACCGCCGACTCGCCGTCGATTTGGCTTAGGACCTACGCTCCAAGGTGCCCATGACGCGCATGGATCTCGCTTCGGGATACGTCCTAGGTCGTGAGTCCGTGCGGCATGAGTGGAGCCCGTGGGGGCGGGGTGGGGTGGGGTCTGTCGGGACCCGTTCCCTCCAAGCGAGCGGCGGGCCGAGTGCGCCGGGATGGAGCCCAGCCGATAGGGGAAATGCGAGCGCGTGCCGCGTGGTCCCGACAGTCCCCGCCCCACCCCGCTCCCGCGGGCTCGACCCGTGGACACGAGAATGATTCATAGAGAGTGTGGAGTCCTGAAGACGACGTATGAAGCGGATATGGGGCTGTATCCGCTGCCGATCGCGCGGTGGACGGTTGCGGCGGTGGCGGTCGTGTTCTTCCTGATCATCCCGCTCACGCTCCACGAGTACTTCCTGTCGGTGGCCAACCTCGTGTGGATCGCAGTCATCGGCGCGCTCGGCCTCAACATCCTGGTCGGCTACACGGGCCAGGTCTCGATCGGCCACGGGGCGTTCATGTCGGTGGGCGCCTACACCGCCGCCAATCTCGCCAATCGCCTGGGCTCGCCGTGGCCCGTGAATCTGCTGGCCGGCGGGTTGATGGCGGCGTTGATCGGCGCGATCGTCGGTATCCCGTCCCTGCGCATCAAGGGGCTGTACCTGGCGATCGCCACCTTGGCCGGTCAGCTCATCATCGAGTGGACCATCAACCACGTTACGTTTATCAGCGGCGGCGTGCAGGCCTCGATCGAGGTGGCCCGGCCGCGGCTGGGCACGATGGTGCTCGATACCCAGCGCGACATGTACTACTTCCTGCTCGTCTTCGTCGCCCTGGCCATCGTGGGGACGATGAACCTCATGCGCACCCGCGTGGGGCGCGCCTTCATCGCGATACGCGACCACGACATCGCCGCCGAGATCATCGGCATCAACATCTTCCGCTACAAGCTCCTCGCGTTCGCGATCTCGTCGTTCTACGCCGGGATGACCGGGGTGCTGTACACCTACTTCCTCGGCATCGCCAACTACGAGCAGTTCCAGATCGGCGTTTCGATCGACTACCTGGCGATGATCATCATCGGCGGGCTCGGGTCCGTGCTGGGCTCGATCTTCGGGGCGATCTTCGTGACCCTGCTCCCGATCGTCATCCGCTACGCCATGGAGGCGTTTGGCGGGGTCTTCTTCTCACCGCAAACGGTGCTCAATCTCATTCCCAACCTCCGCCTGATGATGTTCGGCGCCCTCATCATCTTCTTCCTGATCGTGGAGCCCGAGGGACTGAACCGTCTGTGGCGGAACATTCGAAGCTACTTCAGAGTCTGGCCGTTCGCGTACTGAGTACGCGAGCAAGGAGAGCGCACATGAAACAGTTCCTGGCCATCGCGACGGCGCTGATCGTGGCGGCGGGCAGCCTGCTGGCGGCGGGCCCGTCCTACGCCCAGTCGAAGGGCGAGATCGTGATCGGCGTCCAGTGTGACCGCACCGGACCGACCCAGATCGTCGGCACGGTTCTGTGCCCAGCCTTTCACGACTACGTCGCCCTGGTGAACTCCAGGGGCGGCGTCGAGGGCTTCAAGATCAAGGCCCTCGAGATCGACCACGAGTACAAGGTGCCGCCGGCCGTCGAGTCCTACGAGCGCCACAAGAAGGACGGCGCGGTGACGATGGCCATCTACGGCACGCCGCAGATCTACGCGCTCGCGGCGAAGCTCACTGAAGATCGGATCCCGGGCACCTCGCCCGGCTTCGGCAGCGCGGCGGCCGCCGACGGTGTCCGGTATCCGTACATCTTCCCGATCGCGGCCACCTACTGGTCGCAGGGCACCGCGGCGGTGGACTTCGTGAAGAAGCAGCTCGGGGGCAGCCTCAAGGGCAAGAAGATCGCGTTCATCTTCTACGACAACCCGGCCGGCCGAGAGCCGATCGAGGTGCTCGAGGATCTCGCAGCCCGCGAGGGCTTCCAGCTCAAGACGTTCGCGGTGCCGCCTCCCGGCGTCGAGATGGGCGCCCAGGTGCTCGACATCGCCCAGCGCTTCCGCGCGGACTTCGTGATCGGGCACCTGTTCGGCGGCGCGCCGTCGGTGTCGATCAAGGAGTTCAAGCGGGTGGGGTACCCGTTGCGCAAGTTCGTCTCCTTCGTGTGGGGCGCGGGCGAAGCCAATATCGAGGGCGCCGGGGGCTTCGCGGTCGCCGAGGGTTACTACGTCATGCAGTTCGCGGGAGTCGGCTCCGATTATCCGGTGCTGAACGAGATCCGTGAGATGTACAAGAAACAGGGTAAGGAGCCTCCGAAGGAAATGGCGTCGAGCGTGTTCTACAACCGAGGCGTGCTCATCGCTGCCCTGCACGTCGAGGCCATCCGCAATGCGCTGAAGGCGAAGCCGGACGGAAAGATCACCGGCGTCGACACCAAAGCGGGTTTCGAGAAGATCTCGAACTTCACCCTGGGCGGGCTGGTGCCGCCGCTCAAGATCACCAACACCGACCACGAGGGTGGCGGGCTGGTGCAGATCTGGCAGGTGAAGGACGGTAAGTTCGTGAAGGTCACGGACTGGTTCGCCGCGTATCAAGACGTGGTGGCCAAGCACATCAAGGAGAGCGGGGCGAAGAAGTAAGAGCTCGGACATGCTGAGCCTCAACAACATCGAGGTCATCTACGACGGCGTGATCCTCGTCCTCAAGGGCGTGTCACTCAACGTCCGCGAGGGCGGGATCACGACGCTGCTCGGCGCCAACGGCGCCGGCAAGACGACGACGCTCAAGGCGATCTCCGGGCTCCTGCGCTCCGAGCGCGGCGAGGTCACCAAGGGCTCGATCGAGTTCAAGGACGAGCGGATCGACCGGCTGCCGCCGCACGCGATCGTCACGCGCGGGATCGTCCAGGTGTTCGAGGGCCGCCGCGTCTTCGAGCATCTCACCACCGAGGAGAACCTGATCGCCGGCGCCCACATCCACTCGGACCGTCGCCGCATGTCGGAGGGTATCGAGCGCGTCTACGAGTACTTCCCCCGGCTCAAGGAACGCCGTGCGGTGCAGGCGGGCTACCTCTCGGGGGGCGAGCAGCAGATGCTCGTCATCGGCCGCGCGCTGATGGCGAGCCCGCACGTCATGCTCCTCGACGAGCCCTCGCTCGGGCTCGCGCCGATGCTGGTCGAGGAGATCTTCGCCATCGTCCGGGCGCTGAACCGCAAGGAGAAGCTGACCGTGCTGCTGGTGGAGCAGAACGCCACGCTCGCGCTGACCATCGCCGAGCACGGCTACGTGATGGAAAACGGGCGTATCGTCCTCGAGGGGAGCGCGGAGGAGCTCCGCGAGAATGCGGACATCAAGGAGTTCTACCTGGGCCTGACCGAGGTCGGTGCGCGCAAGTCGTACCGGGACGTCAAGCACTACAAGCGGCGCAAACGGTGGCTTTCGTAGGAGGCGCGCGCGCAATGAAACCGACACGGACGACGCGAGGGCTCGTCGCGCTCGTGCTGATGGTCGTGGGGCTCGGCGCGTGCGCCACGCTGGGCGAGCGGGAGC
>QHSQ01000175.1 GCA_003221615.1 Candidatus Rokuibacteriota bacterium | reverse complement strand
GGTCGGCAAGGGCGGCGTCACCTACTTCGCTCTCGGCCACTGCCACAACCCGGCGATCAGGGCGTCGCGCGCGGCCGATCCGACGGACACGACACCGCTCACGTTCCGGGGCTCCTGGGAGAGCGACGCGTTCACGATGTTGCTGCGCAACGCGATCGCGTGGGGTGTGGGGGCGTAGGGCCCGCTGCGTCGGCTCTCGCGCCCAGTGTCTGAATTCGGATACCTGTCCGTATGAGTAGTCGTTGGTGGTTCGGGTGCGTATCGCGGTGATTTCCGCTTGACAGTTTCCAGCGTGCGCACTCATTGCCGGTTCGAACGGCCAGTTAATGCCGCGCCAGAGCTTCATGGAAACGTGAAGACGCCATCGCGAGTGCGGCAGCCGCAGAAATCGCGCCTGATCGGCGATCGCCAGCCGTCGTGCCTGCCAGAGGCTCTCAAAACTCGGGTATAGAGTCGCCCTAATAGAAGGGAGACTCGCCATGGAGATGCTCTCACTCGAACAGCTGAGCGACGAGATCGCCGAGTTGTCCACACATCTCGACGCTGCGACCGCGCATCTGCTCGATCTCATCCGCGAATTCGACTCACGTGCCGGCTGGAACACAGGCTTTCGCTCGTGCGCTGCATGGCTGAGCTGGCGCGTTGGGCTCGATATCGGCGCGGCCCGGGAACGCGTTCGCGTGGCGCACGCCCTGGAAACGTTGCCGCGGTTGGCTCAGGCGTTAGCGCGGGGCGAGCTCTCGTACGCCAAGGTCCGCGTCCTGACTCGTGTCGCCACGCCGGAGACCGAGGAGCGACTTCTCACAGTCGGACGCGCTGGCACGGCGGATCATGTCGAACCGCATCGTGCGCGGATGGCGTCGAATGGACCGCAAGGCCGAGGCTCGCGAGGATGCGCGTCGGCACGCTTGCCGCGCACTGCACGTGTATCAAACCGAAGACGGTATAGTCGCGATTCGCGGGCGGCTGGCGCCCGAGGTCGGCGCCGTCCTCGTGCAGGCGCTCAACGCGCCGGCGCTGGCGGATCCGGACGCTTCGGGTCAGTCTGCTCTCGAGGACGGTACACACGTTTCCGCGGAAACGTCTCGGCGTCTGGCGTGTGACGCGAGCAGCGTGGTAATGCAGCACGGGCGCGACGGTCGTGTGTTGGAAGTGGCGGCTCGAACTCGTACGATTCCACCCGCGCTACGCCGAGCACTTCATCACCGTGACCGAGGTTGCCGTTTCCCGGGCTGCACGGTGCGATTTGGTCAAGGTCATCACATCGTTCACTGGGCTCAAGGCGGCCCCACTACGCGCTCGAATCTGGCCTTGCTGTGTCGCCGGCACCATCGAGCGGTTCACGAAGAGGGCTATCAGCTCGATCGGGAGCCTGACGGCGAGCTCCGGTTCCGTAGGCCCGACGGACGGCCTCTTCCCGATGTCCCGCCGGCGTCGCAGGTGCCCGCCGATCCCATCCAAGTTCTGCGAGCGCGTCATGAGGCGGACGGGATCGTCATCCATCCACGAACCGCTATGTCGGGCTGGCTGGGGGAGCACCTGAACGTGGCCTACGCGATCGACGTCTTGCACCCGTTTGCGAACAGGCACCGACCAGAGCGCGCGAGCTAGTTCCACCCCTCGAGCTCGTGTGAGATCCTGACTGCGAGGAGAACGACGATGGCTGATGATCCGCTGCACGCAGAGGTCGAGCGACTCAAGGCGGAGAACGCCGCGCTGAAGGCCCAGGCCACGCGCGGCGTGTCGATCAAGGTCAGCGAGAAGGGCGGAGTGTCCGTGTATGGGCTCGGTCGGTTCCCGGTGACACTTTACAAGGAGCAGTGGACGAAGCTGCTCGACCTGGCCGACGACATCCGCGCCTTCATCAAGACGCACGACGCGGAGCTGAAGGCCAAAGAACCGCGCTGAATCAATCCAGGTAGGTGACGCGATCGTCGGGGGACATTGCGAGCCTGCGTTCGAGCGGGTGCGCGCCGCGCTCGCCGAAGTCCTCGTCTCCGGCTTCGAGGTGGGCGCGGCGCTGGCCGTCTACGTCGACGGTGATGCCGTCGTCGATCTATGGGGCGGCTACGCCGATGCGGCGCGGACCCGACCGTGGCAACGCGACACGATCGTCAACCTCTACTCGGTCGGGAAGGCGATCAGCGCGGTCTGCGCGCTGCGCCTGGTCGACGCGGGACTACTGGACCTCGACGCGCCCGTCGCGCGCTACTGGCCCGAGTTCGCTCAGGCGGGAAAGGGGCGCCTGCCCGTGCGCTACCTCTTGACCCATCAGGCGGCGCTGCCGGCCGTCGCCCGGCCGTTGCCCTCCGGCTCGTGGAGCTCGTGGGACACGATCACGATGAATCTCGCCGCGCAGGCGCCCTGGTGGGAGCCGGGCGCCGGCCACGGATATCACGTCAACACGCAGGGATTCTTGATCGGCGAGGTCGTCCGGCGCATCACCGGCAAGAGTCTTGGCGCGTACCTGCGCGAAAGCGTCACGGGGCCGGCTGATGTCGACTTCTTCGTCGGCTTCGGCCCTGAGCTCGACGTGCGCTGCGCCGACGTGCTGCCGGTCCGGCCGAGCCCCGAGGCGGCAGAGCTTCAGCGCCAGCTCAGCGTGGATCCGAGCGGGCTGAGCGGCCTGGCCCTCATGCGCCTGAACGCCTACCGCAATCCTCCGGAGATCTCCGGGATGGGTGTCGTCAACAGTCGATCATGGCGCGCGGCCGAGCTGCCTTCGACGAACGGGCATGACAACGCGCGTGCCGTGGCCCGGCTCTACTCGGCGCTGGCCGGCAACGGCGAGGTCGATGGAGTGCACGTGCTTTCCCCGGAAATCATCGCGCGCGCGATCGCCGAGCAGGTGTACGGCGACGACACCGTGCTGCAGCGCCCGACGCGGTTTGGCCTGGGATTCCAGCTCACGATGGCCGAGCGCCGGCTCGGTCCGAGCCCGCGGGCCTTCGGACACTTCGGCGCCGGGGGCTCGCTCGGATTCGCGGACCCTGATTCACGCCTGGCGTTCGGCTACGCGATGAATCAGGGGCGCGGCGGATGGCAACACACACACGTGCGCCACATGATCGACCTCGTCTATGCGGAGCTGGGGCGACGGTAGGTTGTCATGTCCTTCCAACGGGTGCAGTATCAGACGCTGTGAGACTGCGCACTCACCTGATCTTGCTGACGCTGGCTACAGTCGTTCCCGTCGTCTTGTTCTCGGTCGGACTGATCATCTACCACACGCGGCTCGAGCGATCGTCGCTCGAGCGCGGCATGCGCGATACGGCGCGCGCGCTGGCGCTGGCGCTGGATCGCGACGTCAACGACATCAAGACGGGCGTGGAGACGCTGGCCGGCTCGCGGTATCTGGACGATCGCGTCGATCTGGCCCACTTCTACGAAGAGGCGGCCACGATCTCCAAGGGCTTTGGCGGCTGGGCGGTGCTGTCCGATCCGTCGGGCCGACAGGTTCTCAATACGAGCCGGCCGCTGGGCTCCGCGCTCCCGATCCCCACGCTCGCAAGCCTGGAGATGATGAAGGGCGTCGCGGCCAGCCGGAAGACGTTCGTGTCGAACATCTTCACGGGCACGGTCAGCCGACAGCCGGCGGTGATCGTGGCCGCGCCGGTCATCCGCGACGGCGAGGTACGTTACGTTCTCGACTTCCCGTTTCCGCCCACGCAGTTCACCAGCTTGCTGCGGGAAGCGTCGCTCTCGCGCGGCTGGATCGCCGTGATCACCGATCGCGAGGGCGGCGTGGTCGCGCGAGTGCCGGACGCGGCGGCGTTCGTCGGAAAAAAAGAGGGAGCGGAGTGGACGACACGGACCACCGCGATCGACGAGGGATTCATCAAGGGCGACGTGCTCAGGGGGCCGCCGGTCTATGTGGCCTACAAGCGATCGAAGGAGACCGGGTGGACCGTCGGCGTCGCCGCGCCCATCAAGCTGGTCGATGCGGGGATCCGGCGGTCGCTCCTCGCGCTATCGAGCGGTGGCTTCCTGCTCCTGGGCATCGGCTGCGGCCTCGCGTTCGTGCTCGGCAAGCGCATTGCCGCCCCGATCGTCGCTCTCGCCGATTCGCTGAAGGCGCAGCCCGCGGCGCCGCTGCCTCCGGCCCAGTCTCGAGTGTCCGAGGTGGAGGATTTGCGCCTGGCCCTCGAGGACGCGAGGATGGCGGCGCGCCGCGCCGAGCTGGCGCACGCCGCCCGCCTGGAAGCCGAGGCCGCGAACCGGGCGAAGGACGACTTCCTGGCCGTCTTGTCCCATGAGCTGCGCACGCCGCTGAACGCGACGTTCGGCTGGGTGCGGCTGCTCCGATCGGGTCGCCTGGATGCCGCCGCCGCCGCGCACGCGCTCGAGGTGATCGAGCGCAACGTGAGCCAGCAAGGCCGGCTGATCAGCGATCTGCTCGACGCCAGCCGCATCGTCTTCGGGCGGCTCGAGCTCAGCCTGCAGCGCGTCGATCTGCCGGCGCTGGTCGCCGGGGTGGTGGAGTCGGCCCGCCCGACCGCTGAGATCAAGGGGATCACCCTGAAATCGGAGCTCGACGCCGATGCTGGGCCGGTGCGCGGCGATCCCGATCGGCTGCGTCAGGTCGTCGAGAACATCCTGGGTAACGCGATCAAGTTCACGCCGCCAGATGGCGCCGTGACGGTGCGGCTCGCACGCGATGGCGACGCGTGCCTCGTCGTGAGCGACACGGGCCGGGGTATCGAGGCCGACCTGTTGCCGCGCATCTTCGAGCGGTTCAAGCAGTCCGACAGCACGAGCACGCGCGCTCACGCGGGCCTCGGGCTTGGGCTCGCGATCGTCCGCCATCTGGTCGAGCTCCACGGGGGGCGGGTGCGCGCCGAGAGCGCGGGCACGGAGCAGGGGGCGACGTTCACCGTCGTCCTGCCGATCGCCGCCGCGCAAGGTGACGGCGTCGCGGGCGTCGATCAGTGCAGCTCAGATGTGGGTGGCGGTGAGCGTCTGGATGGTGTCAGAGTGCTGGTGATCGAGGACGACGCCGACTCGCGCGACCTCGTCGCGGCGGTCCTGACGCAGGCCGGCGCGGTGCCCTTCGCGGCCGCCAGCGCCCGTGACGGCGTGAGCATGGCCTCGCGAGTTCGTCCGGACGTGCTCGTCTGCGATCTCGCGATGCCCGACCAGGACGGCCTCGCCGTCGTGCGTGAGGTCAAATCGTGGGCGGCGGAGGCCGGCGTGACGTTGCCGGCGCTCGCGCTCACCGCGTATGCGCGCGTCGAGGATCGCGATCGGGCGCTGGCCGCGGGCTTCGACCTCTACGTGACGAAGCCGGTCGATCCGAGCGAGCTCGTTCGCGCCGTGGCCCGGCTGGTGCGCCGCTAAACGACAACAGGAGGCAGGACGATGAGCGTCACCCCGACGTTTGGACGCTATGCCGAGATCCCCGTCGACCAGATGACGGCCGAGCAGAAGGAAGGATATCGCTTCCTGGTGGAGGGGCCGCGCGGCCGGCTGCCGGGCCCCTACAAAGTCTGGGTGCACAATCCCAAGCTGCTGCGCGCGGCCTCGCCGCTGGGGCAGCATTTCACGCCAGGCCAATCGTCGTTGACCGAGCGCGAGCGCGAAATCGCCGTGATCGTCATCACCAGCAAGTGGCACTCGGCCTACCCCACGGCCGCGCACGAAAAACGCGGCAAGGAAGTCGGCATTCCAGCGTCCACGGTGGAGGCGATGATCGCGGGCCTTCCCGCCTCGTTCGCGGATCTTCGAGAGCAGGTGGTCTACGAGGTGGCGACGACCTTGGCCGACGGTCGGCTCGTGTCTTAGGGCCTCTATGATCGCGCGGTCAAGGCGCTCGGGCACGAGAGCATTACCGATATGATCGTGCTGATGGGCTACTACACGGCCGTCTCGCTGACGATGAACCTCTATGCCGTCCCGGCCGGAAGCCCCGGCCTCACCCGCTGAGGAGCGTCCTCATGACACGACTCAAGATCGCACCGCTGCATCCGTCGCTCGGCGCCGAGGTGGCCGGCGTCGACCTCAGCCGACCGATCGATTCGCCGACTCGTGAGGCGCTGTCGCAGGCGCTGGCCGAGCATCTGGCTCTGGTGTTCCGCGGTCAGACGTTGACGCCGGCTCAGTATCTGGCCGCGGCCTCGGCGTTCGGCCCGCCGATGGAGCAGCACTACTCGCAGCACAACATGCCGGACTTTCCGCTGATCGGAATGATCTGGCATCGGAACGGCCAGCTCCCCGCCGAGCAGTGGCACACCGATCACACCAATCGCGAGCGCCCGCCGGCCGCGACCATCCTGTACGGCGTGGAAATTCCATCGGCGGGCGGCGGGACCAGCGTGGCGAACATGCGCGCGGCCTACGTCGCGCTCCCCGAAGACGAGCGCCGGCGTCTCGATTCACTGAAGACGTACAACAGCCTCGACAGCGGCAAGACCGACACCCGGCAGGAAGACCGGGAGAAGTACGGCAAGACGATCGAGCACCCGATGGTCCGCACGCATCCCGTGCACGGATCGAGGGCGGTGTACTTCCACATCTCCAAGGCCACGCACATCGAGGGCATGGCCCCCGAGGCGAGTCGCGCCTACATGGCGGAGCTGATCGAGCGGATGATCCGGCCGGAGATCGTCTATCACCACGTCTGGCGCAAAGGCGACGTGCTGGTCATCGACGACCGCGCGACCATGCACCGGGCGCACGGCGACTACGATCGCAGCCAGAGTCGGGTGCTCTGGCGGGTGATCGTCGAGGGCGATCGGCCCCGGCTGGTGTAACTCCGCCTAGCGCGGCCCGAGGTCGCGGTCGGCGTCCGCGAGTAGTTCTTCGAAGCCCGACGGCAGCTCGACCGTGCGGCCGACGACGCCGGGGCTATAGCCCTGGAGCCAGTAGCTGTTGGTCGGGTGGCCGCCGCCGGCGACGACGACCATGAAGTTATCGGGGCTCGCGGTGATCGGCCACGGGTCGAGCGCGATGCTCTCGCGCACGACCTTGCTCGAGTCGATCTCGAGCCACGCCGGGCATCCCGCACGCCGCAGGTGCTCGGTCGGGATGCGCGAGTGCTCCCACAGGAACTCGCGGATCGATGCCTTGGTCCACCCGAGGCCGGCCATCGTGTTCGCCACGACGCCCGGAATCATCAGGATGCCCGGCGTGCCGTGCTCGTAGCCGGCCAGGCCGGGCATGTTGGGCACGCGCATGAAATCGGCCATGCGGTACATGCCCTGCAGCGCGTCCTCCTCCGGCGTTTCCTTCTTCGCGCCGCGCCGGCGGATGTTGGTGGCCCCGTTGGCGAACGCGAGCGAGATCGAGCTCTGGCCATGGGCGAAGGCGTGGCGCTCGGTGGCGTGGGGCGACCAGCCCGGCGGCAGGTTCGCTTCATCTTCGGCGAAGACGGCGTTCGTGTAGCGCACGCCGCCGTAGTTGGCCATGGTGCCGATGCCGGGCAGGGCGCCGCCGACGTTCTGTTGCAAGAGGCGGAGCGCTCGACCGATGCTCGCGCCTGCCGGCCGCTGCGGATCGGGCCCCAGACAGCCGAAGCCGGAGTTCAGCCGGATCTGGACGCCGATCGGCCCGTTGACGATGACGACAGGAAAGGCGCTGCCCGACGCCGCCTGGAGCTGCGCGCTTCCGGATTCGGGATCGAGGAAAGCGTCGACCGCGGCCACGAGCACCGGCAAGTACTCGGGCCGTCCGCCCGCCATCGCCAGCGCGATCGCGCACGTCTCGACCGTGGTCACCCCGCCGCGCGGCGGGAAGATGCCGATCCGGTGCCGGCGTGGCTGCGTCGAGCCTCGGAGGATCCAGTCCGCGCGCTCGCGGGTCGGCGGCCAGAGCGGGAGACCATCGCCCCAGCGGTTGGCGAGCATCATATGATTCGCGCGGCTGAACGCGTCTTCGACGCTCGCCGCCTGCACCTTGATCATCGGCGCCTCGCCCGCCACATCGGTCGCGATCGCCGAGCGCCAGCGCGTGAGCCCCTCGTAGAATTCGCGCTTGCGCGCCTCGACCGCCGAGATGTCGCTGCCCGGCAGGAACATCTCGATAGGGAAGGTGACCATCGCCGCGTCCGGCGCCAGCCCGAGCCCGGCGACGGCATTCGTCATGACCCCGACGAAGTCCGCGCGGGTCAACGTGACAGTCGGAATTCCCTGTGCTTCGAGCCTAGCGGCCGCCCGGCCGCATGCAGTGGCGCAGGACCCTCAGGCCGCGTTGCCGATGATGACGGCGTCGACCCCGCTCTGCTTGACGAGCGCCGCCGTCTCCTCCGAGCCGATCACGGCATTGCCCTGCGGGAAGGCATCGATCGGCAGCACCTCGATCCCCGGGAAGTCCGCCTCGAGCAGCTTTTTCAGGAGCGGCAGCATGCGGAAGGCCTGCCACTGGTCGTTGCTGACGAAGCCGACGCGCCTGCCGTCGAGCGCGCTGACGCGCGACGCGTGCGGCTGCTTCACCTCGATCGTGCCGGACGGATCGTGGAACTCGAGCGTGACCATGAGGTGGATTATACGGGAGTATCCTTCCGAGGACATTGACGCGTCCCGTAGGCCGCCGATACGATTGCGCGATGGCGGACTACGAGACCAGGACCCGACGCTTCACCCGGGCGGAGTACGAAAGGCTGATCGACCTGGGCGTGTTCCAGCCTGGCGAGGCGATCGAGCTCATCGGTGGCGAGCTCATGGTCGCCGAGCCGCAAGGCGCCCCACACTACACGGCGATCCGCAAGACTGCCAAGGCGCTGGAGGCGGCGTTCGGGCCTGGATGGGAAGTGCGGACGGAGGGGCCCATCGGGCTCGACGACGAGTCGGAGCCCGAGCCCGACGTGGCGGTCGTACCCGGGGCGCCGGAGGACTATGCTCGCGCCCATCCCTCGCGTGCGGCTCTCACCGTGGAAGTGGCCGAGTCGAGCCTCGCCCTCGATCGTGTGCGCAAGGGCAGTCTCTACGCCCGGGCCGGCCTGCCGGACTACTGGGTGCTCAACCTCGTCGACCGGGTGCTGGAGGTGTACCGAGGGCCGGTCCCGGATTCCGCGGCGCCGTTCGGTTGGCGCTACGCTCGCAGCGAGGTGCTCGACGCCTCCGCGGGGGTCACCCCGCTGGCCGCGCCGGGATCGAGCATCCCCGTCTGGCAGCTTCTGCCCTGAATCCCATGAAGCAAGCGGAGCGGCCCGGCCTGCATCGCTGGACCCGTGACGAGTACGAGAGGTTGATCGACCACGGCTTCCTCGATGAGGACGACCCTGTCGAGCTGCTCGATGGGTTGTTGCTCGTCAAGGAGCCGCAGCACAGCCGGCACAGGACGTCAGTGCTGCTCGTGGCAAGGGCGATGGAGCGAGCGTTCGGAGAGGGCTGGTTCGTTCAGACACAGAGTCCGATCAGCCTCGACGACCGGTCCGAGCCAGAGCCGGACGTCTGCGTCGTGCGGGGCTCGCCCCGTGATTACGTCGATGCGCATCCGAGGCGCCCGGCGCTCATCGTCGAGGTCGCGCAGTTGGGCTTGCGCCTGGCGCGAGGCCGGAAAGCGACGGCCTATGCCCGCGCACGGGTCGCGGACTACTGGATCGTCAATCTGATCGATCGCGTGCTCGAGGTTCATCGCCAGCCGGTGAGACCAGGTCCGGCCCAGCGCCACTGGGGCTACGCGGCGATCGAGACGCTCGGCGCCGACGGCACGATCGCGCCGCTCTCCGCGCCGTCCGCGGGCGTCCGTGTCGCCGATCTCCTGCCATAGGCGCGCGTTCTTCCCTCGCGGGCTAGAGCTTGATCCGCAGCAGCCGCGCGGCGGTCTCGCCGAGCATCGCCCGGCGCTGCGCGTCGGTGAAGCCCGGCGCTTTCAATATATGGTCCACCGACTTGGACTGCCACGGGATCGGATGGTCGGTGCCGACCACGAGCTGGCTCACGCCGACTTCCGCCGCCAGGTGGCGCAGCGCTTCGGAGGTGAAGACCAGGGTGTCGTAGTACATCGTCTTCA
The DNA here is from genome assembly GCA_003221615.1 of Candidatus Rokuibacteriota bacterium. Lineage (GTDB taxonomy): Bacteria > Methylomirabilota > Methylomirabilia > Rokubacteriales > CSP1-6 > AR31. The sequence goes on along the minus strand of QHSQ01000175.1, from coordinate 12,714 downwards.
GATATTCGGTCGGCTTCTTCTTCAGCTTGATCCCGGTGTCCATGTCCGGCGCGACGCGCAGGCTGTTGTCGGAGCGGGGCGCATAGGACGGCAGATAGCCCCCGCCGTGGGCCGAGCAGATCTTGAGGCCGGGGAAGCGGTCGAGCGTGCCCTCGAAGATCAGATGCGAGAGCGCGATCGTGGTGTCGAGCGGGTTGCCGATCGTGTTGGCGAGCCAGCCGTTGCCCTTGAATCGCTTGGCCAGGTCCGGGGTGCTCTGCGGATGAATGAAGATCAGGACCCCGAGCTCCTCGGCCTTGGCCCAGAAGGGGTGGAACTTCGGATCGGCGAACTCATCGCCGGCGACACTCGCGCCGACGGCGGCGCCGCGGAGGCCGAGCTTCTTCACGCCCTCGACGAGCTGCTGCACCGCCAGGTCGGGGAACTGGAGCGCGACCGACGCGAAGGCAACGAAACGATCGGGATACTTCGCGCAGAACCCGGCGAGCGCTTCGTTCTGGATCTTGATCACCTGGGTGACGATGTCGCGTTCGGCCCGATACCACGCCGGGTTGATGCTGAGCGCCTCCATGTCGATGCCCTGCGCGTCCATCTCGCCGATGCGCCGCTGCCCGACCTCGCCGATGCCGGGTCCGCGATGATCGTCGACCTTCAGCCCCAGCAGGGCGTAGGCCTCCGGGATCACGCAATGCGCGTGCACGTCGATCACCTTCACGCGGCGGCCGCCGACCTTCACTTCGCGACGCCGGCCCGCGACGCCCGCTGCGATGCGCTTAGCGGGCGGCTTTTGCGTGCGAGTACGAAACCTGGCTTGCGCGTCGGCGAGCAGCTCACACCCGGTAAAGGTAATCATGTGATCCTCCTGGGAGTTGCAAGTTCCGCCGGCTTTTGCCGGCAAACGTCCAGCGCGGTCACCGTCAGCACGCGCGTGACCTTCTCCATCTCGCTCACGAGCACGCAGGCGTCGTCCTCGTCCGCGTTGCCGCGGATCGTCGCGGGGCCGTACAGCAGGCACGGGATCCCGGCCTTCCAGAGATGGCACGTGTCGTCGGCGCTGTACGAGTGGGGCAGCACAGTGCCGATGGCCTTCGGCTCCTGACCGGTCACGGCGCGATAGCTCCTCGCCACCGCCTGCACGATCGGCGCGTCGGTCGGCATATCGAACGGATCCATCACGAGGCGTCGCCGTCCCTTGAAGCCGGCGGGCGGCGGGATCTCGATCTCGTAACGCAGGTCCGGATCGCGCGCGGCGAGCAGGTCGAGCGCACGGCGGATGTCGGCGACGATCCCGTCGACGGTTTGTCCCGGGACGAAGTGGACGTCGACCAGGATCGTGCAGAGGTCCGGCACGTACGGTGGCTCGACCAGCACGTAGTCCTGGCCGCGGCCACCGAGGATGCCGCCGACATTGAGCCGAGGAAACGCGGGCAAGTCGGGTCTCGGTGTGTGGCGGAACTCGACGCGCTCGAGAGCCTGGACGATCCCCGTCATCTTCCGCACGGCGTTCACCGTGCCCTCGAGGCGTCCGATGTGTCCGGTCACGCCGTAGGTGTGGATTGCCATGTGCACGATGCCCGAGTGCACCGTGACGAGGTTGTCGGCGCCGAACGGCTCGGCGACCACTGCGGCGTCGGTGCGCAGCCCGCTCTCGATCAGATAGTGCGTGCCCTCGCCGCCCTGGGTCTCGCCGGCGACGCAGGCGACGACCAGGTCGCCGGGAAGCCGGACGCCGGAGCGGCGAACGGCCTCCGCGGTCATGATGATGCTGGCCAGGCCACCCTTCATGTTCTGCACGCCGTGACCGTAGAGGCGATCGCCCTCGAGGCTCGGCGTCCACGGATCGCGCTTCCAGCGGCGGGTGAGCGCGTTGATGTCGGTGTGGCCGTTGAGCATCAGGCTGGCGCCGCCGCCGGTCCCGCGCAGGGTGGCGATGGTCTGGAAGCGGCCGGGCTCGATCTCCTGCAGATCGACGGCGTAGTCGCGGCTGCGGAAGAATTTCTCGAGGAACAGCGCGACCTGGGTCTCTTCGGTCTTGAAGCTCGGGATGCGGATGAGCGCGCTGGCCAGGTCGACCAGCTCGCGCGGGTCGACGAGCGCGAGCGCCGCGTGCGTCTGGTCATCCATTGGCGAGGAGTCAGACAAACGTGAGCGGTTCAACGTGGGCTTCGCCGCGCGCGAAGCGGGCGAGATCGAGCGGGCCGGCGTCCATCGTCACAGCGTGGCCGTGAGCAAGCATCTCGGCCATGAGCTGGCCAGCGATCGGCCCGTGCATGAACCCGTGGCCGCTGAAGCCGGCGATGACGTGGAGCCCGTCGGCGCCCGGGACGGCGCTGACGATGCCCGTCTGGTCCGGCGTCATCTCGTAGAGCCCGGCCCACGCCCGCATGAGCTCGGCGTCGGCCAGCGCCGGCGCCCGATGGATCGCGCGCTCGATCAGCGCGGGCTCGAGGCTCCGATCGATCTCGGTGCTGAAGCCGTCGGGCTCGTCGCGACGTCCGTGGCCCATCAAGAGCCCCGGGCCCTCGCGGCGCAGCGAGAAGTTCGTGTGCGGATCGATGATGAACGGGGTGGCCGCCGGGATTCTGGCCGCCGGAAACGGGGCCGTCATGAACTTGTGCCGCCGATGTGGGCGCACGGGGATATCGACGTGGGCGAGGCGGCCGACGACGCCCGACCAGGCGCCCGTCGCGATGACGGTGGCCCGCGCCGCGAACGAGCCGGCGGCGGTGGTGACGCCCAGCACGCGGTCGCCCTCGCGCAGGAAGCCGTGAACCTCGTGCTGCTGCTTGATGACGACACCGAGGTCGCGCGCGCGGGCAGCGATCGCGGTCGCGCAGAGGTACGGGTCGGCGTAGCCGTCGCGCGGCGTGTAGGTGGCGCCGAGCAGATCGTCGGTGTTGAGATACGGGCACAAGGCGCGAGTGGCCTTCGCGTCGAGCAGCTCGACCTTCACGCCCAGGCTCTGCTGGAGCGCCAGGCTGCGCCGGGCGACGGCCAGCTCGTCCTCGTTGCTGATCAGGATCAAATAGCCGTGCTGGCGGAAGTTGGGGTCGACGCCGAACTCGTCACGGAAGCGCTCGTAGGTGACGATGCTGTGCGTGGTCAGCTCGACACCCAGGCGGTTCGCGTATTGGTGGCGGATGCCGCCGCTCGCGAGCGCCGTGGAGCCCGAGCAGACGGTGTCGCGCTCGAGGACGACCACCGGACCCACGCCGAGCCGGGCCAGATGGTAGGCCGTGCTCACGCCCATGATCCCGGCGCCGACGATCACGACTTCAGCGGTTTCCGTCACGCCGCCACGATACTACAATCACGCCGCGGAGGAGATCCCATGGCTACACTCGATCCTGTCTGGGCAACGGTCGCCGAGCTCTCTCACGCGTTCGCCACGCGCGCGCTGTCGCCCGTCGACGTCGTCGACGCGCTGATGGCGCGGATCAGCCGGCGCAACCCGGCGCTCCATGCCTACATCGCGGTCTACGAGGCCGAGGCGCGGCTGGCCGCGGAGGCCGCGGACAAGGCCATTCGCTCGGGCCATCGCGTCGGGCCGCTTCACGGCGTCCCGATCGCCCTCAAGGACCTGGTCGATCTCCAGGGGCGCGTCACCACCGGCGGGTCGAAGGTGTGGGCCGAGCGCGTGTCACCGGTTACCGCGACGCTCGCCGAGCGTCTCATCGCCGCCGGGATGATCGTGCTCGGCAAGACGCACACGGTCGAGTTCGCCATGGGCAGCTGGGGCACCAACACGCACATGGGCACGCCGCGCAATCCGTGGGATCTCGCGGTCCACAGAACGCCGGGCGGGTCCTCCAGCGGCTCGGGCGTCGCCGTCTCCGCCGGGCTCGCGCCGGTCGCGATCGGCACCGACACGGGCGGCTCGGTGCGGATCCCCGCGGCCTGGTGCGGCATCGTGGGGCTCAAGGTGACCGCGGGGCGGATCAGCACCTACGGGGTCCTGCCGCTCAGCTCGACGCTCGACACGCCGGGGCCGCTCGCGCGCTCGGTCGAGGACGCGGCACTGATCTACCGCGCGCTGAGCGGCCCCGACCCGCGCGATCCCCAGACCTTCGCGTGGACGCCGGCGGATCCGCTGCCCATCCTGCGGCGCGGTGTGGAGGGACTGCGCCTGGCCGTCCTGCCGGACGTCGAGCGCACCGGCGTCGAGAAAGAAGTGCTGGCGGCGTACGACGCGGCGGTGAACGCGCTCGCCGGGCTCGGCGCCCGCATCGTCCAAGTCGAGTTTCCGCGTCGCCTGAGCGACTATGCCGGGGCCACTGGCGTGATCATCGGCGCCGAGGGCTATCGATTCGTCGGCCACCTGGTCGACGACGGCAACATGCCGACCGATCCGCACGTGAGACCGCGCATCCAGCTCGGACGAAACATCTCGGCACGCGACTACCTGCTCGCGCTGGCTCAGCGCGAGGAGCACAAGCGCGAATTCGCCGCGGCGGTCGGCGACGTCGACGCGATCCTGACGCCCACTGCGCAGACCGCGGCGATCCCGATCGAGCGAGCGGATCAGAAGGGCACGGCGGCCCACTTCACGCGCCCCGGAAACTATCTCGGGCTCTGCGGCCTCGCCGTCCCCGGCGGATTTTCCGCCGAGGGCATGCCGCTGTCGCTCCAGATTCTCTGCCACGCCGGCGACGAGGCGACCGCGCTGCGAATCGGCTGGGCCTACGAGCAGGCCACCAGCTGGAAGGCGCGCAGACCTCCGGAGCCCTGAAGCAAGACTGAGCCCTGACTCGGGCTTATTGCCCGAAGCATCCAAAGCGCTTCCTCACCCGTAGTCCCTCGGTGAGGAGGAAACAGCATCCGTATTTCTGCGATCGTCACCCCTCGATGCGCGGCGAAATCCGCGTCAACTGACCAGGCAGCGAATACGACACGACCAACCCGAAAGGAGCGCGCGATGAACAAGCAGATTCTGGCGTGGATTGGATCGATCAGCATGGTGATGCTGGCGGGGTGCACGCAGTCGATGGCGCAGGCGCCCGCGCACGGCACGATGGCGTCGCCGATGGCGATGACCTCGAGCACCAAGGCCGCGCAGCTGCGGGCGGGGCTCAACAACCTCTTTTCCGAGCACGTCTACCTCGCCGGCGCAGCGACCAACGCGGCACTCGGCGGGCGCGAGGCAGAGTTCAAGGCGGCGGCGGGCGCGCTCGACGCCAACTCGGTGGCGATCTCCAAAGCGATCGGCTCGGTGTACGGCGAGGGCGCCGAGAAGGCGTTCCTGCCGCTGTGGCGCCGCCACATCGGCTTCGTCGTCGACTACACGGTCGGCGTCGCCGGCAACGACAAGGGCAAGCAGGACACGGCGATCGACGATCTCGTGAGCTACACCCAGGACTTCGGCGCTTTCCTGAGCTCGGCCAACCCGAATCTTCCGAAGTCGGTCGTGGCCGACCTGGTGAAGCACCATGTGGTCACGCTCAAGGACGTCATCGACGCGCAGGCTGCGAAGGACCCGGCGCGCGCCTACACCGCGCTTCGCACCGCGGCCGGCCACATGCAAATGATCGCCGACCCGCTGGCGGAGGCGATCGTGAAGCAGTTCCCCGACAGGTTTAACGGGTAAACTCGCGCCGGTCGGTTACGACGCGCGCCCCGGGTCCGTTCCCCCGGGGCGCGCTGCTCTCAGGCTTTCGCGGGCGGGCGCGGCGTGACGTGGCCGCAGCGGCTGCACGTGCGATTGGCTTCCGAGCCGTAGAACTCCTCGTAGGCGCGCGACACCGGATCCTCGCGATAGTCGGCCACCTGCTTGACGCTCTGGTGGAGCTGAGCCCCGCACTTGGCGCAGTACCAGGTGAAGCGGTCCCGTTCCTCGGGTCGCCGTTTGCGCTCCAGCACGAGGACGAACGCGTCGGGTGAGAACCGCGGAGAGTGCGGGGTGCCGGCCGGGCAATACACGATCTGGCCTTGTCGGATCACGGCGACCTTCTCGTCGCCCTCGGGCGTCCGATAGTGCAGATTCATGTCGCCCTGGATCATGTACATGACCTCGTCGCTCGGGTCACTGTGGAACTCGCTGCGGAACTCGCGGCCCCGCGCGACGAAGGCGACGCTGTCGGGTGCCTGCCACAGAACGGTGTTGGGCCGGCCCGAGGCGCGGATACTGCTCATGACCTGACCGAGGTCGACCGCTTTCATCTCGTCCATCGTCTACTCCTTCGTCGCGTGCTCAACGCGCAGGTCGAAGCCGCTCGGATGGAGCCGAAAGCCCTTGACGTTGGCGCGTGTGGCGACCACCTGCACCTCGTGATCGACGAAGACCATCGGCGCGTCCTCGACGATCAGGCGTTGGGCCTTCCGGTAGAGCTCGGCGCGCCGGCCGCGCTCGGCGATCTGGCGAGCCTGGACGAGGAGCTGATCGACCTCGGGATTGTTGTAGTTCGCCCGGTTCGGCAGCGGCTGATTCTTCGAGAAGAAGAGGGGATACATGGACAGGTCGGGATCCTCCGACTTGAGGAACCAGGAGAGCGCGTAGAGGGCCGGCGCCTCGGCGCGGACTTTGCCGAGGTACGAGCCCCACTCGAACGTCTTGAGCTGCGCCTTGACGCCGGCGGTGGCCAGGTTCGCCTGGATCACCGTCGCCATCTCGACGGGCGCCTGCATCCCCGAGCCTGACTCCGGCACCCAGAGCTCGACCTCGAGACCGTTGGGATAGCCGGCGTCGGCGAGAAGCTTCTTGGCGGCCGCGGGGTCGTAGGGATACTTGCGCACGTTCGGCTCGAACGCCCACGTGCCGGGGAGCAGCGGCCCGACCGCCGGGATCCCGGTGCCCTTCAGGATGTCGCGGGTGATCGCCTCCCGGTTCACGGCGTGACTGAAGGCCTGGCGCACGCGACGATCCGTGAACGGTTTCTTGTCGACGTTGAACCCCACGTACCAGATCGTGAGCCCGGTCGCCTTGTAGACGGTGACGCCGGACGTCTTCTCGAGCCGCCCGACGAAATCGGGCGGGATCGGCAGGATGAGGTCGACACCGCCCGTCAAGAGCTCGGCCACGCGCGAGTTGGCCTCAGCGATCCCGCGATAGACCAGGGTTTGCGGCTTGCCCCTGGCGCCCCAGTAGTCGTCGTTGCGGCGCAGCACGAGGCGGCTGCCACGCTCCCAGGACTCGATCCGGTAGCGGCCGCTGCCGACCGGCCTGGTGTCGAAGTCGGCCGGCGCCTTCGCGAACGCGGTCGGGCTCACGATCGCGCAATTCGGCAGCGCCAGCAGGGCCAGCAGCGAGCTGGTCGGGTACTTCAGGTGCAGCTGCACCGTCTGCGGGTCGATCACCTCGACCGACTTCACGGTGGCCAGATAGCCGGCGACGAAGGACCACTTACCGCTCCTGGCGTGTGGGTGCGACGGGTCGATCACGCGGTCGAAGGTGAACTTGACCGCCGCGGCATCGAGCGGCGTGCCGTCGTGGAAGCGGACGCCCTTGCGCAGCTTGAACGTCCAGACCAGACCGTCCGACGACGTCGTCCACGACTCGGCCAGACCGGGCACGATGTCGGTGCTATCGACCGCGGTGGCGACGAGCGTCTCGAAGATCTCGGCGGTCACGCGCAGTGTGTGGAGCCCGAGCGCCTGACCGGGATCGAGACCCGGCGGCTCGGCTTCCATGCCGACCACGAACACGTCACGCGGGGTCTGTGCTCCCACGGGAGTCGCGAGCAGCACGGCCGCCAGCGCTGCGACGCCGAACGATGCGAGGGTTATCACGGAGCCCTTATAGCGCGAGCCGACCTCGCGGCGCAATCAACGGCGCCGAAACTGTCGTACCTCGCCAAGGGTGATGGACGGAAGGGTCGCGCCGTTCGCGGCCGTCCACCCTGCCATCGACTGGCTGTCCGGCCACGGCGGAAGCTTGGTCATGCTCCATTCGCCGTCGATGCGATGGTCGGGTGCCTCGGCTCGAAACTCGAAGGCGTCGCGGGCGGTCCTTTTGGCCGACACGTTGAACCGCGCCCATCCCATGTCGACCTGTCGGGTGTCCCAGCTGACCGGGAGTGCGCTCGCGCCCTCCGGAAAGCCCTTTGCCATCAAGACCAGAACGAGGACCAGGGCGCCCGAGACTTGAGTCTGGTATCTGGCGCGCAACGCCTCGGCCTCTTCGGCGCCGTACACCCCGAAGAACAGGTAGCGCGGCTCGCGGAGGCTCAAGAGCAGGAGCTTTCTCGGTCGCAGGCCGGAAAGCTCCTCGAAAGAGACTTCGTCGTTCGAGAAGAAGGAGAAATTGTAGGTGCCGGCGATGTCATACCCGCCGGCCTTCGTCACGTTCATCTTCACCTGGCCGATGCAGCCCCAATCGGTGCAGCCCTTCCAGGCGATCTGAGGCGGCTGCGCCGCCGCGGGCACGGGGACGGCGGCGACGCAGCCGAACGCGACGAGTGTTCCGAGTAATGCGCTCGCCGACCTATTTCGTGGCGAAGCAGTAGAAGAGGCCATTGCCTCCGGTGCTCTTGAGGTCGTTCTGGCTGCAGCCGCCGTCGGGCCCGCGCGACGGATGCGACGAGTTCCACGACTTCGATGCGTCGTCGTCCCGCAAGCCCTGGCGATCGTGGTGGCCGACCATCGCCGACCCCTGGCCGCTCTTCGTCCAGTTGCCGCACGTGCGATCCTCGCCGGCCGGGAAGGCGGTGCCGTCCGGCTGCGAGCCCGTCAGGATGTCGTGCATGTTCGGCGTGTCTCCACGCCCGTTCACGGCCTCGCCCTTCTCGGTCAGCGCGGTCTGCTTGCTGATGTTGTTCTTGCCGTGCAGCTCGGCCAGGTCGTTGGCGACGATGATGCCCTTGGTGTTCTTCCAGGGGCCTTTGCCGATGCGGTCGCGCGCGTTGACCGCGCCGGGGCCCTGGGTGCTCAGATAGGCGTGCCAGGTCTTGGTGCCGGCGCCCGCGGTTGCGCCGAGCAGCTGGCAGAGCTGGTCCGCGCCGGCGATGCCGCCGAGATCGCCGCCCTTGCCAGGCCCGGCGCTCGTGACGAAGAAGCCGATGTCGGACTGCTGGGCGTGCCCGACGCTTGCGCCGAGCGACGACAGCATGAGCGCCGCGAGAATCGAGAAGCCTACCTTTGTGCTCATGGGTCCTCCGTTGATGGTCTAGCTGCGCAGCTCGGGGACGACCCAGAGCGGCGACCGCCCGGCCTCCACGCGCTGGATGTTGTCGAAGCCGTTGCGGTACGCCTTGGTCCAGTTGTCCCACGTCGGCCCGGCGCTGTGCGGGGTGAGCGTGACGTTCGGAAGCGAGAAGAGCGGATGGTTCTGGGCCGGCGGCTCCTCGACCATGACGTCGAGGCCCGCGGCGGCGATCGTGCCCGCCTTGAGCGCCTGATGGAGCGCGTCCTCGTCGACGACGGGGCCGCGGCACGTGTTGATCAGGACCGCGGTCTTCTTCATCATTGCGAGCTCGCGCGTCGAGATCATCTTCCGCGTGACGTCGTTCAGCGGCACGTGCAGCGTCACGACGTCGGAGGTGCGGAGAAGCTCGGTGAAGAGGGTGAAGCGCACGCCGAGCGTGTCCTCCTGGTCCTCGGTGAGCCGGAGGATGTCGAAGTAGCGCACGTCCATGTCGAAGCCCTGAACGCGCCGGGCGACCTTCTTGCCGATGTTGCCGAGGCCGACGATGCCCAGCCGCTTGCCTTCCACTTCGTAGGTGCGGATGGAGGCGAAGTCGCCGGGACGCCACTTACCGGCGACGACGTTGTTGTGGTGGTACACGAGCTTCTTGAGCACGGCCAGCATCAGCATCACCGCGTGCTCGGCGACCGCGACAGAGTTGGCCCCGCCGTTGTTGGAGACGGGCACCCCGGCCTTGCGCGCGGCCTCGATGTCCACGCGGTCGTAGCCCGCGCTGGTCAGCTGCACGAGCTTCAGCTTCGGCGCGGCGCGGAAGAATTCGTTGCCGATGCCGGTGCGCGGCGAGCCCAGGTAGTACTCGGCGTCGGCGGCGGCGTCGTAGAACTCGGGCTTACCGGGATCGGCGACGATCAGCTCCATGCCGGGTGGGAGCAATTCGCGGGCGATCTCCATGACCGGGGCGGCCTGGGGCGGCGTGAGGATCTTGGTCACGATCTCCTCCTGAGGATTGGATGCTGAGCCGCCATAGTATAGCCGTCCGAGCGCGATCACGGTCACGTGTCAGCCATCTGTCTCCGCGCGCCGCGCCGAATCTGGTATTCTCCAGCGAGTGAGCTCGTCGCCAGCCGCCCTCGACGCCGAGGGCCGAGCGCGGTCCGCTGCCGCCGATGTCCGCCTCATCACCGTGGTCTGTGTCGGGCACTTCCTGAGTCACTTTTACGGGCTCGTGCTGCCGCCGCTGTTCCCGCTGCTGCGTACCGAGCTCGGCGTGTCGTACGCCGCGCTCGGCGCGCTGATCACGGCGTCCGCTGGCGCCTCGGCGCTCAGCCAGCCGGTGTCCGGCTTCCTGGTGGATTGGTTCGGAGCCCGGCGCATCTTGCTCTGGGGGCTCACGCTCCTTTCGAGCGCCATCGCGCTGGCCGGTATCGCACCGTCGTACGGGATCCTCGTGGTCATCATGGCCGCAGCGGGCCTCGGCAACGGCGTGTTCCACCCCGCGGACTACTCGATCTTCAACGCCGCCGTCCATCCACGACGGCTCGGGCGCGCGTACAGCGCGCACAGCAGCTCCGGTAGCCTCGGCTGGGTGCTCGCGCCCATCGTGGTGGGTGGCCTCACCGCCGTGTTCGGCTGGCGCATCGGAGTGACCACGGTTGGATTGGCGGGCGTCGTGGTGGCGCTGGTCCTCTCACGTCAGCGCGTGCTCGACGAGGCCTTCCGCATCGCACCGGGACGCTCGGTGCGCGGCGTGCGGAGCGTGGCCGGCGAAGTCCGTCTGCTGCTGACTCCGCCGCTCCTGATGGCGTTCGCGTACTTCGTTCTGGTCGCCGCGTCGATGAGCGCGGTGTCGACGTTCTCCGTCGCGGCGCTGGTCGCCATCTACGAGGTGCCTCTCACCCTGGCCGCCGGCGCGCTCACCGCCTACATGCTCGGGGGTGCGGCCGGCGTCGTGTGCGGGGGCTTGCTGGCGGACCGGATGCGCCGTCACGCCGTGTTCGCCGCGGCCGGCATGGCCATCGCCGCCGGGTTCACCGTCGTGCTCGCGACGGGCCTGCCCCCCACGGCGACGCTCGCCGCCCTGCTGGCCCTGATCGGCTTCGCCAAGGGAGCGACCAATCCGTCGCGAGACCTGCTCGTGCGCGGCGCGACTCCGTCCGGCGCCTCCGGGCGAGTCTTCGGGTTCGTCTACTCGGGGCTCGACGTCGGCACGCTGGTCATGCCGCCGATCTACGGGTGGCTGATCGATCGGGGCGAGCCGCGCACGATCTTCTTCGTCGCGGCGGCCCTGATGGCGCTCACGATGTTCACCGTGCTCGAGGTCGGCCGGCGCGGCGCCGCGGTCCGAGCCTAGCCCGGCCGCAGCTTGACGGGTTGCGGTAAGCTCTGCGGCACGAGGAGGACGCCATGCTGATCGTCGATTCCCAGATCCACCTCTGGCAGAACGGCAAGATGAGCGCGCACCATCGTCAGATCCCGACCTATTCGGCCGACGACGCGCTGGCCGAGATGGCCTCGGCCGGGGTCGATTGCGCGGTAATCCATCCGCCGAGCTCGCTCGGCGAGGCCGTCAACGTGCTCGCCGTCGAGGCGGTGCGCCGGCATCCCGACAAGTTCTGCATCCTCGGACACTTCGATCTCGAGAGCCCCGATCGCGAGAAGATCGTCGCGCGCTGGCGCGATCGGCCGGGCATGCTCGGGTTTCGGTTCACGTTCAACCAGCCGCATCAGAAGGCCTGGTGGACCGACGGCTCGCTCGACTGGTTCTGGGCGGCGTGCGAGAGGGCAGGGCTCCCCGTCGGGCTCCTGGCCGGCGGGCACATGGCGGCGCTGTCGAAGATCGCCGAGCGGCATCCGCGCCTGAAGCTGCACATCGATCACCTCGGGCGCAGCGGCGGCGGCAGCGGCGTCACCGACGACGCGGCCTTCGCCGACCTCAAGGAGATGCTGGCGCTCGCGAAGCTCCCCAACGTCGGAGTGAAGATGTCCGGCGCTCCGAGCTACTCGAGCCAGCCGTACCCGTACAAGAACATCCACGGCTATCTGCGCCAGATCTTCGAAGCGTTCGGTCCCGAGCGCTCGTTCTGGGGCACGGACATCACGCGCATGCCGTGCTCGTATCGGCAATGCGTGACGATGTTCACCGAGGAGCTGTCGTGGCTGAAGGGGCGGGACCTCGAACGCGTGATGGGCGGCGCGATCGTCGACTGGCTCGGCTGGAAGCGTCCGGCCACCGCCTGATCGGGCAACGGAAAGGATTCCGAGCATGATCACGAAATTCGGCAGCCTGTTCGCGGGTCACGTCGATCTGGACAACGAAGGGCTGGACGGCACGGCGGCCAACGAGCGCTGGTTGTCCGACGAGCGTCTGGCCGAGGTGTTCCCCAAGAGCGAGGCGATCGCGAGGCTGATGGACCGGACCGGCTACGACACCTTCTGGCTGGCCGAGCACCATTTCCAGCGCGAAGGGTACGAGTGCATCCCGAACATCTTGATGCTGGCTCTGCACCTTTGCCACATCACGCGGAACATCAAGATCGGCTGCGGCTTCAACATCGCCCCGATGTGGCACCCGCTCCGGATGGCCGAGGACTACGCGACCGCCGACTGGCTGACCGGAGGCCGGGTGATCTTCGGCGTCG
>QHSQ01000066.1 GCA_003221615.1 Candidatus Rokuibacteriota bacterium | reverse complement strand
CCTGAGCCTGTTGGGCATCGTCAGGGTGGATCGAAGACATCTGCTCGTGTTCAGCGGCGCGGTGGCTTTCGGCGTGCTGCTGCACTTCTTCCAGAACCTGCTTTTCCTGGGTCCGTCGATATTCCTTAAGGAACTTCAGTTCACCTTGGCGAATCGGATGTTTGCATTACCGATCAGTGACGAACTTCGCGCGATGTACCAGTCGCTCGGCGTGGTGCACCAGGGCTTTTATCAATTCGACGTCGAAGCGCTCTGGGGAACCATTTGCCGCGCGCTGTACATCGCGGGATCGCCGGGTATCAGCTGGACACTGATGCTGCTGGTCGTCCTCGGCCTCATGCTCTCGCTGGCTCGCGCCTCGCAGTTCGATCGGAACGAGGGCGTCTTCAAGATAAGGCGGGGTGACGGCACGGCGATGCTCCGTTACTTTGGTGCGCTGGCGATGTGGGTCGTGGCGACGATTGTCCTGCCGCTCTTGACGTTTCCCGCATACTCGGTGAGTTACCAGCCGTCAGCTGCAAACCGCTTTTTCTTGGCTGTTCTGGGCACGGCCGGCATGGCCTATCTGGGACGTGAGGTCGTCGGGGTACTACGAAGGCTGTGGCCGCCAAGCTCCGTTGTGTGGAAGGACTGGCGCCAAACGGGATTGGTCTGTCTGGGGATCGTCCTGCTGATCGGTACGCTGCATCTCGTCTATCGAGTGGGCAAGGCCTACCGCGCGGGAGCTCGCGTCGTGGTGAAGGAGTCGACTCGCGATGACCCCGCTTGGCAAGTCGCCAATGTTCTGCAACCGCTGAAGGGCGAGATCGTCATGACCAATGTCTATCCGACGCTGGTGAGCTTCTTCACGCGCGAGGCGACGTTCGGCGGATGTGAATCGGCTGCCTTTCCGAGTCGGGAGCCAGTTAATCAGTTGGTCAATGATGATCTTGCGAACTGGAGCGCCGGCGTCGCTGGACCGGTCGAGCGGGGGGTCGTCGGAAAGGGCCTGACGTTTGAACGGGACCCGCAAGACGGGCGCACTCGCAAGGGATCCGGGATCCTGAGGATACCCAACAGAACGGTCGGACAATTCCGTCTGCGCGTGAGGTTGCCGCGGCAGCAGGAACCGTTTCGCGCCGTGGCGATATTCTGGGTGAAGGCGTCATTGCCGAGGAGAGTCAGATTGTTTCTCGAGGAACCTGAGGCGAAACCGAAGCCAAAGTTCAGCGCGTTTCACTCTGGTGACGGACGGTGGGAATTGCTCTCCGTTGATGCGCCTTCTCCGGCCAAAATGATTGAGCCTCCCGTGTTTGACGTGGGAATTCAAGTGGAAGCTGGCGTCCCGATGAGTGCCGAGGTGGGTTCGGCGGGTTTTTACTCTTCAGCATCCGATGGAGCGCCCGGCGCCGAATGGGCAGAGCAAATCGTCCGAACCCACCGTGCGGCTGACTCGGCTTCGGTCGGGACACGGCACAACGCCAGGCCTGAGACCGTTGACCCTTCGAAGTGTCATACCGTATGGATTCGTGGGGATAGCGCTACGACGATGCCCAAGCCAAGCCACTACATCCTGTTCCGCCGGCTCTTCCCTGGCATTACTCTGTGTCGCGAACCCGAGTGTTTGGATCGCCTGGAGGAGTATATTGCGTCGCGGTATCCCAGGACCTTTACCAACGAACTGTGCACGGTGTTTTCTCTTGATGAGACGAAGCGATTGGGAGAGACACGATGACCTCGTCAGCTGAGCTCGAGGTTCAGCTTCTCCGCAGCATGATGCGAATTCGTCTCGTCGAGGAGACGCTGGCGAGCCTGTACGGCGATCAGGAGATGCGGACACCAACGCACTTCTCCATCGGCCAAGAGGCACCAGCGGTCGGCGTATGCCGGGCTCTGAGGCTCGACGATGTCATCTACAGCGGACATCGCTGTCACGCTCATTATCTGGCGAAGGGCGGGAGCCTCGTCGGGATGGTTGGCGAACTCTACGGCAAGGAAATCGGCTGTGCCAAGGGGCGCGGCGGGTCGGTGCATCTTCATGATCCGAAGGCCGGGATCATCGCATCCTCGGCAATCCTTGGTCAGACCATGGCGGCGGCCGTTGGTTCAGCATGGGCCTTCTCGATGGAGAGCTCGTCGAGGATGGCGGTGAGCTTCTTCGGGGACGGGGCCGTCGAGGAAGGCATCTTCCACGAGTGTTTGAATTTCGCGGCGGTGAAGAAGGTCCCGGTCCTTTTTGTTTGCGAGAACAATCTTTACTCCACACATACAGCTCTGGAGGTGCGTCAGCCCGTCAGTGTACAGATATACGAGCGTGTTCGTTCGTATACCGTGCCGAGCAAGCAGGTGGATGGCAACGATGTATTCGCCGTCTACCAGGCAGCCCAAGAGGCTGTCGAATGGTGTCGGAACGGAAACGGCCCGTTCTTTCTCGAGTGCATGACGTATCGGTGGCGTGAGCACGTTGGCCCTCTATGGGACTACGACAAAGGCTATCGTAGCAAGGCGGAAGTCGACGAGTGGATTGCTCGCTGCCCTATCCAGCGAGCTACCAATCGCCTCCTGAGTCGCGGCCTCTGCACGTCAGAGGAGCTTGAGAAGTGGCGCGATGAAGCCAAGCAGGAAATCGACTATGCGGTCGCCTTGGCAAAAAGCAGCCCTTTTCCCGTAGTGGATGGGATGCTCGACGGGACTTACTAGCGCGGAGGCGGCATGCGACGGCTCAAGTACTGGCAGGCTATCAGCGAGGCGACGGTTCAGTGCATGGAGACGGACCCGAATGTCCTCATTGCCGGCATCGGCGTTGACGACTTTAAAGGGGTATTCGGAACCACCCATGAGGCATTTGTGCGATTCGGGCGGTCCCGGGTCTTTGACATCCCGAATTGTGAGAATGCCTTTGCCGGCATCGCCGTAGGAGCCGCCGCGGTCGGCAAGCGGCCACTGGTCGTCCACCCGCGGAACGATTTCATGTTCCTGGCCCTGGATCAGATCATCAATCTCGCCGCGAAATGGCGGTACATGTACGCGACGGAGCGAGGCGTACCAATCGTCTGTCGCGGCATCGTCGGGCGGGGGTGGGGCCAGGGAGCAACCCACTCGCAGAGCCTGCAGGCCACCTTTGCCCACTTCCCCGGGCTGCATGTTGCCACGCCGGCCTCGCCGGCAGACGCCAAAGGCCTCCTGGTCAGCGCGCTGACCGGGATGACCCCGGTGATCCTCCTGGAGAACCGGGCTCTCTACGAACTCGAGGGGGACGTCCCCGAGGAGCCGGTCGCCATCCCCTTTGGGCAGGGGCGGACCGTCCGCGAGGGTCGGGACATCAGTATCGTCGGGGCTTCCCTCATGGCCCACGAGGCGCTTAGAGCTGCCGAGGTGCTGGCAAGCGAGCATGGGATTGACGCGGAAGTCATCGACCCTCGGAGCATTCGACCTCTAGACGAGGAGTTGATCCTGGGCTCTGTCCGCAAGACGGGTCGCCTGGTGGTTGCGGACACGAGCTGGGCCCGGTTCGGTTTCGCCGCCGAGGTCGCGGCCGTGGTCGTCGAGAAGGGATTCGAGTACTTGAGAGCCCCGGTTCGGCGGGTCACGCCGCCGGACTGCCCGGCGCCGGTTTCCCGGCCGCTCGAGGAAGCCTTTCACCCTGGACCTATGACGATCGTCCAGGAATGTCTGAACGTGATGAGAAGCGACGGGCAAGTTATGCGTCGCCTCAGCGACGTCCAGGAACACTTCACCGGTCCCTACTAGCCCTTGGAGGGATCCCCCAGGCCGGCTGAGCGTCTATGCTCCCGAAGCCTCCTCGGCGGGCCGACTCGCTGGTGAAGCACAGGGTCCTTTGAGTCCTCACGCTTCGGTATGGGCGAGGGCGGTCTCTAACTACGGCGTCGGTCTCGGGTGCCTCGTTCTTGTCTACATAGCCCTCTACGGACTGTTACTGGTCTGGACTGGATTTCGACCGTACGTTCTCGACAATAACGAATCATATTCGGCGTTGATCCATGCGTCGAACCTGTACCACCTCGGGGTGGCCAAAAGCTTCGGGCTGACCGACGAGGCGTACGGTCCTAATCCCCTCGCTCACCCATATATCCATACCCATCAAGGCAATATGCCTCGGCTGTTTGCCCTCGTCTTGTACGCGATTGGCGCGCGGACGATCGAGAGCCAGATCGCAATCACGACGTTCACGGTGGGTCTCCTCGGGATGGCGTTCGTCTACCACTACTTCGCGAAGACTAGTGGCGCGGCGTTTGCGTTGATGGCCTGCCTGACGATGATGACGGATTACGTGTTGTTCGCTCAATGGCAGGTCAACACGTACCGCGTATGGCATGTGGTGTTCGTGTTTTCGAGCCTCCTCTGTGCCCATGGGATCGGAGGGCCGAGAAGGCGGCTCTGGTCAATTCTGACAGTCATGAACTACGCGTTTCTCTTTTACTTCGAGTTCATCTTCGTGGCCTTCGTATCGATGTTCGTTGGTCTGTATTGTGTATGCCTGTACGTTCGATCTCCGTCGGTGCTGTTCCGAGCGGGGAGGACTCAGGCCGCCGGCGCTGTTTGTGGGATGTTGACACTACTCTTGCAACTCGCGGGGTACCTCGGCTGGGCCGAGTTGGCGAAGGACATCAGGCTGACGTATGTGGCGCGGAATGCGGCCGGCGACCCGCAGCTCCTGCCAGAGCTGCAGCAGTTCTACGAAGCGCACAACATTGTTTTCTGGTACAACCTCGTCGACAGTGCGCCGCTGAGAAGTATCACGGCGCTTGTCCGGACATTCTTCAACTGGAACTTCGAGGTCCACACGCCGGTCTTTTCGCTCATCGTAGTGACCGTGATGGTTGGAGCTTGCGCGGGCTTGATCGAGTGGAGTCCTTTTGGCGTCCGTCTGCAAACGATGCCTGACGGTGGTCTCCGATTTGTCGTTCGCTGGGCTGGTCGATACGACGGGATGTGGTCGGCCGTGGGGCGGCTGCAGGGTAGGTTTCTGACCGGATCCGACGCGCTGAATAGGCGGCTGCTGCTCGCCCTTCCGATGTTGCGGGCGACACTGCGGTGGCTCCCGCTGCTGGTGGGTGCGTGCCTGCTGTCCCGAGTGCTAGTTCGGTATGCGGTTGTGGCGGGAGTTGCCTCGGGCGGCTCACGATCCCGTTACGGGGGTCTGCTTCTGACGAGTGTCGCGCTCTGCGGTGGCATCGTCTTGAGCCTGGGGCTGAGTGCCAGCGCGCGCGGCGTGTGGAGGAGGCTTGGCCGTGTGCCACTTCACCGAATTGCCATGGCGGTCTTCACGATCTGGTGCATAGAGAGGCTTGTCAGCAAGCACTACAAATTCTACGATCAGTCGTTGCGGCCGTTGTGGCTCGGGGCGCTGCAGAATTGGGTTCCTGACCGAATGAATCAGGTTGCCGTACTGGTCGCGGTAGTCCTAGCCACACACATAGCGCTCTTGGGTACTCGTAGGGTCCTGGGAGCCGAGCAAGCAGCGCGGGTCGTTTCGATTGTCCGCTATCTGGCGTGTGGATTCGTCGCTTATGCCGTCGTGTATATGCTGTCGCCCGGCTACGTGATGAGCGGGTACCTAGAACGCTCCGCCCCACTGACCGTGTTCCTGACCGACGTCCTTGTCGCGGGCGGCTTCTATGTCATGGTCATCATTGGCGGTCAGCCCTTGTGGAGACAGCTCAGACGTGGCCGGCAAACGCCGTGGCAGCACCAGCTGGACTCTCGATGGGGAGCCGGTCGGGTGAGGCAGGGCGTTTGGTGTTCCTTGTCGCGCCCCACGGCTGCTCGATGGGCGGTAAGCGGACTTGCGCTAACCCTCACCCTGTTCAGCATGGCGTATTGGATCCACCTGCAGAGCAGCTATGCTCGACTGTTGCCGGCGACGCACTTCTCCTTTCTTCACATCCTGCGGGATCTTCCGTACAGGGGAGCTTCCTTCGTTGTCAGCACGTATGCCGCTCCTGTGTCGAGCTTCACGGACCAATGGGCATACTACGATCGGATGATCTCTTCCGGGAACGTCATGCTGGTGGATTCGGGCTACTTGCTTGAACGGGACGCGAGAACGTATTTGTGGCTGGCGGATCGATGGGAGAACCGCGGGTACTTGAAGCCGCGTTACTATGTCTGCATGGTCGCGCAGACACTGCGTCTCGCGGCAGAACGCCTAGTCGACGCGGTGCCGCCACATAGTGAGTGCTCTTCTCTCGGTCTCGTCCGGAACGCCCTGTCGGGAGATCAGGAAGGGCTGCACCATCGGGTTGTCGTCAGAGACGAGAGCGGGAGGGACTCGTGGGCAATCCTCGAGCTGGACTGGGAGTATCCGCCGTATCTGGAAGCGTTTCCTGAAGGAGCCGGGAGCGCTCGGGTACGGGTGACTCTCCGGGATAGAGAGGACGGGGCGCTTCTGCACGTCAGCTATCGATACGCCCATCAAGAAGGAGCCCCGGAGCGCGGCTCTGTGATTCGTCTCTACCGCCTGATGAGTAACGGGGCGATCAAGGCTCTTCGGGAAACTACTCCTCGGCAACCTCTGGTCCTGCCGCCGGGCTCGACAGGGCAGTTTGTCGCGTCGGTAACTCCCAGGACATCGTCGAAGTCGGGGCGCGAATACTTCAGCGATCCGTTCGGCGCTGGCGCGCGAATA
>QHSQ01000583.1 GCA_003221615.1 Candidatus Rokuibacteriota bacterium | reverse complement strand
CGGCCGGAACATCGCCCGCTCTTCCTCCGAGTAGTCGAGCATGCCGAGCGAGCCGCGCGAGTACATGAGCGAGTGCTCGCAGATGAGGTCCTCGACCAGCGCCTTCGTGCTCGCGTCCAGGGCATCGTAGGCCGCGCGCATGTCGGCGAACTCGGTGTTGCCGCCCGTCGGATTCACCACACGCGCCGACAGGAGCGAGTACTTCGCCGGGATCGGCCGGAACGAGCTGTCGGAGTGCCAGAGCATGTTGCCGAGATTGAACAGGCGCACGCGCGAGTCGCGCGGCAGCGGCTGGCCGTCTCGCCCAAGATTGGAGACGTCGTTCATCCCGGTCTGCAGCCGTTTGTCCTCGGGCTTGGTGATGTTGCCGCCGCGGGCGTCCTCGAGCGCGCCGAAGTTTCGGCTGAACGCCATCTGCTGCTCGTCGGTGATCTTCTGGTCGCGGAACACGAGCACGGCGTAGCGGTCCATCCCCGCCTCGATGGCCGCCACCTCGTCGGGCGCGAGCGGCCTGGCGAGGTCGACGCCGGACACTTCCCCGACGAACACCGGGTGGATCTGGCGGATCGCTATCGTCATTGACGCAAGTCTATCGCAACCCGCGTACGCTCCAAACCGGAACAGGTCGAGCCAGCCCCTTGAGGGTCAGCGGCCCCACGTCCTCGGCCTCGATCAGGCTCTCGACGGCCCCCGCGACCCGGGCCGAGACAAGGATCTGTCCGCCGGCGGCCTCACTGCACAACCGTGCCGCCAGGTTCGTGACGGTCCCGATCGCGCCGTAGTCCATGCGACCCTCGAAGCCGATGGCGCCGATCGTGGCGTAGCCCTGGGTGATGCCGACACCCAGCGACAGATCCCAGCCGCGCTTGCGCCAACGCGCGGCGAGACCGCCGACCAGATCCCGCATGGCGATGGCCATGCGTACGGCACGCTCGGCCGGGTTCGGGATCTCGACCGGGTCGTTGAAAAAGATCATCATCCCGTCGCCGGTGAAGCGCTCGAGCGTGCCCTCGTTGTCCAGTATCAGCCGCCCCATCTCCCCGTGATACTCGCGCAGGACGCCCATGACCTCCTCCGGCTCGGCGGTCTCGGCGAAGGCGGTGAACCCGCGCAGGTCGACGAACACGACGGTGACCTCGCGTCGATGGGTCTGGAGGGGGTCGGCTGCACCGCCGGCCACGATCAGCTCGGCGAGGTGCGGCGAGAAGAAGCGCTTGAGACGCCCTAGCCGCTCGAGCTGGGCGACCTGCTCCGCGACACGCCGCTCCAGGGTCTGGTTGAGCTGGGCGAGCTCGCGCCGATATCGAGCCTCCTGATCGTGGAGTCGCTTTTTCTCGAGACAAGCCCCGATCCGGGCCTGGAGAAGCACGGGGTCGAACGGCTTGGTGAGGTAGTCCTCGGCGCCGAGCTGGATGCACCGCACCACACTGTCGATCTCGTCGAGCGCCGAGATCATCAGAACCGGGATATCGTGAAGCACGGGATCGGCCTTCAGCTGCTTGAGCACGGCGTACCCGTCCAGATCCGGCATCATCACGTCGAGCAAGACGAGATCGAGCGGGCGCTCGACGAGCGAATCGAGCGCGGCTCGCCCGCCGGCTGCGGTCAGCACCTCGTAGCCCTGGCGCCTGAGGCGGCGGGCGAGCATGTCGCGGTTGTCCTCGTTGTCGTCCACGACCAAGATCGCAGCGCGGTGCTGCGCCGGCTGAGCGGTGCCGGGTTTGGCGCTCGCCGCCTGCTGCGCGCTCTCTTGAACCGGCCCACCACCAGGACCCAGCAGCGCGTCGAGGCGTTCAGTGGCCGTGCAGATGCGGTCCAGGTCAGGAATCAGCGCGCCCGGACCTGACTCCGACGCCCGCCGGCGCAGGGCCTCGCCCGCCGAGCGGATGCGCTCGAGCGGCGGACCCAGCGTGCCGCGCGCGGCGGCGAGGTCGGGTGGCCCCGCCTGTCCCCGTGCCAGCACTTCGTTCAGCAGCGCCAGGAGCTGGCGCGCGTCGGCGCGGAGCGCAGCGAACTCCGCGGTCAAGTCGGGTTTGCCGCCGTCCTCAAGCTCCTCGAGGAGCAGCTCGGTGTAGCCGATGATGTGGTTCAGCGGCGTGCGCAGCTCGTGGCGAAGCTGTGCGGCGGGATCGATGCTCATGCGCCGGCGGCCCGCCCGAGCAGCGCCTCGATCTTCTCGATCAGCCGGGCGAGGTCGACGGGCTTGGTGTCGAAGTCGTCGCAGCCCGCTGCGATGGCTTTCTCGCGGTCGCCGGACATGGCATGCGCGGTGAGCGCGATCACCGGAATGCCGCGCGTCTCCGGCGTGGCCTTGATCTGACGGGTCGCTTCCCACCCGTCCAGCCCCGGAAGGCTCATGTCCATCAGGATCAGCGCCGGCGCCTCCGACCGCGCCATGGCCACGCCTTGCTCGCCGTCGACCGCGATGGCCACGTCGTACCCGCGCCGGCCGAGGCGGCGAGAGAGCATGTCGCGGTTCATCTCGTTGTCCTCGACGAGCAGGATCTTCGCCATCAGGCCTTGGGTCTCCGACGGGCGACGCTGGTCGCCACCAGCTCGCGCACCTCGGCCAGGAGCTGATCGCGGCCGTGCTCGCCTTTCTGGAGGATCTTCTGCACGTAGCCGTTGAGCCGTTCGTGGTCGTCAAGGGACAGATCTCGGGCCGTGATGACGACGACCGGAATCGCCCGCCAGGCCTCGTGGCGGCGGAGCTCGGCGACGAACTCGAAGCCGTCCATCTCAGGCATCATCAGGTCGAGCAGGACGACGCTCGGCGAGACGTCGCGCAGGCGCTCGAGCGCAACCCGCCCGTTCTCCGCCTCGACGACCGCGTAGCCCTCCGGCTCGAGCATGCGCCGGAGGAGCTGCCGGAGCCCGGCGTCGTCGTCCACGACGAGCACCGGGCGGTCGCGCCGGTGTTGCTTCAGCACCGTCACCAGGCGGTCGCGGTCGATCGGCTTGGTGAGATAGTCGGAGGCGCCGAGGGCGTAGCCCAGGTTCCTGTCGTCGACGATCGTCAGCATGATAACGGGAACGTCGGCGACATCTGGATCGGCCTTGAGCGTCGACAGGACCGCCCAGCCGTCCATTCCAGGCATCATGACGTCGAGCGTGATCGCATCCGGGCGAAGCTCGCGGGCCCGTCGCAGGCCCTCCTCGCCGCCAGCCGCGGTGACGACCCGGAACCCCTCCTTGGCGAGGAAGCGCTGCATCAGGTCCCGCACCGCCGCCTCGTCGTCGACCACCAGCACGGTGCCGACGCCTGACGCCACGCGGTCGGTGGGCGCGCCGGGCGCCGCCGGCTCCTCGACGATCTCGGCCACAAGGGCCGGCAGCAGGATGGTGAAGGTGCTACCTCGGCCCGCCTCGCTTTCGACAGTAACTTCACCGCCCATCATGCGGCAGAGCCGCCGGCTCAGCGCCAGGCCAAGACCCGTTCCGCCGTACTTGCGTGTCGTGGCCGCATCGGCCTGGGAGAAGACCTCGAACAGCCGCG
>QHSQ01000065.1 GCA_003221615.1 Candidatus Rokuibacteriota bacterium | reverse complement strand
TGACGGTCTTGCCGGCCAGCGCGCCCCCGGTCGCTCCTTCGATCCGGCACTTCCATGTCCACGCGTTGAGCGGGTCTTCTTCCGGCGTCGGCCGGTACCCGGGTTTCCGGGCGGCCGAGACCATCGGCGGCCTGGGCTCCTCCAGCCGCGCTTGCACGAAGGCATCGAACTGGCTCAGCTGCTCCAGGAGGTACTTTCGGTACAGGACGGCCTCCTCCGGACTCAGGTGGATGCCCAGCTCCTTGGCCACCGCCACGACTTCATCGACGTCAGGGACCGCGTACATAGGTTTCTCTCCTTGCGGTGAAAGGTGGTCAGAACGCCGGACGCCGCAACACCCGCGGATCGATCTTGCGGGCGATGAGCTGCCCATCGCTGGGCGAGCCCAGCAGTTGGCCATTCGACACCATGACTTTCCCTCTTAGAATCACTGTCGTCGGCCAGCCCTCGACCTGCCAGCCCTCCCAGGGGCTATAGTCCCGCACGTGGAGGTCGGCCATGCGTAGCGTCTTCTTGATCGCCGGGTCGAGGATCGTGATGTCGGCGTCGCTGCCGACGGCGATCGCACCCTTACGGGGATAGAGGCCCAGCAGCTTGGCCGCGTTGGTGGAGGTGACGGCCGCGTAATCCTCGAGGGACATCCGCCGGTGCACCACCGCTTCCGTGTAGTTGACCCCCATGCGAATCTCGATGCCGATGTTCCCACCCCGGACGTCCACGACATTCCGTCCCGCGATCTTGTCCAGATAGGTAGTGAAGCTGCTGTCGGTGGCCGTGAAGGAGAGATCGCCCCGCAACAGGCCATCCCACAGGAACCGCTGGTCCTCTCCGTACTTCAAGGAGGGGTACGTGTGGTACTTCATCCCGTCGGCCTCTTTGTAGCGGTCGCAGGTGAAGGACAGCGCCAGGGTCAGCACCTCGCCGTAGACCGGCAATCCCCGGCCGCGGGCCTCCGCGATCGCATCCAGGCCTTCGCTGGCCGTGACGTGCACGAAGTAGGTACCGGCCCCTGTCCGCGCCGCCAGTCGCACCACCTGCTGGAAGGCCAGCTCTTCCACCAGCTTGGAGTGGATGAGATGGACGTTGTACCAATCCCACTGGCCTCGCTGCTGGGCCAGCAGGTAGTTGTACATGACCAGCTCATCGTCCTCGCCGTGGACTGCCAACACGCCCCCGTGCCGCGCGACCTGTCGCATGAGGTCCTCGAGGCGCCCGGTGTCGATCTTGGCGATCGGGGTCAGGCTCGTTTGTCGCCCTTCGGGAGGTCGGATGTCGGTCGTGAAGATTTTGACGCTGGGGAAGCCCGCCTCGACGAGCTCATGGTACCGGGCGATCGCGTCGGGAGGAGTTCGGTTGGAGTAGATACAGTGGGTCGAATAGTCCGTGTACGCCTGACCGCGCCAGGGCGCCAGATAGTCGTGGATCCCCTGAGCCAGGTCCCCCGCGTGCGGCACAGGGGCAAAATCGATCACCGTCGTCGTCCCGCCCCAGATCGCGCCCAGGGAGTGCTCCAGGGGCCCAGCGTTGGGAACGCCGGCCACCAGCGTACGGGCGCCTGGCTGGACGTTGGCGACGGCGTGGGCGTGGGTCTCGATCCCGCCGGGCACCACAATCTTCCCGCGGGCGTCGATGACCTGGGCCGCCGCGGCCGGCAGCACGCCTGGAAAGGCCACGGACACGATTTTCTCGCCCTCGACTCCCACGTCCCAATCGCCGACCCCGGCCGGTGTGACGACGCGACCGCCTTGAATGAGCATGTCGAGCATGGCTCACCTCCCTTGTCCGGGGTGTGGAGTCTGATCTAGATGACGGTGAAGAGGTGCGGTCGATCGTCCGTCGCCGCGGGGGCGTAGTCAATGGGCAGGTCAGGGGCGACCATCACTTGATAGCGGGCTCTGCCGCTGGGTTGTGCGGCACTAAGAAGCCAGCTGTGCGGAGACAAGGAAGTATGTGCCCGATGAGTGCTTATCATGGCGCACTCGTCTTATCGCATCGTAGTCGTAACGCAACCCCTTCCCAGGACCAATTTCACCTCCTGTCGCTAAGGACATCCCTGTATCGAATCGACGTTTCCCGAATAGCTTGGATTTGAGCCCCGGATTGAACTTGCCGTACGGGTCGTGGCACACAAACTTGACGGCGCGGCTGCTCATCGACGGCTCGAAGTTCTCGTAACCGATCACAAGGATGATGTGACCATCTGTCCGGCTGTGATTCGTACTAACCATGACGGGGTAGCCGTGGTCGATGTAGTGGACTATCAGCTGGATCGCCTCATCCACACTCCTCGAGCTCTTGACCTCAAAGCGTCGTGGGCCGAAATACTTCTGCAGCCACCAGCTGAAATTGTCGTACGAGTTTCGGACCTTCGACGGCCGATTGGGGTCTTCATTGATCTCTTTCCAGATCTCCTGCACTGTTTTTTCCGCCCCCAACGAGGACATCTGCAGCTTCTGCTCCAAGTACTTGGCGTACATCTTGAGGCAGGTCGATTGACACGTAATAGGCGTCGGCTGCGTCAAGTAGGGGACATCGAGGATCTTCGTGTTCAACATGGACTCAGCCGGGTTGGCTTACGCACCTCGCCGTACTGGGATCGTGAACGTGAACGTCGAGCCGACCCCAAGCTCGCTCTTGACCCAGATCTTGCCGCCGTGCAGCTCGACAAACTTCCGGCAGAGCGTCAGCCCCAGGCCCGTACCCTCAGCTTTCTTCTCCACTGTCCCCACTTGGCGGAACTCCTCGAATACTGCCTCATGGTCCTCTGGCGCGATGCCAACCCCGGTGTCACTGACCGAGACCTCCACCCACTCATCTCGTGGTGAAGCTGCCACCTCGATTCGACCGCCCTCCGGCGTGAACTTGATCGCATTCGAGAGCAGATTGAGGACGACCTGTCGGATCTTCCGCTCGTCTGCCCGGACCTGACCGAGCCGCGCGTCCACAGCAGTGTGCAGCGCGATGCTCCGCCGCCCCGCCCGCTCCCGAACCAGCATCAAGGCGTTGTCGATCGCCTGCGGAAGATCGAAGTCGGCGAGTTCCAGCTCCATCCGCCCGGCCTCGATCTTGGAAAGGTCGAGGATGTCGTTTATCAGGGACAGGAGATGGGCGCCCGAGGCATAGATGTCCTTCAGGTACTCTTCCTGCTTCTCGTTGAGATCACCGAACATGCGGTCGGTCAGCACCTCGGAGAACCCTATGATGGCATTCAGCGGCGTCCGTAGCTCGTGGGACATGTTCGCGAGGAATTCGGACTTATGCTGACTGGCGACTTCGAGCTGACGACTCTTGTCCTCGATCTCGCGGAAGAGCCGGGCATTCTGTATGGCCAATGCTGACTGCGTCGCAAAGGTCCGCATCAGCTCGATCGTCTCGGCGGCGAACTCTCCAGGATGGTTGCGCGTCACGGCGAGACATCCGATCAGGCGGTCCTCGCGGACCATCGGTACGGCCAAGATGGCCCGGATGCCGGACGCAATGAGGTTCTCCCGCAACCGACTCTCGTAGGCGCCCGGGACGGTGATGTCCGGCACTTGAGCCGGTTCCAGCGTGATGGCGGTCCGCCCGAGTACTCCTTCCCCCTTTCGAAACCTTGTGGTGCGCCGAACTTCCGCGAGCGTTCCGCCCGTCTCCGTCGCGACCCGCTGGACGAACTCCTCAGTAGGCTCGTCGTATTCGAAGACCACGCCGCCGTCGAGTCCCGACAGCTGGACGGCCCGCGAAACGATCGTGCTCAACACCGTTTCGAGATCCAGCGTAGAACTGACGGCACGTCCGACCTCTCCCAACGCTGTGAGCTGCTCGACCGACCGCGTCAAATCCTGCGTCCGGGCCTGCAGCTCGGTGACAAGGCGGACGTTTTCGATGGCTATGACTGCTTGGTCGGCAAACGTCTCGACTAACTGCTGTTCCTTGTTGGTGTAAGGCCGCACCGCGGTCCGCCACATCGCGATAACGCCGATGAGGACACCCTCCCGCCGCATGGGGACGCCGAGAAGACTGCGAACGCCGCTGAGGCCAGGTGCTCCGACGTTTCGAGCGCGCCACGCGGCGTCGGCCTGGGCATCCAGAATCTGGATGACGCACCCCTCGCGCGCGACGCGACCGACGACGGAGGCGTCTCCTGTTCGACTAGGGTGAGTGAGGACCCACTCTTTGAACGCCGGCGGTGCATTGTACTCAACCGCAAGGTGATGCAGCTCACCGTCCGACGTGAAGAGGAATCCCTGCTGCGCGCCGCACAGGCGCGTGGCATTCTCAATGAGTATCTCCAACACGGGCTGAAGATCGAACGTCGAGCGGCTGATGACCTTGAGAACTTCACTGGTGGCGGTCTGCTGATCAAGTGCCTCGGTGAGGTCGCGGTTGCGTGTCTCGAGCTCCCTAAACACGCGGACGTTCTCAATAGCGATGACGGCTTGGTCGGCAAAAGTCTTGAGCAGGTCAACCTGTTGAGCCGAGAATGGTGTCGGCGCTTCCCGAGTGACGGCGATCAAACCGAGGGCCCTGTCTCCGCGTACCATCGGAACCATCAGCCGGGTCTGGTACCCCGCGAGGCGCGCGTTTTCGATATCGCTCGCGCTCGCATTCGGGTTGTGCTCAATATCCGCCAGGTGAAACACACGACGTCCGCGAATAGTTTGAGCGGTGTCAATCTTGGCGTCGAGCGGTGCCGGGTATTCTTGTCGAAACCGCTCGATCCGTTCGGGCCGTACTCCGTGAGTCGCGGCGACTCGGACCATGTCCCCGTCGATGACGAATACCGCGCAACCCAAGGCCGCACACACACTGACCCCGCTTCGGGCGATCGTCTCGAAAACAGGTTGCGCGTCTGTCGGCGAACTTCCGATGACCCGGAGGATCTCACTGGTTGCCGTCTGCTGCTCCAGGGCCTCCTTCGTCTCGGTGAACAGCCGCACATTCTCAATGGCGATCACAGCTTGGTCGGCAAATGTTTCGAGCAGAGCGATTTGTTTTTCCGTGAATGGCTCCGCTTCGGCGCGGCGGATGACGACGGCACCTAGCGCCGCCCCCTCTCGTAACAACGGAACGCCCAGTGTCGTGCGGTGCCCCAACTCCTTCGCGATTGCACTACCCTCGGGAAACTCTTCCTCCTCGGCCTGCAGGTCAATAACGTGAACCGTCTGGCGCTCAAGGACAGTGCGCCCCGCGACGGTCCCCCGCTTGATCGGCATTACAAAGCCGCGAACGGCAATAGGACCATGCCGACCGACTGCGCGTAGAGTCTCCCCGTCTACCCGGAAGATCCCACCGAACACGGCGTCGCAGAGTCGCACGGCGCTCTCCGCGATCGCATCGAACACCGGCTGCACGTCTGTCGGTGATTGGCTGATCACACGGAGGATTTCGCTGGTCGCCGTCTGCCGGTCTAGCGCCTCCTTCGTCTCGTTGAACAACCTCACGTTCTCTATGGCGATCACGGCTTGGTCTGCGAAGGTCTGGAGGAGCGAAATCTCTCCTTCAGAGAAGGGCTCTGGCTCGCGACGAGTTACCGTGATCGCTCCGATTGGGGCACCGTCGCGAAGCATCGGTACCGCCAAGATTGCGCGGAAGCCGGCTTCGAGAAGCTTGGGACGCGTGTGCTCCGCATCACTGGCTAAGTCAGGCAGGTGGATCACGCTTCGCGTAAGAATCGCCCGGCCCGTCACGCTTCCCCTGTCGGGCGGGATCGGAAAAACTCGGTGCACCACGTCGGCGGCCTCGGGCGCGAAGTTGTGGTGGGCTGCCACGTGAATCAGGCTTCCGTCGAATCGAAAGACAGTCCCATTGAACCCGCCGCAGAGCCGTACTGCGTTCTGAATGATTGCGTCGAACACTGGTCGCACATCGGTTGGCGAGCCGGAGATCACCTTCAAGATCTCACTCGTCGCGGTCTGCTGCTCCAAGGCCTCACTCACCTGCGCGTGGGCCTGCGTGAGCGCCTTGTTCCTCTCTTGAAGTTCCATGAACAGCCGCACGTTCTCGATGGCGATGACAGCCTGATTGGCGAAGGTCTTCAACAGCGCGATTTGCGTGCCCGTGAACGAAACTGCGTCCCCGCGACGCAGCAGGATCACACCTATCGGCGTTCCTTCTCGCAAGAGTGGAGCGCTGAGCGTCGCCCGCTGACCCGTCTGTCTGGCCAGAGCGCTTCCCTCGGGATACTCGTCCGTTTCAATCTGGAGATCGGTCACGGCAACAGTCTGCCGTTCGAGCACAGAGCGCCCCGCGACGGTTCCGAGGAAGCCGGCGGATTGAGAGACCGCGCCGTGGTGGGCCTCGGCACGCAAGTTTCCCCCGTCGAGTCGAAAGATCGACGCATCCGGGGCCGCGCAGAAGCGCGCTGCACTCTTTACCACCTCGTCCAACACCGGCTGGAGATTCGTCGGCGACGTGCTGATGATCCTCAGGATCTCCGCCATGGCGCTCTGCTGTTCAAGGGCTTCGGTCAGGGAATGCTGTAAGTCCGTATAGGACGGCGTTGGCTGGACCTTTCGGGAGGCACGCTGGAGCGCCGTTCCGCACTGCGAACAGAACTTATGATCCGGGGGATTCTGGTGCTGGCATCTGGGACACTGCATGTCGCCTCCGGAGTATGGCCGCTAAAGGTCGGGACGGT
>QHSQ01000064.1 GCA_003221615.1 Candidatus Rokuibacteriota bacterium | reverse complement strand
GTCGGCGAGCCAGCCGGCGGTCATGAACTCCGGCACGTCCATGTCGTAGTAGAAGACGTCGGGAAAGCCCGACCCGGCCGTGAAGGCCGCGCGCAGCGTCGGCCACATGTTCTTCTTCTCGTAGAACGTGATCGTCACCGTGTGACCCGGGTTCTTGGCCTCGAAGCGCCGCTTGGCCTCGAAGAGCACCGTCTTCTTGGCGTCCTCGATCGCCCAATGGCTCCACCACTGGAGCTCGACCGCGTGGGCCGCGGCCGCGCCGACGAGCGCGAGACAGACTCCGAGCACCAGGGACCGCGCGAGCGTTCGCATGAAGAGGCCTCCTTGAGCCGGCATTAAACGCTAGCTCGCCCAGGGCAGGACGAGCGGCTTGATCTCGCGAAACGCGCGCATGTTCTGGATCGCGTCGTTGATGCGATCCAGGGAATAGCGCGTGGTCAGCATCGCCTCGAAGTCGTAGCGCGAGGCCGTGCGGCGCACGAACTCGAGCGCTTTCCAGAACTGGCCGATGTCGGCGGATTGCACGCCGAGGATCGTGGCCTGCTTTCTGACGAAGAGCGCGGCCTGCACGGGCGTGAGCGGGCCACCGAGCTGGCCGACGACGGCATAGCGGCCGCCCGGGCGGAGGAAATCGAGACCCTCGGCGAACGCGTACGGGGCGCCCGATAGCTCGAAGACCACGTCGGCTCCGAAGCCCCCCGTGAGCTCGCGCACGCGGGCCAGGCGCGCCTCCGCCGTCGGAAGCTCCTCGACCGACACGACGGCCGAGGCGCCCCAGCGCTTGGCCAGATCGAGCCGCCGGGCCGGCGCGCCGACCACGATGAGCTCGCTCACGCCGGCGTGGTTCGCGACCGCGGTCGCGAACAATCCCAGCGGTCCCGCGCCCTGGATCACCACGCGCTGGTGCGGCTCGACCCGGCCGACGCGGTCGAAGGCGTGGATGACCGTGCGCAGGGCGCAGCTCGCCGCCGAGGCCACGCCGTCGGGCACGCCGTCCGGAATCCGCACGCGCCCGGAGGGCGGGAACACGTAGCAGTACTGCGCGAAGCCGCCGACGAGGTACGGGAAGCGCTCGCAGTTGGTCCGCATGTACTGCTTCTTTCGGCGGCACAGGGTTGGCGTGTGCTGCACGCGGCACTCCTGACACTGACCGCAGTACACGTGGGTCCACAGGAGCCGGTCGCCCTCCTTCAGCGGCTGGCCGATCGAGTCCTCGCGTGGTCCCGGGCCGAACGCGACCACCGTGCCCATCATCTCGTGGCCGAGCACGATCGGCAGCTGTGCCGGCGCCAGCGCCTGGGTCATCCCGTCCCACTGGTGGACGTCCGAGCCGCAGATCGAGGCGACGTCCACGCGTACGAGCAAGGCACCGGGCTCGAGCTCGTTTTCGCGAGGCACCGGCAGCTCGCGGATCTCGATCGGCTTGCCATACTCGACGACGACGGCAGCGCGCGCGGTCTTGGGCAGGCTCATGACGACCTCCTCTTGAAGGCGCGCCTGGGCCGGCGGGGAAGCCCCGACGGCTTGCGGCGCGCACCACCGCTGGATTGCCGGAGTATACCGATGTTCGCGATCCGTGATGCGATTCGGTACGATGACGGCAGGGAGCCAGACCCGATGAGTGAGTGCAAGCACGGTTTGAGGCACGGTTGCGCGTACTGTCACGTCACCACCACGAAGGTAGCGTCCCGGGCCACCCCGCCGAAGAAGAAGACGCGGACCTCCGCCTTGTCGGAAAAGATGAACGACCGGATGACGGCCCTCAAGCGGCGACTTCGCGAAATTCGCGGAGAGTAGCCGCCTGGTCCGGGCCCCCTCGGTATTTGGGGGTGTCCGCGCGCTGGTGCATAGTGAGGGGTACCGCTATGCCGGAGACGCGCACCGCTCGAGCGCCGGTCGGCGCAGCCAGAGCCCCATCCCGCAGGGCGCGAGCGCGTCAGTCGCGGTTCGCGCGCGTGCGCTCGATCTTTCGGTTCCTGCAGCGGCTGTGGCTGGTGTTCCTGGCGTTTCCGCTGGCGGTGCGCATCATCGTCGCGACCGTCGTCATCCTGGCGGTGTGGTCGGCGGTGAACTGGGCGTATCAGGTGATGCGCAAACCGACCGAGCTGTTCTTCCCGGTGAGCGGCGCCCTGTCGAAGAGGCCGGCCGAGACGTGGCGTCAGTATGCGACGCTCTTTCACGAGCACTCCACCCCCGTCATGACGCCCGAGCTCCTCGCCGCGCTGGCGCAGGTCGAAGGCGCCGGCAACCCGGTGGCCCGGACGTACTGGCGATGGCGGTTGTCCTGGAATCCCTTCGAGCTGTATCGGCCGGCTTCGAGCGCGGTCGGCATGTACCAGATCACCGATCCGACGTTCCGGGAGGCCCGGCGCTACTGCATTCACGACCACGTGGTCGTCGAGGACGGCCCCTGGCACGAGTGGAAGTCGTGCTGGTTCAATGGCCTCTACATGCGCGTGGTGCCGAGCCACGCCGTGGAGCTGACGTCGGCGCTCCTGGACCGAAGCGTCGCGAGCACGATCGCGCGGCAGCGAGTGGGCGCCGCCACGCTCCAGCAGAAGCAGGATCTGGCAGCGATCATCCACCTGTGCGGCGCCGGGCCGGGCGACGCGTACGCGCGTCGGGGATTCCGACTGACTCCCGCCCAGAAATGTGGCGATCACGACGTGAAGGGCTATCTCGGGCAGGTCAACGCGATGAAGCGTCAGTTCGCGCGGATGGCCGCCGACTAGAGTCACGGAGGCTTCGATGGTGACGTTTCGAATCAATGGCGCGAGCCAGAGCGTGGACGTCGACAACGACGTTCCGCTCCTGTGGGTCCTGCGTGACGAGCTGACGCTCACCGGCACGAAGTACGGGTGCGGCGTGGCCCAGTGCGGCGCGTGCACGGTGCACCTGGACGGCCGCGCCGCGCGCTCGTGCGTGACGCGGGCCGCGTCGCTGGCCGGCCGCGAGGTCGTGACGATCGAGGGCGTCGCGGGCCAGGTCGCCCAGGCCGTGCAGGAGGCGTGGCGCAAGCTCGACGTCGCCCAGTGCGGGTACTGCCAATCCGGTCAGATCATGTCGGCGATCGCGCTGCTCTCCGAGATCCCGCGCCCGTCGGACGCCGACATCGACACCGCAATGTCCGGCAACGTCTGCCGGTGCGCGACGTACGTCCGAATCCGCGCCGCCATCCACGAGGCGGCGGCGACGCTCGGAGGCTGAGCATGGTCACGCGCCGTCGATTCCTCCAGTCCGCCACGCTCGCAGGCACGGCGTTGCTCGTCGGATTCCGCTTCGACGGGCGCCGCGTCTTCGCGGCCGACGAGGTGTTCGCGCCGAACGCGTTCGTGCGGATCGCGCCGGACAACACGGTGACGATCGTCGGCAAGCATCTCGAGATGGGCCAGGGAAGCTACACGGGCCTCGCGGTCATC
This sequence comes from Candidatus Rokuibacteriota bacterium, assembly GCA_003221615.1. GTDB lineage: Bacteria > Methylomirabilota > Methylomirabilia > Rokubacteriales > CSP1-6 > AR31. The sequence goes on along the minus strand of QHSQ01000064.1, from coordinate 3,235 downwards.
CTGGCCGAGGAGCTCGACGCGGACTGGGCGCAAGTGAAGGTCGAGGCCGCGCCGGCGGACGCCACGCGCTACAACAATCTGAAGCTCGGTCCGATGCAGGCGACAGGCGGCAGCACGAGCCTGGCCAATTCCTGGGAGCAGCTTCGTCGCGCCGGGGCGACGGCGCGCGCGATGCTGGTCGAGGCCGCCGCGCAGGAGTGGAGCGTCCCCGCGGCCGAGATCATCGTGGACCGCGGCGTCGTCTCGCATCCGCCGTCGGGACGTCAGGCCACGTTCGGCGAGCTCGCCTCGAAGGCGGCGACCCTGACGCCGCCGACCCAGGTGACCCTGAAGGACCCGAAGGACTTCAAGCTCGTCGGCAAGGTCGTGCGTCGGGTCGACGGCGCCGCGAAGACCGACGGCTCGGCGAAGTTCACCCTGGATTTCTCGGCGCCCGGGATGCTGACCGCGCTCATCGCGCGGCCGCCGCGCTTTGGCGCCATCGTGAAGTCGATCGACGCGATCGGCACGCGCCGGGTGAAGGGCGTGACGCACGTCGTGCAGGTCCCGTCGGGTGTCGCCGTCGTGGCGACGAGCTTCTGGGCCGCGCGCAAGGGGCGCGAGGCGCTGCGAGTGACATGGGACGAGAGCCGCGCGGAGAGACGCGGCAGCGACGATCTCTTCACCGCCTACCGGGCGCTGGCCCTCGGCCCGGGGCAGCCCGCGCGCCGCGAGGGTGACGCCGCCGGCGCCTTGCGCCGGGCCGCGAAGGTGATCGAGGCGATCTACGAGTTTCCCTATCTCGCCCATGCGCCGATGGAGCCGCTCGACGCCGTGGTGCGGGTCGGCGCCGACGGCTGCGACTACTGGGCCGGCTCTCAGCTTCAGACGATCGATCAGGCCGCGATTGCCCGCACGCTCGGCCTGCCGCCCGAGAAGGTGCGCGTCCACACCCTGCTGGCCGGCGGCAGCTTCGGGCGACGCGGAACTTTCGAGGGCGACGTGGCCGGCGAGGCTGCCGCGATCGCCAAGGCGATCGGCCGTGACAAGACCGTGAAGCTCGTATGGACGCGCGAGGACGACATCCAGGGCGGCAAGTATCGGCCGCTCTATGTCCATCGGCTGCGCGCCGGGCTCGACGCGCAGGGCAACATCATCGGCTGGGAGCATCGGATCGTCGGTCAGTCGCTCATGGCGGGCACACCGTTCGAGCGGGCGCTCGTCAAGAACGGGGTGGACGGGACCTCGGTCGAGGGCGCCGCGAACCTCCCGTACGACATTCCGAATCTCACGGTCGAGCTCCACACGACCCAGGTTGGCGTTCCCGTGCACTCCTGGCGCTCGGTCGGCAGCACGCACACGGCGTATTCCACGGAGACGTTCCTCGACGAGCTCGCGCACGCCGCCGGCCGCGATCCTCTAGAGGTGCGGCGCGCGCTGCTGGCGAAGCATCCCCGCCACCTGGGCACGCTGAATCTCGCGGCCGAGAAGGCCGGCTGGGGCGAGCCGCTCCCCGCTGGACGAGCACGCGGCATCGCGGTGCACGAGTCGTTCGACACCGTGGTGGCGCAGGTCGCCGAGGTCTCGCGGCGACCCGACGGCCTCCCGAAAGTCGAGCGCGTCGTGTGCGCGGTCGACTGCGGTACCGCCGTCAACCCGGACGTCGTGCGCTCGCAGATGGAAGGCGGTATCGGCTTCGGCCTGGCGGCCGCTCTGTGGAGCGAGATCACGCTCGTACACGGCCGGGTCCAGCAGCGAAACTTCGACGGCTACCGGCCGCTGCGCATCGAGGACATGCCGGCGGTCGAGGTGCACATCGTACCGTCGGGCGCGGTGCCGACCGGAGTGGGGGAGCCCGGCGTCCCGCCGATCGCCCCCGCCGTCGCGAACGCGTTCTTTCAGCTCAGCGGCCAGCGGGCGCGACGGTTGCCATTCGCGCGGTTGATCCCGGCCGGAATCAGAACGGCATGAGGCCGCGCCCGTCCGGCGTCCTGGCGGCCGCCGCGGCGGCGGTCGCCCTGGCAGCCCTCACCGCGTCGATCGGGCGGGCCCAGACCGCGCCAACGAATCGTGCCGGGATCGTCCGCGAGCTCCGGTCACCGAGCGCGTTCGCGCGCATCGGCGATACCGCCGCGCGATCGGCGGCACTCTTCACCGAAGCCGGCAAAGTTCTTCAGCACCCGCGCTGCCTCAACTGCCATCCCGACGGCGATCGCCCCTCGCAGGGCACCGGCTACCCGCACCAGCCGCCGGTCCAGCGCGGGGACGACGGCTTCGGCACGACCGCGATGCGATGCTCGACGTGCCACCCCGCGGCGAACTTCGATCCCGGCCGCGTGCCCGGCCATCCCAAGTGGCATCTGGCGCCGGCCTCGATGGCGTGGCAGCGTCGCTCCCTCGGCGAGATCTGCGAGCAGGTCAAGGATCCCGCCCGGAACGGGGGTCACAGCTTGGATCAGATCGTCGAGCACATGACGAACGACACGCTCGTGGGCTGGGCGTGGACCCCGGGCGCCGACCGTGAGCCCGCGCCGGGGACGCAAGCGGGCTTTGGCGCGCTGATCAAGGCGTGGGCGGACTCGGGCGCCGCCTGCCCAGTGGGCCGCTGAAAAGGGCCCATCTGCTTCGTTGGCGCCATCGGCGGCACGCTCACCGTACTCGAAGTACGGCTCGCGTGCCGCCTTCGGCGCCGCCTCGCATCTGGACCCTTTTGAGCGGCCCACGAAAAGCCCAGCAACTGCGAAGCGCGTCTGCGACGCGGGTCGCTTGTCATGGACGCGGGTCGTCAGCTGCGCATGACGGCGGCGAACGCGTCGAGCCTCGGAAGAACGGCGTCGCGGGTTTCCGACGGCACGCCGAAGATCGCGCGCTCGACCCCGGCCGCGGCGAGCGCGTCCAGTGCCGGCTTCTTCGGTGGGGCGAAGAAGATCGAGACAGGCGCGGACTTCGGATCGCGGCCCGCCTTCTTGAGGCGCTCGCGGAGCTCGGGGATCTTCTCGACCGGGTTCGTCTTGGGGCGCATGATCGGCATCCACCCGTCGCCGTACTCCACGACGCGATCGAACGTCGTCGCGCCGTCGCCTCCGATGAGGACCGGCGGGTGCGGCTTCTGGATCGGCTTGGGATCGGCCCAGATCTTGTCGAAGTTCACGAACTCGCCGTGAAACTCGGCCTCGCGGTTGGTCCAGATCTCCTTCATCGCCAGCACGCGCTCGCGCAGGAGCCGCCAGCGGCTCTTCCACTCGGTGCCGTGATT
>QHSQ01000586.1 GCA_003221615.1 Candidatus Rokuibacteriota bacterium | reverse complement strand
CACCTACAGCCGTCGCTTCGGCTTGGTGAGCCCGCATCCGTCGAAGATGACCCGCCATCCGGACTATCCCGAGATCACCCTGCTCGGCGTCAACAAGTTCGGCGCCGACGGCGCGCTCGACATGGCGATCTATCGGCGCGGCGCCGAGGGCTGGCACACCGACGGCGCCTACGACCAGGAGCCGTTCAAGGCCACCCAGCTCTACGCGCTGGCCGTTCCGAGCCGGGGCGGCGACACCTTGTTCGCCAGCATGTACGCGGCCTACGACGCGCTGCCGCAACCGCTCAAGCAGTGTCTCGAGGGCCGGCTCGGGGCGTTCACGTACGGCGGACGGCGTAAGGCGACCGCGCTCTTGAACGCGGAGGACCGTGACTGGAAGCCGGTCTTCCATCCGATCATCCGCACGCACCCCGAGACCAAACGCAAAGCGCTCTACTTCGATCCGGGCAAGATCTTGCGCATCGAGGGACTGGAGGCGGCGGAGAGCGACGCGCTGATCGACGAGCTGACGGGCTACATGATCCAGCCCGACGGCCAGTACCGCCACACGTGGCGCCAGGGCGACATCGTCATCTGGGACAATCGCTGCTCCTATCACAAAGCCGCGGGTGACTACCCGCCCGAGGAAGATCGCATCCACTGGCGCGTCTCGATCAAGGAGCGCGCGGATGGGCACGGAGACCGGACATGACGCTCGTCGCGCGCATGGTCACGCTCGAGCACGACGGGATTCCCGGCTACGTGGCCCATCCCGAGGGGCCCGGGAAGCGACCGGGGATCATGATGGTGCATCATGCCCACGGCGTCACGGCCGACTACAAGATCGACGCCTACCGTCTCGCGCAGCTCGGGTTCAACGTCCTCGTGCCGAGTCTCTTCAACATGTTCGGCGTCCCGGGAACGACCCACATCGGCGCGGGCGCCGAGCTGCAGTCGAAGCACTCCGACACCGAGTTCCTCGGCAAGATGGACGAGGCCTGGCAATATAGTGCGCCTCGCTGGTGTTCTGCGGCGGCAAGGACTTCATCGCGACGCCGGCCATCCAGGGACCGCTTTGGGACAGCTTCATGGCGAATGGTCAGCCGGTCGAGTGGCACGCTTTCTCGGACGCCAATCACGGCTTCCGGCACCCCGACAACGACGGGTTCCAGCCGCATTACGCCGATCTGACCTGGCCGATCGTGACCGACTTCCTGCAGCGCCGGGTGTGAGCGCCGCCGCCGACGCGCAGCGGTAGCTCATGGTGCTGAAGCGGCGCGCCGCGGCGCTCGTCGGCCTCGGCGCCCTCGCCGTCCTTGTCTGGGCCGGCGCTTCGCTCGGCGCTCCCTCTGACACCTTCCGCTCCGGCGTCGAGAGCGTCATCTCCGAGGCCGGAAAGACGCCCGAGCGCGCGCGCCTGAATCGACTCTTCCAACTCCACTGGGACTATCTCCTTCACGAGTTCCCCGAGTTCGCCACCGAAGTCGGCGCCGCGGGTCTCAACGATCGATGGACCGACATGTCGGCGGCCGCGATCGCCCGCCGAAAAGCCGATCTCGAGTTGCCGGTCAAGGCGCTGGCGACGATCGATCGCACGAAGCTCGCGCCCGAGGACGCGCTCAACTACGACCTCTTCCGGCGCCAGGTCGACGCGCAGCTCGAGGGACGCCGGTTTCCGTGGGAGTTGATGCCGGTGACCCAGCTGTACGGCCCCCATCACAGCGTGCCGCAAATCCTCAGCGAGCAGACGCCATCTCGAACGGTAGCGGACTACGAGGCGATCGTCAGCCGTTTGCGCGGGACGCCGGCGCTCGTCGAACAGACGATCGCCTCGATGAAAGAAGGATTACGTCGCGGCGTGACGCCGCCGAAGATCACGCTTCGCGACCTCGTCGCCCAGGCCGACGCGATCCTCGTCGACGACCCGACGAAGAGCCCATTGCTCGGCCCGTTCCAGAGAATGCCCGACACGATGCCGATTGACCGGCGCGAGGCCCTGAAAGGCGAAGCAGCGAGACTTCTCAGGGAGCAGGTGGTGCCGGCCTTCCGGCGGCTGCGCGACTTCCTCGCGAGCGAGTACGTCCCCAACTGCCGCGAGTCGGCGGCGATGAGTGCCTTGCCGGACGGACCGGCCTGGTATGCCTATCAGGTCTCGCAGTCGACGAGCACGCGCCTGACGCCCAGGCAGATTCACGAGATCGGCCTCGAAGAGGTGAGACAGATTCGCGCCGAGATGGAGCGGCTGATGCGCGCCACCGGCTTCGCGGGGGATCTGCCGGCGTTCTTCGAATTCCTGCGGACCGACTCGCGCTTCTTCTATTCGCGGCCCGAGGATCTGCTGGCCGGCTATCGCGAGATCGCCAAGCGCGCTGATCCGGAGGTCATCAGGCTCTTCGGTCGGATGCCGCGCCTGCCCTACGGTGTCGTGCCGATGCCCGCGCACAGCGCGGCGGCGCGTAGCGCCGGCGCCTACGACGCGGGCTCGCTGGCCGCCGGCAGGCCTGGGGTCTTCTCGGCCAATCTCTCGGCCGTCGAGACCCGGCCCAAGTGGGAGATGGAGGCGCTGGTGCTTCACGAGGCCGTTCCGGGTCATCACCTCCAGATCGCCCTCGCCCAGGAACTGAATCTACCGATGTTCAGAAAGCATGGCGGGTACGTAGCCTACGGCGAGGGCTGGGCGCTGTATGCCGAAACGCTCGGTCGCGACATGGGTTTTTACACGGACCCCTACTCGCAGTTCGGGGCGCTCAACTATCAGATGTGGCGGGCGGTCCGGCTCGTGGTCGACACCGGCATCCATGCGTTCGGCTGGAACCGGCAGCAGGCGATCGACTACTTCAAGGCGAACTCCGCCAAGCCCGAGCGCGAGATCGTGGTC
>QHSQ01000174.1 GCA_003221615.1 Candidatus Rokuibacteriota bacterium | reverse complement strand
CTGTCCCACACCTACCCGAGGGACGAAAATCCCAGGATCCTCGACTGGCTGACGAGCGGCGAGGCGCCTACGGTTTGAGGATCACGCGCGTCGCCGCCGTGCCGGTGTTCTTGCCCTGCCACTCCGCGAACGCGAACGCCTTGTTGACGTCGGCGAGCGGGAAGCTGTGCGAGACCACCTTCGAGAGCGGATACTTGTCCCGCGTCCGCACCAGGAGCTCGAGCGCGCTCGGCATGATCCACGGGTTGTAGTGCATGAGCCCCGTCCATTTGATCTGCTGCGAGATGACCTTGATGGCCGGGAAGCTGACGGGCTGCGGGACGATGTTGCCGATGTCGACGAACTTGCCGCCGATCCGCACCATGTCGAGCCCTTCGACCGTCGCCGCCGCGATGCCGACGACCTCGACCACCACGTCGGCGCCGCGACCGTCGGTGAGATCCTTCACGCGCTGCACACGCGCCTCGGGTGTCGGCAGCTCGTTCATGTCGATGACGTCGGTCGCGCCGCACTTCTTCGCGAAGTCGAGACGCAGCGTCTGCTTGTCGATCGAGATGACCTTCGACGCGCCCTTCTCCGCGGCGATGGCCGCCGCGTAGATCCCGAGGCCTCCCGCGCCCTGGATGACGACGACGTCGCCGAACTGCATGGTGGCGTACTCGAGCCCGTGGAGCACCTGGCACATCGCGCAGTTCACCGGCGGGATCGCCTCGTCGGGCAGGATGTCGGGCACCTTGAACACGTAATGGCCGGGCGGCAGGAAGTAGTACTCGGCGTAACCGCCGTCGCAGTACGGGTACTCGTTCAACGTGAACTGCATGCTCCGGCGCTGACGATGCGGACAGGCGTGATGCTCGCCGCGCACGCACCAGTAACACCTATTGCACGGGTTGAAGAACGGAAACGCGACGCGATCGCCTTCCTTCAGTGGCCGCCGCAGGGAATCCGTCGTGACGCCCTTACCGAGGCTCGCAACCACCCCGGTGAACTCGTGACCGGGCACCCGCCGCATGTCGGGCCCGGAGTAGTTGCCGTCGTTGCGCCAGTAGTGAAGATCGCTCCCACAGATGGCGGCGGCGGTGTTCTTGATGAGGATGCCTCCGGGCTCGATCTCAGGGGTCGGCAGGGTCTCGAGCTCGAGTGGCTTACCAGGCTGGTTGAGTACGACGGTCAGTCCCTTCGGCACGGTGTATCCTCCTGAGGTAGTCGATCGGACGCCGAAAGACCGGGCGCCCGGCCCTATCCTAATGGATCCTGCTATTCAACGCTTTCCCGGCTCGGTGTCCTCGGCTGGACGCAGTGTAAGAACTGCTCTGTAGAGCTTACGCACACCTCCCTTTCTACACAGCATGCCCCTTAACAAACAGTGATTTAGGCGATACAGGTCTTATTCTTGTATGGCACCTATCTTGCCGCCACGAGGCGGGGCATTACCGGATTCCCGCCTGGGGAATACCCTGTCCGCCACACGATGTGGCTAAGGAGCACTAGATGGCTCGTGTTGTACAGGGCGCGACATCGACGACCGTTGACCTGCCGAGTTTCCTGAGGGCCCTCAAGGCTGTGCGCCAGGGCGACTTCTCGGCGCGTCTGCCTGACCACTGGGCGGGCGTCGCCGGCAAGGTCGCGGACACCTTCAACGAGGTCGTCGAGTTGAACCAGCGGCTCGCCTCGGAGCTGGAGCGCCTCCGCCTGGCAATCGGACAGCACGGGAAGATCACCGAGCGCGCGTCGGTCGGCCCGGTCTCCGGGGCCTGGGCGGATTCGGTCACGAACGTGAACTCGCTGGTCGCCAGCCTCGTGCAGCCCACCAGCGAGGCCGCGCGTGTGATCGGGGCCGTTGCCAAGGGCGACCTGTCCCAGAGCATGGCGCTCGAGGCCGACGATCATCCCCTGGAAGGCGAGTTCCTCCGCACCGCGAAGACGGTCAACCTCATGGTCGAGCAGCTTCGCTCGTTTGCGGCCGAGGTCACGCGCGTCGCCCGCGAGGTCGGCACCGAGGGCAAGCTCGGCGGCCAGGCCGACGTCCGCGACGTGGCCGGCACCTGGAAAGATCTCACCGATTCCGTCAACTCCATGGCCGGTAACCTCACCGCCCAGGTCCGCAACATCGCCGAGGTCACCACCGCCGTCGCCAACGGCGATCTTTCTCGAAAGATCACCGTCGACGTCCGCGGCGAGGTGCTCGAGCTCAAGAACACCATCAACACGATGGTCGATCAGCTCCGCTCCTTCGCCGCCGAAGTCACGCGCGTCGCCCGCGAGGTCGGCACCGAGGGCAAGCTCGGCGGTCAGGCCGACGTCCGCGACGTGGCCGGCACCTGGAAAGATCTCACCGATTCCGTCAACTCCATGGCCGGTAACCTCACCGCCCAGGTCCGCAACATCGCCGAGGTCACCACCGCTGTCGCCACCGGCGACCTCTCGCGCAAGATCACCGCCGACGTCCGCGGCGAGGTGCTCGAGCTCAAGAACACCATCAACACGATGGTCGACCAGCTCCGCTCGTTCGCCGCCGAGGTCACGCGCGTCGCCCGCGAGGTCGGCACCGAGGGCAAGCTCGGCGGCCAGGCCCGCGTCGAAGGCGTGTCGGGCACGTGGCGCGACCTCACCGATAGCGTCAACTCGATGGCCGGCAACTTGACGGCCCAGGTCCGGAACATCGCCGAGGTCACCACCGCCGTCGCCAACGGCGACCTCTCCCGAAAGATCACCGTCGACGTCAAGGGCGAAATCCTCGAGCTCAAGAACACCGTCAACACGATGGTCGATCAGCTCAGCTCGTTCGCCGCCGAAGTCACGCGCGTCGCCCGCGAGGTCGGCACCGAGGGCAAGCTCGGCGGCCAGGCCGACGTGCGCGACGTGGCCGGCACCTGGAAGGACCTCACCGACTCCGTCAACTCGATGGCCGGCAACCTGACCGCGCAGGTCCGGAACATCGCCGAGGTCACCACCGCCGTCGCCAATGGTGACCTGTCCAAGAAGATCACGGTGAATGTCCGCGGCGAGATCCTGGAGCTCAAGAACACCATCAACACGATGGTCGATCAGGTCAGCTCGTTCGCCGCGGAGGTGACGCGCGTCGCCCGCGAAGTCGGCACCGAGGGTAAGCTCGGCGGCCAGGCCAACGTACGTGGCGTGGCCGGCACCTGGAAGGACCTCGGCGACTCGGTCAACTCGATGGCCGGCAACCTGACCTCGCAGGTCCGGAACATCGCCGAGGTCACCACCGCCGTCGCCAACGGCGACCTCTCCCGCAAGATCACCGTCGACGTCCGCGGCGAGATCCTCGAGCTCAAGGACACCATCAACACGATGGTCGACCAGCTCCGCTCCTTCGCCGCTGAGGTCACGCGCGTCGCGCGCGAAGTCGGCACCGAGGGCAAGCTCGGCGGTCAGGCCGACGTCAAGGACGTCGCAGGAACGTGGAAGGATCTCACCGATTCGGTCAATTCAATGGCGGGCAACCTGACGGCTCAGGTCAGGAACATCGCCGACGTCACCAAGGCCGTCGCCGCCGGCGATCTTTCTCGCAAGATCAGCGTCGACGTCCGCGGCGAGATCCTCGACCTCAAGGACACCGTCAACCGCATGGTCGACCAGCTCCGGTCCTTCGCCGCCGAGGTCACGCGCGTCGCGCGCGAAGTCGGCACCGAGGGCAAGCTCGGCGGTCAGGCCGACGTCAAGGAGGTCGCCGGCACCTGGAAGGACCTCACCGACAACGTCAACTCGATGGCCAGCAACCTGACGGCGCAGGTCCGGAACATCGCCGACGTCACCAAGGCCGTCGCCGCCGGCGACCTCTCGCGCAAGATCAGCGTCGACGTCCGCGGCGAGATCCTCGACCTCAAGGACACCGTCAACCGCATGGTCGACCAGCTGCGCTCCTTCGCCGCCGAGGTCACGCGCGTCGCGCGCGAGGTCGGCACCGAGGGCAAGCTCGGCGGTCAGGCCGACGTCAAGGACGTGGCCGGCACCTGGAAGGACCTCACCGACAACGTCAACTCGATGGCGAGTAACCTCACGGGCCAGGTGCGCGGTATCGCGCGCGTCGTGACCGCCGTCGCCAACGGCGACCTCCGCCGCAAGCTCACCCTCGAGGCCAAGGGGGAGATCGCCGAGCTCGCCGACACGATCAACTCGATGATCGACACCCTGGCCACCTTCGCCGACCAGGTCACGTCGGTCGCGCGTGAGGTCGGCGTCGAGGGCAAGCTCGGTGGCCAGGCGCGCGTGCCCGGCGCCGCCGGCACGTGGAAGGACCTCACCGACAACGTCAATCAGCTCGCGGCCAATCTCACCACGCAGGTCCGCGCGATCGCCGAGGTCGCGACCGCGGTGACCAAGGGTGACTTGACCCGCGAGATCGCCGTGGCCGCGCGCGGCGAGGTGGCCATCCTCAAGGACACCACCAACGAGATGATCCGCAACCTCCGCGAGACGACGCTCAAGAACAGCGAACAGGACTGGCTCAAGACCAACCTCGCCAAGTTCAGCCGGATGCTGCAGGGGCAGAAGGATCTGCTCGAGGTCGGTCGGCTCATCCTGTCCGAGCTGGCGCCGGTCGTCTCCGCGCATCGCGGCGCCTTCTACCTGCTCGACGCTTCCGACGAGCAGCAGCGGCTCAAGCTGCTGGCCGGTTACGCGCTCGAAGCCGAAGCGCCGCTGGCGTTCCGGGTGGGCGAGGGGCTCGTCGGGCAGTGCGCGCGCGAGAAGCGCGGCATCCTGCTCGACAACGTCCCGGCGAACTACGTGCGCATCAGCTCCGGCCTCGGCGGCGCCACGCCGGCGAGCCTCATCATCCTGCCGGTCCTCTTCGAGGGCGACGTCAAAGGCGTGATCGAGCTGGCCTCGTTCGACCGCTTCAACCCCACTCACAAGGCCTTCCTCGACCTGCTCGTCGAGAGTATCGGAATCGTCATCAACACGATCGAGGCCAACATGCGCACGGAGGCGCTGCTCGCCCAGTCGCAGTCCCTCGCCTCCGAGCTCGGGCAGACCAACCAGGAGCTCCAGGAAAAGGCCCAGCTCCTCGCCCACCAGAACGCGGAAGTCGAGCGCAAGAACCGCGAGGTGGAGCTGGCACGGCAGGCGCTCGAAGAGAAGGCGGCGCAGCTCGCCCTGACCTCGAAATACAAGTCGGAATTCCTCGCCAACATGTCCCACGAGCTCCGCACGCCGCTGAACAGCCTGCTCATCCTCTCCGACCAGCTCTCGAAGAATCCCGATGGCAACTTGAGCGGCCGGCAGACCGAGTTCGCCAAGACCATTCACGCGTCCGGGAACGACCTGCTGAACCTGATCAACGACATCCTCGATTTGTCCAAGATCGAGTCCGGAACCGTCGTCGTCGACGTGGGCGAAATGTGGTTCGGGGACCTGCACAGCTTCGTGGAGCGCACCTTCAACCACCTCGCCGAGGCCAAGGGCCTGGAGTTCGCCATTCACCTCGAGCCCGACCTGCCTCGCGCGATCCACACCGACGCCAAGCGCCTGCAGCAGATCCTCAAGAATCTCCTGTCGAACGCCTTCAAGTTCACCCGCCACGGCCGCGTCGACCTGACCATCGCAATGGCCGACCCCGCCAGCCTGGAGCACGGCGTGCTGGCCGGCCGTGGTCCGGCCGTCGCGTTCTCCGTCGCCGACACCGGGATCGGTATTCCCTCGGAGAAGCAGCAGATCATCTTCGAGGCATTCCAGCAGGCCGACGGCAGCACGAGCCGCACCTACGGCGGCACCGGTCTCGGCCTGGCCATCAGCCGCGAGCTGTCCCGTCTTCTGGGCGCCGAGATCCATCTGGTGAGCTCACCCGGCCGCGGCAGCACCTTCACGCTCTATCTGCCGATGACCTACACCCCGCAACCGACACCGCGCCGGGCGACCACCGACGGGGAGGGCGTCCCCCAGGTGCCGGCGACGCGGGTGCCCATCGCGGCGGTCCTGGCCGAGGCGGCGACGGCGACCGCCGTCGAGGAGGAAAGCGACGACCGGCGGGCCATCCAGCCGGGCGATCGCGTCCTGCTGATCGTGGAGAACGACGCGGCGTTCGCGCGCGCGCTCCTGGACGAAGCGCGCGCGCAAGGCCTCAAGGGCGTGATCACGTCGTTCGGCGCCGCGGCCCTGGGCTTGAGCAGCGAGTTCCAGCCGGTGGCCATCACGCTCGACATCTCGCTGCCGGACATCAACGGCTACTGGGTGCTCGAGCGGATCAAGAACGACATGGCGACCCGGCACATCCCCATCTACGTGATCACCACCGATGACGACACCGCGCGCGGCCTGCGACTCGGCGCGCGGATGGTCATCACCAAGCCCCTCGCCACCGGCGAGGCGCTCGAGCAGACGGTCGCGGCCATCAAGCGCCACGCCGACGAGGCCACGCGTGAGCTCCTGATCGTCGAGCCCAGCGCGGCGAGGCGCGAACAGCTGGTCGCGCTGCTCGACGGGCCCGACGTGAGCGTCACCGCCGTCGGCACCGGCGCCGATGCCACGGCGGCGCTCGAGCGCCGTTTTCCGGACTGCCTGGTCCTGAATCCGCGCTTGCCCGACGTCACGCCGCTCGATCTCGCGAAGCGGTTGGTCGCAGGCGGGCCGGCGGGGACCGTGCCGATGCTCGTGCACGGCGACCCGGACGGCGAGGATCAGGTCGAAGCGATCAAGCGCGCGGTGCCGGGTCTGACGGTCAAGGACGTGCGCACCGAGCAGAGGCTCCTGGACCAGACCGCGCTCTATCTCCACCGCCGCTTCGGCGATCTCTCGCCGGCGCAGCGCAGGATCCTCAGCGACCTGCACGGCGGCAGCCGCGCGCTGGGCGGCAAGAAGGCGCTGATCGTCGACGACGACATCCGCAATATCTTCGCCCTCACCAGCGTCCTCGAGGAGCACCATATGCTGGTGGTGTCCGCCGAGAACGGGCGGGATGCCATCAAGACCCTGCAGGCCTACGCCGACATCGACGTGGTCGTGATGGACATCATGATGCCGCAGATGGACGGGATGGAGACCACGCGACAGATCCGGCTGGATCCCCGGTTCAGGCACGTGCCGATCATCGCGGTCACCGCCAAGGCCATGAAGGGCGATCGCGAGAAGTGCATCGAGGCCGGGGCCTGGGACTATCTCGCCAAGCCGGTCGATCCCGAGGAGCTCGTCGCCATGCTCCGGGCGTGGCTGGTCCGCTGACGATGACCGCGGTGAGCATGCAAGGCCGATGAGCACGGTCGAAGGATCCGGCGCCGATCCGGAGCCGCTTCTCCCGGCGTCGCGCGACCGCGTCGACATCCTGATCGTCGACGACACGGCCGCGCAGCGGATGGCGGTCGAGTCCGTGCTGGCCGAGCTCGGCGAGAATATCGTCGCCGTCGATTCCGGTCGGGAGGCGCTGCGCTATCTCCTCGACCACGACGCCGCGGTGATCCTGCTCGACGTCAACATGCCGGAGATGGACGGCTTCGAGACCGCCGCGATGATCCGCCAGCGCCCGCGGACGCGCAACGTGCCGATCATCTTTCTCACCGCCGACACCGACGAGCTGCACGCCGCCCGCGGCTACTCGCTCGGCGCCGTCGACTATCTCTTCAGCCCGTTCTTGCCGGACATCCTCCGCACCAAGGTCAGGGTGTTCGTCGAGCTGGCGCGGATGCACGCCCAGGCGAGCCGTCACGCGGAAGAGCGGGTGGCGCTCGCCGCGGAGCAAGCCGCCCGGGCCGCCGCGGAGGCCAACAACCTCCGGCTGGGCGTGCTAGCCGAGGCCACGCGCGTGATGACCCGGCCGCTCGAGAGCGCCTCCATCGCCGGCGACCTGCTTCGCGCGGTGCTGCCGTACGTCGCCGACCTCGCCGGCGTGATCCCCGCCGACGCCGCCCGAACGTCCGAAGCCGAGGGTGTGTGGCTGCGCGTCGACGCCGAGGGCCGGCTCGGCTCGCCACCCGCCGGCATCGCGGGGCACCGCGAGATTCTCGACGCGGCATTGCGCGTGATCGTCAGCCACAAGCTCGAGACGTTGACCGCGAAGGACGGCAGCGGGACGTGGGCGATCGTGGCGCCCTTGCCGGCTCGCGGCACGACGCTCGGCGCGATGGCGTGCGCCATGCTCGAATCCAACCGCCGCTATACCACCGCCGACATCGATCTCGTCCGCGATCTGGCGAGCCGCACGGCGATCGCGCTCGACAACCGGAGCCTCTATCGCGAGATCGAGGAGCGCGATCGTCGCAAGGACGAGTTCCTCGCGATGCTGGCCCACGAGCTCCGAAATCCCCTGGCCGCGATCAGCAACGCGGTCACGGTGCTCGAAAAGCTCGGACACCAGGACGACGACACCGCGCGAATCCGGATGATCATCGGACGCCAGACCCACCACCTGGCCCGTCTCGTCGACGACCTGCTCGACGTCGCGCGGGTCACCACCGGCCGGATCGTGGTCGAGCGCCAGCCGGTGGCGCTGGGCGACGTGGCCCGGCGGGCGCTCCAGGCGTTCGAGGCGGCGGGCAAGACGGCGCAGCACGAGATCGTGCTGAAGACCAATTCAGTCTGGGTGATCGGGGACGCGTCGAGACTCGAACAAGTCGTCGCGAACCTCCTGGACAATGCGCTCCGCTATACCGCGCGCGGAGGTCGCATCGTCGTCAGCGTGCAGCGGGACGGCACCGAGGCGGTGCTGAGGGTGAGCGACACCGGGCGCGGGATTCCGGCCGCCTTGTTGCCGCAGATCTTCGACCTGTTCGTTCGGGGTGGCGGAGGCGGCCACGCACGCGCCGACGGCCTCGGCCTCGGCCTGACGCTTGTCCGTCGGCTGGTCGAGCTGCACGGCGGCTCCGTCGAAGCGACCAGCGCGGGAGAAGGGCTCGGGAGTGAGCTCGTCGTTCGCTTGCCCGCAAGCCCGGCGCCCGTCACGCCGACGAATCTGCCCGCGCCGTCCGCGTTCCGTCCGACGCGGATCCTCATCGTGGAGGACAACGACGACGCGCGCGAGAGCCTGCGCCTGCTGCTCGAGCTCGACGGTCACGAGGTGATAGCCGCGGGCAGCGGCGAGGATGGTCTCGACCACGCGCAGTCCCGCGCATTCGCGATCGCCCTGGTCGACCTCGGCTTGCCGGGAATCGATGGCTTCGAGGTCGCCCGGCGACTGCGGGCGATGGCGCGCGGCACCGAGGTCCGGCTGGTCGCGATCAGCGGCTACGGTCAGCCGCTCGACCGCAAGCGCGCGCAGGCCGCCGGCTTCGACGCGCACCTCGTGAAGCCGGTCGACACGGAGGTCCTCCGGACGGTCCTCGCCGAGCTCACGCCCGCTTGACGACCCCCTCGAGTTGGCCTAGCCTCGTTCGCGACGCGCTTTCCAAATCCCAGGAGAGAAAGACTGATGGCTAACGTGCTCACGGTCGTTGCGAAGATTCGGGCGGCGAAGGGCAAGGGCGATGCGCTCGCCGCGCTCCTCCAGGAGCAGGTCGCCGCGGTCATGAAGGCCGAGCCCGGCTGCCTCGTGTATCGCCCGCACCGGTCGACGAAAGATCCCGACCTCTTCGTCTTCTACGAGCAGTACAAGGACGACGCCGCGTTCGACGTCCACCGCAAGGCGCCACACCTGGCCGCGTATCGGGAGCGACGCGAGAAGGAGGGACTCACCGAGGGCAAGGCCGAGGTGGAGATCTTCAGATCGCTCACCGACTAGAGGCTCGCCCGGCGAGCCCGGCGGCGACGGCCCGGCCGTCCCCCTTCGCCGCCCTCAAGACCCGGAACTACTGTCTCTACTGGTCAGGCCTGGTCTTCTACGTCCTTGGCCATCGGGCGGAGTACGTGACCTTCGCCTGGATGACGTGGGAGCTCACGCGCGATCCACTGCACCTCGGTTATCTCGGCCTCGCTCAGGGCGCGCCGCTCGTCCTCTTCCAGCTGCTGGCCGGCGTCCTGGCCGACCGCACGAGCCGGCGCCGGCTGTTGCTCGTCACGACCACGCTGACCTCGTCGACCTTGATCCTCGCCTTCGGCCTGATCGTGCTGGGGCTCGCCCGCGTTCCGCACCTGCTTGTGCTCGCGGCGCTCAGCAGTACCTTCCGCGCATTCGACGAGCCGAGCCGGATGTCGCTCGTGCCCCAGCTGATCGACCGCGAGCGGCTCCCGAACGCGATCGCGCTGGGCTCGATCCCATGGCAGGCCGGCCGGATGATCGGTCCGTCGGTCACCGGCATCTTGATCGCGGCGTTCGGCGGCACGGTCGGCTTCGGTCTGGCCGCGATCGCCTCGTGCACCGCGCTCGCGCTCTACAGCCGTCTCGACGTGCGCGAGGAAATCAAGGCCGGCGACGGACGCCGCGTGCTCGCCCAGCTCGTCGAGGGCCTGAGCTTCGTCGGCCACAACTTCGTGTTCGCGAGCCTGATCAGCCTCGCCCTCTTCAACGCGCTGTTCGGCCTCTCGTACATCACGTTGCTGCCCGTCTACGCCGACACGTACTTCGGGATGGGCTCGACGGGCTACGGGCTCCTGAGCGCCGCGCACGGCGCCGGGTCCATGCTCGGCACGCTCATCATCGCGACGGCCGCCCAGCGGATCCTTCGGCCCGGCTTGCTGATGCTGGCCGCCGCGATGTGCATGGGGCTGGCGCTGATGATGTTCTCGCGATCGCCCGGCATGGGGTTCGCGTTTCCCATGCTGGCTCTCACCGGGTTCTGCAGCACGTTCTACCTGACCCACGTCACCACGATCATCCAGCAGACGGTGCCGGATCACTTGCGCGGCCGCGTCCTGAGCCTCTACTCGCTCTGCTGGAACCTGCTGCCGATCGGCGGTCTGCTGGCCGGCGCACTCGCCGCCGCCGTCGACGCGCGCTTCGCGGTGCTGGTCGGCGGTGCCCTCGTCTCCGCCAACGCGCTCCTGCTCCTGACTTCGCGCCGCCTGAGATCGACCGGCTAGCGCCCTCTCTCGACCGGATTCTACAGGAGCGCCGAGGCGCTTGACGATGCCTCAGTCGGCGGCGCAGTATCGGCCGCGATGAGTGCGCAGGGGTCGAGCGCGTTTGTCGACGTCAACACCCTGCTCGAGGAGCATGCCCGCCGGCGGCCCGACAAGGTCTTCATCCAGAGTCCGGATCAGGGATCGCGGATCACGTTCGGCGAGTTCGAGGCGCTGACCCGGCGGTTCGTCGACTTCCTCGCCCGCGAGGGCATTCGCCACGGCGACCGGATCTCACTGCTCTCCGACAACGGGATCGAGCCGCTGGTCGTCTTCTGGGGCGCGCTGCGGGCCGGCGTGATCGTGAATCCGATCAACGTCGAGATCCGCGAGAAGCACGTGAGCCAGATCCTGCACGACGTGGCGCCCAAAGCCGTCTTCTGGAGCCGCGCGCGCGCCAGCGATCCCCGCGCGCTCGGCACCGGCGGAGCGCCGTGGTTCGCGTTCGGGACGTGGAATGCGCCGGCCCCCGCCGCTGACGATCTCTTCGTGCGCCTCGCCGCTGAGTCCGGCGCGCCCGTCGCCGCGCGGCCGGCACGGACGGACTGGTCGCTGATCGATTACACGTCCGGCACGACCGACGCGCCAAAGGGCGCGATCTGGACCCACGAGGCGTACTACGCCATGTGCGAGTCCCCGGTCGACCGGCTCGAGATCAGCGAAGCCGACACGATCCTCGACTACCGTCACTTCAGCTGGTCCTCGCCCCAGATCCTCTCGGTCGGGCCGACGATGCTGACCGGCGCCACGCTCGTGCTCGCGCGCAAGTTCTCGCAGGCGCGCTTCTTCGACTGGCTGCGTGACTATCGCGTCACGGTCTGCGTCGGCATCCCGACCGTGATCAACATGCTGCTGGCGAGGCCGGTCGCCGTGACGAAGGCCGACCTGCCGGCGCTTCGATTCATGACCTCGTCGACCGCGCCGCTCTCCGTCGACAAGCACCAGGAGTTCGAGAAGACCTACGGCATCCAGATCGTGCAGCTCGCCGGCGGCACCGAGACCGGCTTCATGTGCGGCAACCAGCCGGGACACCGCAAGCTCGGCTCCATCGGGCGGCCGACCCTGAACATGCGCGTGCGCATTCTGGACGACGCCGGACGCGAGCTCCCGCCCGGCGAGGAGGGCGAGATGGTCGTCAGCGGACGGCAGCTCGCCTCGGCGTACTGGCAGGGGCCGGACAAGCTCGTGCCAATTTCTCAGGATGGGTTCCGCAACGGCGATCTCGCGCGGCGAGACGATGAAGGCTACGTCTATATCACCGGCCGCAAGAAGGACATCATCATCAAGGGCGGGGTCAACATCGCCTCGCTCGAGATCACGAACTGCTTGCTCGAGCATCCCGACGTCGCCGATGCGGGTACGCTCGGCGTGCGCGACGACATCTACGGCGAGGTCCCGGTGGGATTCGTGGCGCCGCGCCCCGGGCGAGCTCCCGTTGAGGCGGCGCTCCTCGAGCACTGCCGCGTCAGGCTCGTGGCGTTCAAGGTGCCCGCGGCCGTCGTCGTCGTAGACACGGTTCCGAAGAACGCGAACGGCAAGGTCGACCGCGATGCGCTCACCGCGGTCTGGCAGCGCGAGGAGCGACACCGACCCTAGTTCCCGAGATTCCGAGGAGGGGATGATGGCGACTATCGCGGCCCCCGAGCATGCCCAACCGCAGGCGCTGACCGCAGCGAGCTGGCGAGCGCTGATCGCGTCCTTTCTCGGCTGGATGTTCGACGGCTACGAGACCTATGCGCTGATCCTCGTGGCGGGCGTCGCCCTTCGCCAGCTCCTTCCCCCGGACCAGCTCGCAAGCATCCCGATCTATATCGGCGGGCTCCTGGCCGTGACCCTCGTCGGGTGGGCGACCGGCGGAATCATCGCCGGCGTCCTCGCGGACTACATCGGCCGCAAGCGCATGCTGATGCTGTCGATTCTCTGGTACGCGCTGTTCACGGGGCTCACAGCGTTCGCCGCGAGCTACACGAGCCTCTTGATCCTGCGCTTCCTGACGGGACTCGGCCTGGGCGCCGAGTGGGGACCCGGCACCGCGATCCTGGGTGAGTCCTGGCCGTCGAGGTCGAGGGGTCGCGCCGCCAGCGTGCTCCAATCGGCCATCGGCTTCGGTCTCTTGCTCGCGTCGGGCGTGTGGCTCTACGTCGCGCCGCTGGGGCCGGATGCGTGGCGGTACATGTTCCTCCTCGGCATCCTGCCCGCCCTCTCGGTGCTGTGGATTCGGAGCAGCGTGCGCGATCCCGATCTGTGGATCGCCGCGAGCGAGCGCCGGCGTCAGGCGCGCCAGCGTCTGGCGAGCGGGGAGCCGGCCAGTCGTGAAGATCGGATCCTGGTCGGGTTCACCGTCAAGCAGATCCTGGCGATCCCGGACCTTCGGCGGCGCCTGCTCCTCCTGCTCGCCCTGTCGCTCTCCACGATCGTGGCGTGGTGGGCGGTGTCGACGTGGATTCCGTTCTACGCAGGGCAGCTCGCGTCTCGGGCCGGCGGCGATGCGCTGCGCTGGGCTGCCCTGGCCGGGCTCTACTACAACCTCGGGGGCATCCTCGGCTATTTCGTCTTCGGCGTGCTCGCCGACCTCTGGGGCCGGAAGCCCACGATGCTGCTCTACTACGCGGGCGCGGTCGTCCTCGTCCTCGTGCTGTTCCGCGCGGTGCAGGACCCTTCCGTCTTTCTGGTCGTGGCCGCCGTGAACGGATTCTTCACGCTCGGCCAGTTCGCATGGATGCCGGTGTATCTGCCGGAGCTGTTTCCGACGGCCGTGCGAGGCTCGGCGATCTCTCTGGTGTTCGACGTCACCCGCTATCTCGCGGCCGCCGGGCCACTGCTGGCCGGATGGCTGATCGTGAGCCTGGGGGGCGTGAGCATGGCGGCATCGATCATCGGACTCAGCTATCTCCTGGGGCTCCTCGTCACTCCGTTCGCGGCGCCGGAGACGAAGGGCCGTCCCCTGCCCGCGTGAGTATGTCGCGGGCGCCGCGATACGGGCTCAGCCTGCCCAACCGGGGCGTGCTGTTCGGCGCGACGAGCGTCGACGAGCTGCTGGCGGTGTCCGAGCAGGCCGACGCCTCCGGCGCCCTCGACTCGATCTGGGTCGGCGACAGCCTCTTCGCCAAGCCCCGGCTCGAGTCGCTCGTGCTGCTCTCGGCCATCGCCGCGCGCACCCGGCGCGTGCGGCTCGGAACCTGCTGCCTCTCGACGTTCCCGCTGCGCGACCCGATCTTCCTCGCCGCCCAGTGGGCCGCGCTCGACCACGTCTCGAGCGGCCGGATGATCCTCGGCGCGTGTGTGGGCGGCAGTCTACCCCGCGAGAAAGCGGAGGCCGAGTTCGCGCCGTTCCGCGTGAAGCTCGCGGACCGGGGACCGCGGCTCGAGGAGGGCATGACGATCCTACGGCGCTTGTGGACCGAGGACCACGTCAGCCACGAGGGCCGCTTCTACCAGTTCCGCGATCTCACCCTCGAGCCGAAGCCAGTCCAGAAGCCGTGCCCGCCGATCTGGATCGCCACCAATCCCAAGCCCGAGCTGACCCAGCGGCACGTCATGGATCGCGCGCTCCGCCGCGTGGGGCTGCTCGCCGACGGCTGGATGACCGACAACACGCCGGTCGCGCGATTCAAGGAGCGCTGGGAGCTGATCCGCCGTGTTGCGCGTGAGGCGCATCGACCGACCGCGTCGATGGAGTCGGCCCTGCACCTCATGGTCAACATCAACGACGATCGGAAGGCCGCATTCGAGGAGGCGGTCAAGTTCCTGCAGACGTACTACAGCCCGGCGATGACCCGCGAGTACATCGAGGGCTGGCTCGCGTATGGGCCGCCGACGGCTATCGTGGAGAAGCTCCACGCGTACGTCGACGCCGGCTGCACGACGCCGATCCTCAGATTCGCGTCGTGGGACCAGAAGGGTCAGCTCGCGCGAGCACTCGCCGACGTGATGCCGGCGGCACTGGCGCTGCGGCCCCGTACCTGAGAACCTCGCCGAGCAACTTCGAGGGGCGCTCCAGCTACGCGGGGGCGCCCCGAGCGCGGGGCGCATGGGGGGCCCGTCGAGGCCCCCCATGTAATCGAATCAGCTCGGGATGCAAGCGGTGACGGTGATCTCGACGAGCAGCTCGGGCGAGTTGAGCGCCGCCGACACGGTCGTGCGCGCCGGCTTGTTGGCCGGGAAATACTTCGCGTACTCCTCGTTGTACGCCGCGACGTCCTCCCGCTTCGTCAGGTGCGTCGTGACGGTCAGCACGTTGTCGAGCGACGTGCCGGCGGCCGCCAGGATCGTCTTGATCCGCTCGAGGACGTTGCGGGTCTGCTCGCGGATGTCCTTGCCCACTTCGCCGGTGATCGGATGGCGTCCGGTCTGACCGGACACGAAGACGAGGTTGCCGAACTTCGTGGCCGGCGACAGATTCGGATTGGCCGCCGCCGGGTTGACCTGCACGATCTCCTTCTTGGGCATCACGTCTCCTTGGTTGGAAGGCGCACGGCCGGGCTAGCCCTGCCGCACTCTGGGAAACACCTCTTCGGCCAGCATGTGAAGCTCGTCGAGCGCGAGGCTCTGCGGCATGCCCGGCCATTGCACGCTCATGATGAGATGGTTGATCCCGGTCGCGCGGTTGAGCGCGAGCATCTGCTCGGCGACCTCATCGGGCGAGCCAAGGAGGAACCGGTCGCGGATCAGGTCGTCGAACCCGGCGCCCAGATCGTTGTCGGCCTGGGGCATCGCGCGGTCCTGACCCCACTCGTGATACGCCTTATACTTCGCGGCCAGGAACGGCGCGCAGAGCCGGATGGCCTCGCTCCGCGACCTGGCCACGAACACTTCGCGGCGCGCCGGAAACTCGATCGGAAACGGCTTGCGGTACTCGTCGAGCGCCCGCTTGTAGACCTCGACCTGCCGCACGATCGTCTCGATGCGGTTGTGCGGGTTGACGTACCAGCAGTCGCCCAGGCGTGCCGCACGGCGAATCGCGGGATCGGCGTTGGCCCCGATCCAGATCGGGGGATGCGGCTTCTGCAGGGGCCGGGGCGACGACGACGCGCCGAGCAACGTGAAGTGTGACCCGACCATGTCCACCGTGTCCTCGGTCCAGAGCCGCCGGAGGGCGTCGAGATTCTCCTCGAATCGCTTCACGCGCTCCTTCTGCGTGGTGCCGAAGGCCAGGAACTCGACGTCGCGATAGCCGAGCGCAACGCCGAAGATGACCTTGCCGCCGCTCATGACGTCGACGGTGGCGATCTGCTCTGCGACGTCCAGAGGCTTGTGGAGCGAGAGCAAGATCAGCCCGAAGTTCAGGCGCAGGTGCGGCGCCTCGGCCATGACGCGCGAGAGGAAGGGCAGCTGCTGCAGCCCCTGCCACGGCGCGCTGCTGTAGTGCATGCCCTTGGTGATCGAGTCGAAGCCGAGCGCGTCGGCGAGCCGCGCCTGCTCCAGGAGCTCCTGGAACCGCGCGGGCATGTCGTCGCCGCCCGGGAACTGCGCCCGGAGCATCAGGCCGAACTGCATCGTCAGCCGACGCGCTCCGGCTCCCAGCCCCAGGGGTGCGGACCCCACTCCGGCTCGAAGACGCGGCCGCGCTTCACCGTCAGCACCGGCACGACGGTCTTGTCGATCTTCATCGAGTCCCGCAGGGTGTCGTAGACCACCCACCGACCATCACGGACCTCGAGTACCGAGATGTCGGCCTGGCGCCCGACGGCAAGGCTGCCGAGACGGGTCACCTCGCCGATCGCGCGCGCGGGATTCACCGTGGACATCGCGATGACCTGCTCGAGCGTGAAGCCCATGCCGAGGAAGCGCGCCATGATCTCCACCATGCTGTGCACGGTGTTGGCCCGGCCCGGAATCGTCAGGTCCGTGCTGATGCAGTGCGGAGTGAGGCCCTGGTCGAGGACGCGCCGGCCGACGTTGAAGCCGAAGTTCATGCGGCCATGTGCCGTGTCGAGCCATACGCCGCGGGCCGCGAGCTCCTTGGCCTCGGGCACCAGCTTTCCGTTGGTATCGAGGACGCCGCCCGGGTTGGCGGTGAAGAGATGCGTGACGATGTCGCCCGGCTCCAGCAGCGGGAGCAGCTCGCGGATCACGTTCGGGTCGTAGCGCTTGGTCGTATCACCGATGTGCACCATCAGCGGCACGCCGCTCTCGCGCGCCGCGCGCTTGGCCAGGCGCGGCATCTCCATCCCGAAGATCTCGAGCGCGGGAGAGACCATGCGCGCCTTGATCCCCTTGATGAGGCCCTTGTGCGCCCGCGCGACCTTCAAGGTGCTCTCGAGATCGATGCTGCTCTCGGCGATGATGTCCGGATTCGTCGCGAGTCCGGTCTGGCAGATGTGCAGGAGCGGAATCACCTCGGTCTCGCACTTGGGCAGGATGTGGCGGGGAAACGCGCTGAACGTCGCGCAGCCCGAGCTGCCGGCGTCCACGACCGTCGTGACCCCGGCGTGCACCCCCGCGATGTCCGGATGGACGCCGTTGGCCGCGACACCGTCGAAGACGTGGGTGTGAAGGTCGATGAGCCCCGGGGTCACCGTCTTGCCGGGCACGTGGATCACGCGCCGAGCCTCGGACGCCGGAATGTTGGCGGCCACGGCGGCGATCTTCCCGTCTTGCACCGCCACGTCGAGCGCTCCGCGCAGGTCCTGCGCGGGGTCGATGACCACGCCACCCTTCAGCACCAGGTCGTACATGGGCGAGCCTCCTCCGACAGGTTGCCCGGAGAGTACACGCCCCGCCTCGACCCTTTCAAGCCGCGCTTGCTATCGCCACCTTGCGCCCGAAGCGCGAGAGGAGCGCCGCGCCGGCGGAGACGGCCGCCGTGAGGATGAGCGCTGCCGTGCCGATCCACGGCAACAGGCCGACCACAACGAGGACGGCACCTCCCCGTACCACCGATTTCACGGGCGTCTTGTTCTCCTGACTGACCGGCATCCTGTCGCCGAGCCATCCGGCCGAGACCGTGAATCCGAACAGGAAGAGGGCCACGAGGAGCATTGCCGCCACCGGGATCAGCGGGATCCCGATGACCGTCACGGCCAGCATGAAGAGGAGCGGGGCGAACCCCAGGAGGATGGCGATCCCGGCAAGCGCCGAGAGCCCGGGTCGATCAACGAGGTATTCCCTCACCCGCATCAAGGCGCCGGGGAAGGCGACCGCAATGAGGAGCGCGATGACGTAGAGCAGGACGGCGCGGGTCGCCCGCGAGGCGAAGCCGAACATCGAGCGCATGTTGCCGACCCCCCCGCGAATCATCGACCCGACCATCGTCGGGATCGTTCCGCCGAGGCTCACGTTGTCGCCTTCGAGCGAGGCGCCCTCCCCGACCGACACGGCGCCGCCGATCGCGACCGCGTCGCCTTCGACGCGCGCGCCCGGCAGCAGCGTGACCGAGCCGCCGACCGCCACGGCATCTCGTTGAACGTGACCCGCGATCGTGATGGAGCCGCCGATGGCCACGGCCTTGTTGACGGTCTCGTCGGCGCCGATCGTCAGGGATTGGCCGAACACGACGCGCTCGGACCCGTGACGACCGCGCCGCTCACGCCGTCGCTCGCGCCAGGAATCCCCGGACGCTGCGGTAGTGTCCGAGCGGACGCGGAGGACACCGTCAGCGAACGAGGCCCGGAGCGAGCCGGCCTCGAGAACCAGATCGAGCACCTCACCGGCGGGGCGCTTGGAAACCTGAATGGTGAGCGGGCGGGTGGTCGCGCTCTCTGGCGCGGTGACCACGAGACTCCAGCCCGTCTGCTTGGCGAGTGCGGTCAGCGCGTCGAGAACCGTCCCGCGCGGCTGATCGATGGAGACGACGGGAGCGTTGTCAGGAAGTCGCCCCTCGAGCCGCCGGCTGTCCGGCGTGGCCGCCCAGGCGAGGCCGGGCAGCAGCATGAGAGCGACGACGAGAACGACGATCAGCTTGGCTGCGCTCATGTCCGATCTCCCTTCGCCCGGGAGTACGGTCGAGCGCGCCGCTTATTTCACGAGCGCCAGCGATCGCGCCCGCGCGATGAGGACCAGGGACAGCACGGCCGCGGTGGAGCCCAGGGCGGCTGAAGTCCAGATCGTCAGCGGCACGAGGGCGAAGACGACGGCGACGCCGGTCGTCCATCTGGCGAGGTCGGCCATCGCTTCCGCGAGCCACATCACGAGAGCGGCCGGCTCGACCGTCGTGGCCAGCAGGGTAGCGATCACGACCAGACCGACGACGGCGGCCGCGAGGCCGGTGAAGACCGCACGCCGCTCGCGCGACGCGATCGCCTCGAGATATCGCCGCCGCGCCCCGGTGAGGAACTCCTCCGACGGCTCCGGCGCCGCAAGCGCCTGGAGCAGGCTGCTGAGCTGCCCGTTCTCGTCAGGTCGCTGGCTCATGTGATGGGCGCGCCTTCCAGCGCCTTCTTGAGCTGGGCGCGGCCGCGATGGAGCCACGTCATCACCGTCCCCATCGGCACCTCGAGGGCGGCCGCGATGTCTCGGTACGACATCTCCTCGGTGTGGAACAGAATGATCGCCTCCCTCGGCCCCTCGTCCAGATCGGCGAGAGCTCGATCGAGTCGCGCGAGCTGCTCCCGAAACGAGGCCTCCCCTTCCGGGCTTGGCGCCAGCTGGTCGCTGACCGGCATCGCTTCGATCCTCGCGGTCATCTTTCGCCGCCGCAGGAGGTCCAGGCAGAGCCGGCGCGCGATCGCGATGAGCCACGGCAGGACCGGCCGCTCCGGATCGAATCGCTCGAAATGGACGAAGGCCCGTACGAACGTGTCCTGCGCCAGGTCCTCGGCGTCGGTGGATCGGAGCAGTCGCCAGCAGAAACGCAGGACGGGCCGCTGGAAGCGGAGCACCAGCGCGTCGAAAGCCGCCGCGTCGCCGCGGCGGGCGCGACGCGCAAGGTCAATCTCTGCTCGCCGGTCGTTCGCACCCGCGCCCGAGGCCGTTGCATTGCCGGTCTCTATGACCGCACGCTCCTCGCCGTCTGCCAAGAGAGTACGGGCGACGGCCGAGGATTATTTCGGGGCGACGGATCACCCGACGGGCTGCTGGGCGCCGCGGGGCGGCCCCTTGATCTCCTCGAGCGACTTGGCGAAGGCCAGTAGCTCCGCGTCGGGCTTGTCCAGGTCGATGTGCTCGCCGAGCGGCTGCCGCACCTTGTAGGGAGTGGTGAAGTACAGCTCGACTCGGTTGTCCTCGGGGTCGAAGAAATAGACGCTGCAGGCGATCCCGTGCGTGACGGTGCGATCGATCTTCATGCCCTCGTTCTGGAGCCGATGATAGAAGCCCCGCACGTCGTCCAGGCGCTTCACCTTGAAGGACACCTGCTGCACGTTGTGGGTCTTCTGCCCGGGCTCCTTCGCCTGGACGAGGGCCAATTCGTGGTGCTCGGCGTCGGGCGCCGCGCTCAGGAAGCAGATTCCGCGCTCCAGGTTCTCGTCGCTGATCGTGAGCCCGAGGACGCGGGCGTAGAAGTCCCGCATCTTCGGGAGGTCGTTGCAGAAGAGCCCGACGTGGCCCAAGCCGCTGATCTCAGGCATGTGTCACTCCTCAGGTCCGTTTGTAGAATCTGGCCGCATTGTCCCACAGGAGCTTCTTCTTCGTGTCCGGCTTGAGGCTCGACCACTTCAGCACGTTGTCGACGGAGTTGGGGAACTGGCACTCCGAGTGGGGATAGTCCGACGCGTACATGAGGACGTCGTCTCCGAGGACGCTTCGCACGTAGCTGAACATCTCCTCGCCCTCGTGATGCTCGATGCTGCAGAAGAAGCGGCCGCTGGTCATGTACTCGCTCGGCGCATGCTTGAGCGGCGCCACGCCGCCGACGTAGATCGCCTGCTCGTCCATGCGTTTGGCCCAGAAGGGGAGCCATCCCGAGCCGCACTCCAGAATGCCCATGCGCAAGCTCGGGTAGCGATCCATGATGCCGGCGCCGATGAAGGCGGCCATGAAGCGCATGCCGCCCCACGGGTGGGACGCGAGACGACCGAGAAAGATGTTGTCCCACAGATCCTCGTAGCCGGGAAAGTACGGAGGGTTCCAGGTCAGGCTATGATGCATGACCGCCAGGTCGTGCTCCTGCGCGGCCTTCCAGATGGGCTCCAGGTCCGGATGGTCGACGGGGATGTCCTTGGCGAGTAAGGGCCAGACGGCCACCGCCCACTTGGAGGTCCCCCACTGGCGGATCTCCCGCACCGCCTCATCGACCTTGCGGGTCGAGGCCACGATCATCGTTTTCAGGCGGTCGGGAAACTGGCCGCAGAAGTCGGCCGCGTGGCGGTGGTAGGCGCGGATCATCCCGACCTCGAGCTCGACATCGGGCAGGCCGACGACGCTGACCCACGACGTCGGGATCAGCAGATGGGCATCGGCTCCTTCGTCGTCCATGTCCTTGATACGGTTCTCGGCCTGGTCGTCCTGCACTCCTGCTCGCGGCTGCTTCGTCCCTCTCCAGTTGGTGCCTC
>QHSQ01000173.1 GCA_003221615.1 Candidatus Rokuibacteriota bacterium | reverse complement strand
CGGGTCGGCAGCGCCCCCGGTCTTCGCCGGCGCCGTTTTCGGCTACCTGGCCTACGACCTGCTCCACTACGCCAGCCACGCCGGTGCGCTCCGCGGCCGCGTGCCGCGCTACCTCCGTCAGCATCACCTGACGCATCACTATCGCATGCCCGAGACGCGCTTCGGTGTGTCCAGCCCGTTCTGGGACCGCGCGTTTGGCACGCTCCGCTAGGAGCACCCGCGCGGGCACGTCGACAGTTTCTTTCGGTGCCTGGTGAACCTGTTATTTCTGAATTCGGCTCAGGTCTGGGGTGGAAACGAGAAGTGGGTCTCGATGGCCATGACCGCCCTGGCGCCGACGCACGGTGTGCACCTGGCGTATCGCCACGAGGCCGTGGGCGGGCACATCGGGCTGTCGAAGACACGGCTTCCCTTCGCAACCGCCCTCGATCTCTACACCGTCTGGCGCCTGTCCCGACTGGTTCAGCGCCTCGGGATTTCCGTCCTGATTCCGACCAAGCCCGTCGACGTCATCGCCGCCGGAGTCACGGGGCGACTCTGCCGCATCCCGACGCTGGCCCGGCTGGGCATCGTAAGACGCCTGGGACCATATCGGCGATTCGCCTACGACACCATGGCCGATGGCGTCGTGGTCAACGCGGGCGTCATCAAGCAAGTCCTACAGACCAACGGCTACTCGCGACCGGAACGGATCCACGTGATCCACAACGGCCTCGACACCGACGCCCTGGACGACGCGCTGAGAAGGCCGGCGCTCTCGGTCCCTCCCCGATGGACGGTCTGCTGCACGGCCAGCATGATCGATCGAAAAGGACTCGACACGCTGCTGCGCGGCTTCGCGCACTTTCATTCCCTGGCGGGATCACCCGACGCCAGGCTCGTCCTGATCGGCGACGGACATCGTCGGCCATTTCTCGAATCGCTGGCCCGCGACCTGGGCATCGCGCCATCGACCGACTTCGTCGGCCACATGGCCAACCCCTATCCACACATGGCCGCCGCCGACGTCTTCGTGCTGTGCTCACGCAACGAGGGATTGCCCAATGCCCTGCTCGAAGCCATGTACCTCAGCAACGCCGTCATCGCCACGGACGTCGGAGGCATCGCCGAGGTCGTCGTTCATGGACAGAACGGATTTCTGATCCGGCCCGATGATTGGCATGCCGTCGGGCGTCACCTCTTGACGCTGTACCGAGAGCCGCGTCTCGCCCGAGAGATGCAGGTGCGTGCCCATGAGACCGTGCGTCACGGCTTCTGCACGATGCGGATGGGCCAACAGCTGGCAGAGGTGTGCGCGGCCCTCGTGGAAAGACGGAAAGCTTCGGTGCGCTCGATGACGCCGTGACCGGGGCATACGGTGTCATGCTGGTGCCCCCTGTCGCGACGCGAGCCTCGCGCCGGCCGCGACGGCCAGCCCCACGCCGAGCCCCGCCAGCGCGTCGACCGCGTAGTGGAATTGCCCGTACACGCTGCCAAGAGCGAGCAGGGTCGTCGGCACCACGAGTGCCATGCCGAGCGCTCGCCATTCGCAGAGCGCGGCAGCCGTCGCGGCGACGGAGACGGCGACGTGGCTTGACGGAAACGCGGCGCCCCACGCCGCGACGTGGTCGAGAAACCGCGCCGTCAACCGGGCGATCGCCGTGTGAGTCGCGGCGTTGTCGGCGGCCGGGAACACGTGTCGTGGCCCGACGACCGGGAAGAGGAGGTACGTCGCGTAGCAGAGATAGAAGGTCGCCGTGATCGTCGTCACGACTCGCTGCATCGCCTCCCGTTGTCCGGTGGCCCAGAGCCCGAGCGGCGCCGCCGCGGCGATGGGGTAGTACGCCAGGTAGCCGAGATGGAGGACCCACGAGAGCCAGACCGACGGGTTCGAGCGGATCCATTCGCGCGCAGGCTGGAATCCGAAGAGCGTCTGCTCCCAGCCCAACACGATCCGGTCGTACGCTCGCCCGTCGGCCAGGTTGACCAGCCCGATCTCGGTGTAGAGCGCGGTCACGATGAGCAAGGGGTACCAGTCGCCGACGAATCGCCCCACCGGTCCGGCCCGCCGCGCGTGCGTCATCAGCAGCGCGAGCGCGCCGAGGAGCCCGTGGACGACGAGGAACAGGGGCAGGCGGCCGGCGGGCACCCGCCAGACGAGCACGGCCGCGGTCGCGAGCGCGTAGCCGAGCGTCCAGCGGTCGACCGGAGTTCCATGGAGCAAGCGCTCCGACCCGATGCGGCATCTCGCCTCGGCGTGCTCCGTGATCATCGGACGGCGAGCTGCGTTTCGATGAGCTGGCGATACACCGGCGAGGTCCTGAGCAGCTCGTCATGTCGGCCGCTGTGGATGATCTGCCCACGATCGAGCACGAGCACGCGGCCGATGTTGATCACCGTTGACAGGCGGTGGGCGACGATGAACGTCGTCGGGCCGTAGTCGAGTGCCAGGAGCGCCTGATGCACGAACGCCTCGCTCTCGGAATCGAGCGCATTCGTCGCCTCATCGAGGATGAGGATCCGCGGTCGGCGAAGGACCGCGCGCGCGATCGCCAGGCGCTGGCGCTGGCCGCCCGACAGCTGGACGCCCCGCGTGCCGATCGGGGTCGCGAACCCGGCGGGGAAGCGCTCGATGAACTCCCGGGCGCACGCCACCTCGGCGGCCGCGGCCACCTCGGCGTCGCTCCGCTCGGCGAGCCCAAAGCGGATGTTGTCGGCGATCGTGCCCGAAAAGAGCACCGGTTCCTGCAGGACGACGCCGATCTGGGAGCGCAGCCACGCCGGGTCGAGGATGCGCGCGTCGTGGCCGTCGATCGAGATCCGGCCCTCGTCCGGATCGTAGAAGCGAAGCAGCAAGTTCAGGATCGTCGACTTACCGGCGCCGGAGCGCCCGACGAGGGCGACGATCTCTCCGGGCCCGACGTGGAGGTCGATGCCCGCCAGGGCGTCCGCGTCAGGGCGTGTCGGATATCGGAAGCGGACGCCGTCCAGCGTGACGGCGCCCTCGACGCGCGCGAGGCGCATACCGCCGCCGACTGCCATCCGGGGCTCGCGCGCGAGCATTTCGAAGATCCACTGCGTGGCCCCGAGCCCGCGCACGGCCTCGCCCCAGAACTCCGACGCGCGGCGAAGCCCGCGGGCGACGAGGAGCCCGTACAGGACGAACGAGATCACCGCCCCGGAGGTGAGACGGCCCTGGAGGATGAGATTCGCGCCGGCCCACAGGCCGAACAGCGCGGCCGCTTCGCCGACCACGAACGACACGCCGCCTCGCGCGGAGTTGGCGAGAATGCGGCGCCGGGCGGTCTCCACGGCCGCCGTGAGCTTCTCTCGGTAGCGGGCACGGGCGGCCGGCTCTTGCGAGAACGCGCGCACCGTGCGGATGCCGCCGAGCGACTCCTCGGCCACGATCCCGGCTTCCGCGTACGCCTGCTGCGTGCTGGCCGACAGGGTCTTCACACGGCCGCCGAGGACCCACGCGACGACGGCGATCGGCGGTACCGCGAGCATCAGGACCAGAGTGAGCGCGGGCGAGGTGTAGACGAGGAGCGCCATCCCGAGCGCGCTGATCAGCGCGAACCGCATGGCGGCGCCAAGCGGTTCACCCACGACGCGACCGATCACGGTCACGTCGTCCCACAGGCGGGTCGTGAGCTCACCGACGCTCCGGTTGTCGAAGAATCCAATCTCCTGGGACAGCAAATGATCGAATACGCTCTGCCGCAGCCGCATGGTGAGGCGCTCGGCCGCGAGATTGAAGTAGTAGTCGCGCACGACCGTCGCGACGCCCTCCGCGGCCAGCAGCCCCAGGAGCAAGAGCGCGAGCTCGTTGACCCGCGACATGTGTCCGGCCAGCACCCCTTCGTCGATCAGGCGCTTGACCAGCATCGGGTAGGAGAGCGTCGCGACGAGGCCGATCGCGACGAAGGCGGCGCCGATCGCGTACAGCGCTCGCTGGTCGCGCAGCAGGACGGCCAGCCCGCGAAGCTGCGTCGTCATGGACTTCATTGCTATACCACATCGCGCCGACGGTGGGCGATAATGACATCTCCATGCGTCGCTCTCTAACCCGGCGCCCTCTCCGCTCGTGAACGCCGGCTCGCCGATCGGTGGAATCCGCGCGTCGAGCGGCTCCCCGCGCCGAGTCGGCCAGCTCGACCGATCGCGGCGTTCATCGCTGCTCGTCGTCTCGAGCTCGGCCCCGCCTCGGCTGGGTGGCATCTCCAGCCTGCTCGAGATCGTGTGTGCGACCCTCATGCAGTCGACCGACCGTGAGCTGCACCTCCTCTGTCCACCCGGCACCGGCGGCGGCCGCGCCCATGTTGTCCACGATCGGCTCGCCTGGTCGCGCCAGGGTGTCTTCAACCTGCCGCTCCAGATGCGGAACGCGCTGGTGTTCGGCCGACTCCTCCGGCGCCACCGGTTCGAGCTCGTGATCTTTCTCGATGCCGCCGCTCGGCTCTACGGGCTTCCGGTGGCGCCGCGGGCCGAGGCCACCGTCTATGTGCATGGCCATGAGCTCAAAGCCCCCTCGGGACCTGGGGAGCTCCTGAGCCGCCGTCTCACTTTGCAATGTCGCGCCCTCCGGCGAGCCCAGCGTGTGATCGTCAATTCCCACGCCACCGGGGAGCTGTTGCGTGAGCGCGCGCCTGACGTCGAGTTTCGCGTCCTCCATCCGTGCTACGACCCGCGGCGCATCTACGACCCCGCCCGACACTCTGAGAGTCCCTACCGCGAACCCTCCGGCACCTTCGTGCTGCTCACGGTCAGCCGGCTGGTCGAGCGCAAGGGGCATGAGCACGTGCTGCGGCTCCTCGCTCACGTCGATCGCCGACTGCCCCCGTACCGCTACTACATAGTCGGCGACGGTCCCCACCGCACCTTCCTGAAGCAGCTCGCGCATCGGCTCGGCCTCTCGGAGCGCGTGGTGTTCACCGGGAGCGTACCGACGGAGCAGCTCGGCGCGTACTTCCACCATGCCGATCTCTTCGTCATGCTCCCGCAGCCCGCGCGAGCGGGATTCGAAGGCTTCGGGCTCACGTACGTGGAGGCCGGATTGTCGGGCACGGCGGCGATCGGCAGCGCCCACGATGGCGCCGTCGAGGCCGTCCAGCACGATGTCACCGGCTGGATCTTGCACACCGATCAGGAAGAGCGCGCGGCCGAAGAGCTGCTCGCATTGGTCCGAGACGCGAGCCGGCGGCGGCGCTACGCCGAGGCCGCGCGTGCCTGGGCGTCTCGCGAGCTCGATCCGGCGCGCTTCGTGCGTGAGCTGCTCGGCCAGCTCAGCGCGGCTTCGTGACGGCGGCCGGGGTTGCATTTCCATCAGGATGCTCGGCGTGCTTCAGGGTGATCCCTGCACCAAAAGCCGGCCCGTGCGAATAGTGCTCACGTGCAACTATTCTCCCTGGTCCCGATACAGCGGCGGTGGGCAGCGCTCGACCCACGACCTGGCGTCGGCGCTCGCCCGTCGTGGCCATGACGTGACCGTGGTCTTCACCAAAACGCCGTGGGAGCTCGTCCACCCGCCGCCGTCGCTGCCATATCGACTGCGGTGGGCTACATTGCCGGATTACACGAGCCGTGCTGGTGCCCCTCTGAGGGTGCTCAGCGCGTGGACAGTCGCCAACGTCGTCCGGCGTGAGCTGACTCAGGGACCACCCGCGATCGTGCATGCCCAGGGTGAAGAGGCTGCACGGCTCCCCCGAGTGCGAGCGCGTTGCCGATTCGGGTTCGTCGTGACGCCGCGATATCCGAGCCTGCCGCCCGGTCTGTTCGCCCCACGGCGCACCCTGGCCCGCGGACTCGGATTGCTCGCGGGGTTCGGCAAGTATGCCGCGCTGGGTATCGCGCTGGGCGCCGCCGATGTGTGCGCTCCACCGAGCCGCTACGGTGGCGATCTCATCCGACGAGCCTATCGGGTTGCGCCGGATCGCATCCATCCCGTGCACAACGGCGCGCCGCCGGAGCTCTTCGGCTACGCGTGGCAACCCTCCGCGGATCGAGACACCCGCCCAGCCCTGTTCTTCGGTCGATTCGAGCGCTCGAAAGGGCTCGACATCTTGCTGCGGGCGCTTCGTGAGCTCGGCCGTGATGCCCCGCGCATGCGGCTTGTCGGGAGGGGACCGTACCGGGGGGCGGTCGCGCGCATGCGCGACGAGCTCGGCTTGACAGACAAAGTCGAGCTTCGCGACTGGGTCGACCACGACGAGCTCGGAAAGTTGCTGACGGAGTCCTCGATGGCCATCCTCCCTTCGCGCGAGGAGAGCTTCAGCCTGGCTGTTCTATCGGCGATGGCGGTGGGCACACCGCTCATCACCACCCGCGTCGGGGGCACCGGGGAGCTCGTCGAGCACGGCGAAAACGGCGTGCTGTGTCCGGCCGACGACGTGGGGGCACTGGGCGGCGCAATCGAGCAGCTTTGCCGGCAGCCGGAGCGTGCGGCGGAGCTCGCCGCCTGCGGTCGTCGGCACGTTCGTGACGCCTTCACGTGGGAGGTCGCGGCTCGCAAGTTCGAATCGCTCTACGAGCGGCTCGCGTGAGCGCGAATCCTCATGCGCCAGGTGACGCCTTGATGCCGGGTGAAGCGGACTCGCCGACGCGGGTGCTGTTCCTCCTCGCGACGCTCGAGGGCGGGGGCGCCGAGCGCACGGTGCTCACGCTCATCCCCTACCTGCAGGCGCGGGGGCTGGACGCGCGCGTCGGTCTGCTCGCGCAGGGCGGAACGCTCGACGGCGTGATCGACCCGTCGCGGGTCCTGGTGACCCGGGTGGCGGCGGGATGGATGAGCTACGCGCCGCCGCCCACGTCTTCGCGCCTCCTCGTGGGCGTACCGCTCGTGCCGCTCCAGCAGCTCGATCTTCTCCGTCAGTTCCGACCACACGTGGTGGTCAGCTGCACCGCGTCGATGAACCTCGCCGCGCTCCTCTCGACCCGGCTGTACGGGCGGCGCCGTGTCGCATGGATCCTGCGCGAGGGGAACAACACACGCGCGATCCTCGAGAGCGACGCGCCCGGGCGCCTCGGCCGCGCCGTTCGGCGGTGGGCGACCCGGCTCGCCTACCGCGCGCCGGACCGGGTGCTGACGATCTCGAACGGCGTGGCCGAGGGGCTCGCACGCGACTTCGATGTGTCACGCGACCGCGTGCGAGTCGTTCACAACCCGGTCGAGGTCGCTCGGATCCGCCGACTCGCGCACGAGACGGATGGCACTCGCTTCCCCGCCCGTTTCCTCGCGGCGTGCGGCCGGCTGCATCGGCAGAAAGGGTTCGATTTGCTGTTGCATGCTTTCGCCGGCCTGCCGGACGCCGATCTGGCCCTGGTCATTCTCGGCGAGGGCCCCGAACGAGGGCGCCTCGAATCGCTGGCGCGCGAGCTGGGCATCGGCACGCGAGTGATCATGCCCGGATTCGTGCAGAATCCGTGGGCCTGGATCACGCGCGCGTCGGCGTTCGTCCTGTCGTCCCGGTGGGAAGGCTTCGGATCCATCCTGGTGGAGGCCATGGCCTGCGGAACCCCGGTCGTGGCGGCCGACTGCGAGTACGGGCCGCGCGAGATCGTGCACGACGGCGAGACCGGCCTGCTCGCGCGCGCCGGAGACGCGAAGAGCCTCACCGAGGCCATCCATCGGGTCCTCGCCGTTCCGGCGCTCGCGGACAAACTGGCCGAGCGCGGGCGCCTGCGGGCGATGGCCTTCGATGCGCCCGCTATCGGCGACCGCTACGCGGATCTCGTGTACGAAGCCGCCGCGCTCGTGCGTGATAAGATCCGGCGCGAGCGGCCATGGTATGCGGCCGGGTCGGGATCGTAGCGTCGACGGCAACGACACGTCACCCTCGTGAGATTCGGTCATGAAGCCACTCGTCGGGCTGGCAAACGGTCTGCTCACCATGTGGGAGCAGGTCCGCGGACGCCGGCGGCGCCGCGCCACGACGGGACCAGCCGAGGGTAGCGGCTCGCGGTGGGCCCAGGATGGACCGGCCGCGACCGTCATTCTCCTGAACTGGCAGCGGCCGTCGAACGTGAGGACCATCCTCGACGTCTATACCCGATATCGTCGGATTGCCGAGATCATCGTCTGGAACAACAATCCGGACCTGACCTTCACGCACAGCGACCCGAAAGTTCGGTCGGTCAACAGCGGAGAGCTGGGTCTCAGCACGCGCTGGGCCGCCGCCCTGCTCGCCTCGCACGGCTGCCTCATCGTGGTCGACGATGATCTGATCGCCGACGAGGACACCATCGATCGCTTGATCGAGTGGCACCACCGCGACCCGGAGCGCGCCTACACGCTCCACGGCCGCAATCCGACGCTGGACAATGAATACGCGGTGCACGTCGATCACGTCCGCCAGCCGACCGAGACGCTCATGCACCTGACGCGGCTGGTTTGCCTGGACCGGCGGTACGTGCCGCACTACTTCCTCGCGCTCGAAGAGCTCGGCCTCCGCATCGACCCCGCGAGAGGCGGAGGCGAAGACATCGTCATGAGCTTTGCCCTGACCCACGCGACGGGCAAGCGGCCCCTCGTCGTCCCGGGCAGCTACCGCGACCTGCTCGCGCCGAACGGACTCGCGAACCGGTACGGCTCGCAGCGCCAGAATCGCACGCTGATCATGAGACGCTGTCAGGCGTGGTTCGACGGCTCGGCGCGTAGCCAGAGGGACCAGGGCGCGCACCCGTGAGCGTCATCCGAGTCTGACGAACGCTCCAGGGCCGCTCGTTCACCGATCCGCGGTGAGCCGGTCGCGTGTCGGCTCGATCGCGACGGGCTCTTCGCCCAGCCGCTTTGCCAGCGTCCACCCGAGCCACGCCAGGAGCGCGACCAGGATGAGATTGCGAAGGTTGAGCAGGACGATGAGCGGAGCGCGCAGCTCTTTGAGCTGCCTGTAGAAGACCGGAAAGATCGCCTGCGTCAGGGCCGAGGCCAGGAGCAGCGCAAGGACAGCGGGTGCCAGACGCGGGCGAAAGCCGTAGGCGAGCGCGAAGAGCGGACCGAGCCAGAGCAGGTACTGCGGCG
Organism: Candidatus Rokuibacteriota bacterium; assembly: GCA_003221615.1. Taxonomy (GTDB): domain Bacteria; phylum Methylomirabilota; class Methylomirabilia; order Rokubacteriales; family CSP1-6; genus AR31. The sequence continues at coordinate 19,184 of QHSQ01000173.1, read as the reverse complement.
AGAACACCTTGTTGGTGAGGATGAAAGCGAGCAGGAGAACCGTGCCCAGCAGCAGCACCGCGAGGTCGCGCGCCGCCGGCGGGAGAGCGCGCCTGAGGGCCAGGAAACGCCAGGCGATGGCGCCCACTAGCGCCAGGAAGAGTGGGCCTGAAAGCGACTTCACCAGGCCGGTATAGGGCGTTTCGAGGCCGGCGGCGGCATGGCTTCTGCCGACCGAGATCGGCTGGCCGAATCCGTCTCCGGCCATGAGCGCCCCGGCATAGGTGCTCTCGATCTGGATGCCGCGGTCCATGTGATAGGTGAAGCTACGCACGTATCCGTCGCCCCAGATCGCGTAGAACGCGAGATTGAGCACGAGCAATGTCACGACGAAGCCGGCCAGTACGGCGCCGCCCGCCCGCCACAGCGTTCGGGGGACCGCGGCGCAGAGCCATAGCAGGGCGGCTGGAATCAGCACGCCGGGTACGATCTTCACCAGCACGCCCGCGGCGGCCAGCGCACCGAAGACGGCGAACCACGGCGTGGAATTCGCACGCGACGCCCGCTGGAAAAGGATCCCGCCCACCACGCAGAGCAGCGGAACGACGTGGTCGAAGCGCGCGCCGGCCAAGCCGCCGAAGCAGAGGAGGAACGCGGCCGATCCCCAGAGGGCGCGGTTCGCCTGCGCGGCGGTGATGGGCCGGCCATCGGCGAGCAGGCGCAGGCCCAGGAGTAGCGTGCCCAGATAGAGGACACCGCACCACACGACGAAACCGGTCCGGTAGGCGGCGAAATCGCGACCGTACAGAAAGGGCGGCAGGAGCACAAGCAACGCGCCGGGCTGGTATTCCACGGGGACGTCGCGGTACGGCCTCAGACGGCCCTGATCCGTGGCGTCGGCGGGCTGGCCGGGATCGATGCCGTACAACATCACCGAGGCGTAGCGGTGAAAGAGGCGGATTTCCCCGTGACGGTCGAAGAACCAGATAACGAGCCCCAGCGGCCCGCGCTCGCGGAGAATGGCTTCGACCCCCGCGCCGATGCCCGCTCCGCCCGGTATGCTGCTTTCGATGCGGCGGCGTTCGCCGTCATGGAAATGCAGCTGGAAAATCCCGAGGAAGATCACGGCGTGCAGCACCAGCGCGAGGGCGGGACCGGCGTGGCGCCACCACGCGCGCGGAACGGCAGTGGACGCCATGAAGCGCTCCTCCACCTGGTGCGGGACCCGTCCCGGTCGTCGACCTCGACGCGGTCAACAACGACGCGAAGAACCGGGATGGGCGGAGCAATTGCCGCCGCCTGGACGGCGCAGCGGGCTTGACGGCCCCGCCGTCGCCGGCTCAGTATCTCCCGGTGGCGGCCGCGGGACAACTCGCTCCTCGTAGCGGTCTCGACCTACCAGGAGCGGGACAATGTTGGCCGGCTCACGTCGCTGCTCGCACTGCATCCGACGGCTCGTGAGAAACGTGCCGAGCAGCATGCGTCTCGAGAAACCAGGGCCCATCCTGCTGTTCGTCTTCGCCCACTTCCTCGTGCTCGGCGTATCGGCGAGCATGCGGCACCTGGGCGGTCAGAGCAACTTCTACGACCTCGGCGTCATGGACAACATCGTCTGGCAAACGATCCACGGCCGCTTGTTCTTCTATCCGCAGTACGAGATGTCCTACTTCGGCGACCATTTTGCCGCAATTCTGTTCCTGTTCGTGCCGCTCTACGCGCTCTGGGCCCACCCGCTGGTCCTGATCCTCGGGCAGGCCCTGGCGCTGGCCATGGGCGGGCTGTTCGCTCACCGGATCGCGCTGCTGCATCTGGTGCGGGACCCGGCCGAGAGCGGCCTCGAGGTCAAGCTGGCTCGCCGCGCGGCGTGGGTCTTGACGGTGATCTACGCGCTACACCCGTCGCTGCTGTACGTCGCCATGTTCGATTTCCATCCCGTCGCGCTGATGATCCCACTCTCGCTCGCGGCGTACTACTGCTACCTGACGCGGACGCGGGTCTGGCTCGTCGTGGCGCTCGTTCTCCTGACAGCCTGCCAGGAAGAGGCGCCGATCACCGTCGCCGCGTTCGGGCTGTACATGCTCGCCTTCGGCAGGACGAGCTCTGACCGGTGGATCGGCGCTGTGACGAGCGCGATGGCCACTCTGTATTTCGTTCTCGTGATGAAGGTGATCATCCCGGCGTTCCAGACAGATTCCGCCTCGGCGAGCTGGGTGTACTTTTCGCGCTACGCGCACCTGGGAGGCTCGATGAGTGAGCTCGTGCGCACCGTTGTGCTGCACCCGCTCGACGCGGTCGTGCGGTCCTTCGAGCCTTACAAGCTCAAGACCCTGCTTCTGCTCTTCATGCCCCTCGGCCTGCTGCCGTTGCTGGGTTGGCGCGCCCTGTTGGTCGCTCTGCCCTCGCTCGCCTACACGTACTTGAGCGCCCGCCCCAACCAATTCGTCATCGCGCACCAGTACTTCTCTCCTGCGCTGGGCTGGTTGGTGGTCGGCGCGGCGCAGGGGTGGAGCCTCTGGGTTGGGCTCTGGCGGCAACACTGGGCCGCGCCGGCTGCGCTTCGGCGATGGCGGATCGTCACGGCTGTGCCGCTGGCGGTGGCGCTGATGGCGACGATCACGATCGACGCCATTCTCAGCCCGATCAAGCCGAGCTTCTTCAGGCGACACCCGTACCACGATCAACTCGAAGCGCTCCATCGCATCATCGGACCCGAAGCCTCGCTGTCGGTGACCAACGGCCTGGCGCCGTCATTTGCCCATCGCCGCCAGTACTTTCTCGCGTTGGACTTCACGCTCAACCGCGACCTCAATGCAGCGCTCCGGCTCCCCGACTACCGTGACACGATGTTTCATCTGTTCGATCTGACCGCCCTGGCCGGCAGCCAGGACCGCGAGCGTCGGGTCGCCCGGCTGCTCGCCGACGAGCGTTACGGCGTCCGGTACTACCGGTTCCCGCTGGTTCTGTTCGAGCGCGGCCTCGCGAGACGACCGCAGCCGGAGCTCGAGGCGTTGATCACCGGGGACGGCGACGATGGACCGGAGGTCGTACGAGCTTTCCCCGCCGTGTTCTTGCACATCCGGGATGCGAGCTCGGTGGAGCGTGATCTCGGCGTCGGTGGTCGCGGCGCGATGCTTCACTTCGTCCCGGGCCGCCACGGCCGGGTGAGCGGCCCCTGGGTAATCCTGCCCGCCGGGCGCTACGCCATCGACTTCTACCTCGGGCTCGAGGCGCCAGCCCTCGGCACGGTCGCCGATCTCGAAGTGATCAGCAACAACAATAGAACGCAGCATGCTACCCGACAAGTGACCGCGGCTGACTTCACCGGCACCCGGCGCTGCCAGCCGTTTACGCTTCCCGCCGAGTTGCCTGCCGAGACGGCGGATGTGCAGTTCAGGACGTACTCGTACGGCGCCACTCTCTCGCTGTGCAAGGTGGTCGTGCGACGTCAAGTCCGAGGGAGCTGACGAGCGCGCCGCGGGGCCGTGTCGGGCGCACGACCGAACCGAACCCGGCTTGACGCTCCGCCGTCATCGGCGCAGTATCCCCCGATGGCGACCGCGGACGACGCGCTCCTCATCGCGATCCCGACCTACAACGAGCGCGACAATATCGACGCGCTCCTCACCTCGCTGCGCGGGCTGCACCCGACGGCGCACGTGGTGGTGATCGACGACGCCTCTCCCGATGGCACCGGCCAGCTCGTGGCCGCCCGGGCTCGAGAGGACTCCCGGATCCATCTGATCGCGCGTGACCGGAAGAGCGGAATCGGGAGCGCCTACCGGGCGGCCTTCGCGTGGGCGCTCGAACACGGATTCGCGCTCGTGGTCTCGATGGATGCGGACTGGTCCCACGATCCGCGAGAGATCTGCCGTCTTCTGCAGGTGATCGGGGAGGCCGATGTCGTGGTTGGCTCCCGCTACGTCAGAGGCGGCCGCATCGAGGACTGGCCGTGGTCGCGCCTCGTCCTGAGTCGTGGCGCCAACGCCCTCGCGCGCCTCCTGGTCGGCCGACGCCTCTCCGACTGGACCTCCGGCTTCAAGTGTTATCGGACGAGCATGCTGAAGGCGCTTCCGTTCGGCTCAGGCGGCATCGACTCGGAGGGCTACGCCTTCCAGGTCGATATCCTCTACCACTGCCACCGGGCGGGCTTTCGAATCCGCGAGGTTCCCATCGTCTTCGTCGATCGCAAGGAGGGCCGGACCAAGATGTCGCGCAGCGAGGTATATCGGGGCGTCCTCACGCTGTTCCGGATCGCGTCGCGTCGGGTGGTGGGGGGGATCGCCCGGCGGCTCGGAGCGTAGCCGCTGGATCTTACGTCGGCGTGCGGACGAAGAGCGAGACTCCGATCCCCCCGAAGACGATGTTCGCCGTCCACGCGGCGACGATCGGTGGCAAGAGGTCGACCCGGCCGAGCGAAAGAGCTCCGGAGTTGACCACCCAGTAGGCGATCGCGATCGCGACCGCGATGGCTCCGCCGATGACGCGCCCGCCCTGCGGCCACCGTGCGGCGCACGAGATGGCCAGCACGGCGAGCACCAAGCTCATCAGCGGGAACGAGAGCTTGGAATGGAGATAGAGCACCTGGGCGCCAACCGCCTGGCCGCGCTCTCGCATGTGGCGGACATAGGCCCGGAGCTCCGCAAACGTCATCGCCGAGGGCGCCGGCATCGCGCCGAGGGCCTCGAGAGAGTCGGTCAGACGGAGCGGCGTCGCGCTCTCCGATTCGGTCTGCACCGTGTCGTCGGGACCGAACTCCCGCTCGACGCTCCGGTCGAGCTCCAGCCCGTCCGAAGCCCAGACCGCTTGCGCCGCATCGACGCGCTTGACCAGACGAAAATTCGCGTCCCTCTGAATGAGGGTGATGCCGCTGACTTGACGCAGAGCGCGATCGAGGCGGTCGATACGGACGAACTCGGAGTCGGACCGACGGTACCAGTGCAGCTGGGGTCGGCTCCCGGAGGCCGAGGTCTTGCGGATCTCCACCCGGTCGACCTCCTCGCCCTTGGCATTCAGCGTGGGCGCCGCCGTCTCCTGGAAGACGAATGCCCCGACGCTCACCGCCCCGGCCAGGACGAGAACGGGCAGGCTGATTCGATGGAGGCTCAAGCCCGCCGCTTTCAACGCCGTCAGCTCCCGATACCGCTCGAGCTCCATGAAGAGAAAGATCGTTGCCACGAGCACGATGATGGGCAAGGCTTGGTGCAATGCCGCCGGGAGGCGATACGCGAAGTGCTTGAGGATGGCGCGCAGCGATGGTTCGTAGCGGCTCAACGTCTCGACGAGATCGACCACGACGAAGATCGCCGTGGCCACGCCCAATCCGTAGCCGAAGTAGACGATGAACTGCCGGGCGAGATAGCGGTCGATGAGAGAGCTCAGATAGCGACGCCGCCGAATGTTCCGCGGGCGCGCGCTCGCGGGCGCGCGGCGGCGGAACGACGGCAGCGACGATCGGGTCGGAAGGAGGTCGAGGACGCGGGCTGCGAAACGCCGCCACCCCCGCGGCGCCGGCTCGACCGTGAAGTACAGGAGGACGCCGCCGACCAGTCCGAACACGATGATGGGCACCCAGCGCCCTCCGCCCCAGGGACGAAGCACCGTCACGCGGCCGAGGGCCTCCTGGGTGACGTGATGCACCAGGTAAATGATGATGCCGCCCACCGCCGCGACGGCTCGCCCCCCCCGATGAAGCCGGATGCCCAGGGGAAAGGCGACCATCGCGAACACGATAGGAGCCAGCGGCAGGGATAATCGTTTGTGGAACTCGACGACGAACATCTCGGCCTTCTCGGCTCGTCGCGAGTAATCGAGCGCGCGCGTGTTCAGGACCAGATCCCACGTGGTCAGCTTCTTCTGAGCCCCCGCCTCCTTCTCGACCTCGGCGATCTGGGTGTTCATGTCGAGGGGCGTCTCGTAGACCTCGAATTTCGTCACGCGATACCAGGCGGGCGACTCCGGTCGCGACTCGTGGACGGCGCCGTCAGTCAGTCTGAGGATGGTCCGCTGGTTCGGCTCGTCGTCGATCAGGCGTCCGTGGGGCGCCGTGATGATCCCGAAGGTCTTGGGGTCGCGCTCGTCACCGATCAGCACTCCGCGGAGCTCGGACGTCGACAGATCCATCTCGTCGGTGTACACGACGATGTTGCCGATCCGGGTGAAGGTCTGCTCCTGGATCATTGGAATGGCGGCGTGTTGACGGAGCTCGCGGAGGCATTGGAAGAACGCCGCGGACCCCCACGGATTGATCCAGAGCGTCAGCGTGGCCACCGTCAGTGCCACGGCGAGCGCAGCGACCAGAAAAGGGCGGAACAGGCGTAGCGGGCTGACACCCAGGGCATGGAGCGCAACCACCTCGAGGTCGGACGCCAGGCGGCCGCACGTCGTCACGACCGCCAGGAGCAGGCCCATCGGAAGCGTGTGACTCACGAACGACAACAGCAGCAGGGCCCACAGCTGAGACACCAGATAAAGCGGTGCGCCATTCACCGCCATGTTGCTGAAGTCCTGCAGCCGGTCCATCACGTGGAGGAAGGTGAACACGCTGACGGCGATGACGAAGACGGGAAGCATTTGACGGTAGACGTAGCGGTCGAGAACCTTGAAGCCCATTCTCAGAAGACACTACTGGATTCGCCGAGCCTCTGCCACGCCTCGAGAAGCCGCCGCGCCCGACGACGTCAGTCGGCGGCTGTCACGTCGGTCTTGCGCACGACGCGCGCGATCACGGTCGCCGCGCGATCGATCTCCCCCGGCGTGTGCGCCGCCGAGCCGCTCGCCCGGAGCAGGCACGCATCGGGCGGGCAGGCGGGCGGCACCATGATGTTCACGTAGATGCCCTCCTCGAGCAGCCGCTGCCAGAGCGCGATCGCGGCGGCCTCGTCGCCCACCGGGATCGACACGATCGGCGACTCGACCGGCTCGAGCGCGCAGCCGCCCGCCTCGAGTCCGGCCCGGAGTCGTCTCGTGTTCGCCCAGAGTCGCGCGCGCAGCGCCGGGTCGCGCGCGATCACCCGGAGCGCGGCGTGAACGCTCGCGATCGTCGCCGGCGAGCCCGATGCGGTGAACACATAGCTCCGCGCGAGGAAGCGGAGGCCCTCCAGCTCGGACCGATCAGACACGCAGAAGCCGCCCACGCCGCCGAGCGCCTTCGAGAACGTTCCGACGACGAAGTCGGTGTCGGCGAGAATGCCCTCCGACTCCGCCCGGCCCAGACCGCGCGCACCGTAGGCGCCGAACGAGTGCGCCTCGTCCACCATCAGATAGGCCCCGTGCTCGTGGCAGGCCGCGACGATCTCCTTGAGCGGCGCGGCGTCGCCCCGGACGGAGTACACGCCCTCCACGACGACCAGGCGATCCCGCCTCCCACTCGGCAGTCGCGCCAGCTTCCGCGCGAGGTCCTCGGGGGAGTTGTGGTGGAAGGCGAGCGTCGTCGCGCCCGAGAGCCGGGCCGCGTCGAAGATGCTCGCGTGGCTATCGGCGTCCACGAGCAGGACGTCTCCGGCTCGGCAGAGCCCGGCGATGACGGAGAGGTTCGCCTGATAGCCGGTCGTGAAGATGATCGCGGTGCGCTTGCCGAAGGGGGCGGCGAGCGCGCGCTCCAGCGCGGTGTGTATCGCGAGCGTGCCGTTGGCGGCTCGAGACCCCGTGGTTCCGACGCCGTAGCGGTCGACGGCTTCCCGCGCTGCTGCGCGCACCTCCGGGTGGAAGGTCAAGCCGAGGTAGTTGTTCGATCCGAGCATGAGGGTCCGACGTCCCCGGATGACGACCTCGGAGGCGCTCAGCACCTCGTCGATGGTCGTGTCGCCCGGACAGGCGCCGTCAGCCTCGAACGCCGCTCGGCGCGCCGAGAGCGCGCGCAGCTTGTCGAGCAGGTCTGCGCCGGAGGGACCCGGCCTGATCACCCCGGCTCCTGTCGGCTGCGCTCGCGCGTGCGCGAGTGAACCAGCGTCCCGGCCGCGTAGCGATCGCGCAGCTCGGCGCGCCGTAGCTTGCCGTTGGTGGTCCGACCGATCGTCCCCTTCGGCGCCAGGACGATCTCGTGCACGGCGAGGCCGGTGGCCTGGAGCACCCGGCGCCGCACCTCGGCCTGGAGCGCGTCGGCGGGCACCGCCCCCTGGGTCTCGACGACCACCACAGCGCGGTCGGGATGCCCCGGCTCGACCGCCGCGAACGCGGCGACGCGGCCCGAGCGGACACCGGGAACTCGATTCACGACTCGCTCGAGGTCCTGCGGAAAGTAGTTGCGGCCGGCGACGATGATCGTCTCCTTTCGGCGGCCGCACACGAAGAGCTCGCCGTCCGCGAGATACCCGAGGTCGCCGGTCGAGAGCCAGCCGTCGCGGACGACGTCGGCGGGTGCGCCCAGGTCGCTCAGGTAGCCCTGCATCACCGAGGGGCCGGACACGAGAATCTCGCCGACGACGCGCTCGCCGACCGGATGGCCGTGGTCGTCGACGATGCGGAGCGCGTGGTCGGGGAACGGGCGGCCGCAGCCGACCAGACGCACGACGCTCAGCGCGTCGGGCGAGCATGGCACGGCGCGCTGGTGCGCGGCCAGCTCCGGTGCTCGGATGGTGTCCACGCGCAAGCCGCGGTCACGCGCCAGCGCGACGGCGAGCGTGTGCTCGGCCAGCCCGTACGCCGCGACGAAGCTCGTATCACGGAACCCGGCCCGGGCGAGCTTCGCGGCAAAGGCCTCGAGCGTGGCGGCCTGGATCGGCTCGGCCCCGCAACCGGCCACGCGCCACGACGAGAGATCGAGATCGTCGAGCTCGGCGTCCTTCACGCGTCGTACGCACATCTCGTACGCGAAGTTCGGGGCGAAGCTGACCGTACCGCGATGGCGCGCGATGGTCTGGAGCCACACGGCCGGGCGCTTCAAGAACGCCGCCGCCGACAAAAAGACGCCACGGCAGCCGAAGTACAGGGGGCACAGCGCGAGGCCGATGAGGCCCATATCGTGAAACAGGGGCAGCCAGCTCACGCCGACGTCCGCGTGGCTGATATCGATGCCCGCCGGCCCGCCGATCGCGTGGATGTTCGCGGCGAGGTTGGCGTGGGTGAGGACCACCCCCCTGGGTTGGGACGTCGAGCCCGAGGTGAACTGGAGCAGCGCCGGGGCGCTGGGATCGGTGGACTCCGCCGCGAGAGCGCGCCCCGTGAGCTCGCTCCAGGCGGAGACGAACGAGATAGTGGGCGCGGACACCCGCACGCGGGCGAGCAGCGGGAGTAGCGAAGGAGTCGTGACGATCGCGCGCGCGCGAGCGGCGCGAAGCAGCGGGGCGACCATCTCGAGGTACGCGACGTTCTCGCCGGCGTGGCCGGGATCCACGAGCGGCGTCGGAACGAGCCCGGCGGCCGAGGCGCCCAGGAAGGTCGTGAGGAACCCGGCGGCCTCCGGGATGACGAGCGCGACGCGGTCGCCTCGGTCGAGACCGCGGGCGCGGAGGGCGCCCCCCAGGGCGCGGGCCGAGTCGCGCAGCGCCGGGAACGGCACATCGTGCTCGGCCCCGTCCTTGTCCACGAAGGTGTAGGCGCCGGCGCTTGCCGCGGCATCGTCGAGCGCCTGCGCAACGGTCCGAATCATCGAGAGCCGGCCCGCTGATCGATCAGCTCGCGAAGGTGCTCGCCGACTTGAGCCACGGTGCGGATCGTCTCGACGTCGTTCAACGGGATCGAGACGTCGAAGCGGTCCTCGAGCTCGGCAATCAGCTCGAAGAGGAGCAGGGAGTCGAAGCCGAGGTCGAGCGCGAGATCGCTCTCGGCCGTCGGCTCGATCCGCCATCGGCTGACTCGCTTCACGATCGCGATGATCTCGGCTTCGAGCACGTCGCCAGGGATGTTCATCGGTTCCCGAAGAGAGCGGATCGGTACGGCGTCCGAAAGACAAGACCGTACGACGGCGGCCAGACAGCGGGCCGGCCGGACGGCTTTGCCTAGACGGGCCGTTGGGGGTCCCATAAACCGGATCCCGCTCGCGCGCTATGACCCTACTGAATTCTTGGAACGGAGGCAAGGGCAATGGTCGCTCGACATGCGGCCCTTGCCCGCGGATCGGGCAGGGGGCCGATGCTATAATTCCGCCCGCGGGGGAACGAGATGGCCACCAGGGCAGTCACAGTCTGTGTTCCCGCCTACAACGAAGTGGCGAGCCTCGAGGGCACGATCAGCGACGTGCTCGCGGCCACGGCAAGTTTCAGCGATTGCGAAATCATCGTGGTCGACGACGGCAGCACCGATGGCACGGGCGAGCTTGCCGATGCCCTTGCCGTTCGGAGCGCCGGCGTGAGGGTGCTCCACAATCCCACGAACCTCGGCTTTGCCGTGGGATACCGTCGGGCCCTGGCCGAAGCGAGAATGCCCTATTTCACATTCGTGCCCGGCGACCGGGAAGTCAGCGCCGAGTCCGTGAAGAACATCCTGAGCTTGGTGGGCTCCGCCGATGTCGTCGTCCCCTATCACGCCAACGCTCAGGCTCGCGCCTGGCACCGCCGTGTTCTGACTCGTGCATCGACCGCTCTCATCAACGTGTTGTTCGGTTTTCGGCTGCGTTACTATCAGGGACCATGTGTCTACCCGACGGCGCTGGCGCGCTCGCTCAAGACGACGACCAACGGCTTCTTCTTCCTGGCCGAGATGCTCGTTGAGGCGCTACGCCGCGGTCACTCATACGTTGAAGTCGGCTTGATCCACCAAGAACGCTCGTATGGACAATCGAAGGCGGTGAGCGTGCGAAACATCGCGCGGGCCCTTGCGACCGTCTTGCGCCTGTGGTGGCGCTTGCGCGTCCGACCGCCGATCTTTCGAGAGATGGAGAAAGGCACGTGACGCAGGACATTCGAACGGTCCTGGTGACCGGGGGCGCCGGCTACGTCGGGGCAGTGCTCGTGCCGAAACTCCTCGCCCGCGGCTATCGGGTCAAGGTTCTTGACCTGTACTTGTTCGGCGACGACGTCCTCCCCAAGCGGGCGGCGGGTCTCGAGGAGATTCGCGGCGACATCCGCAACCAGGAGCTCCTCCGGGCGTCGCTGCGAGACGTCGACGCCGTCATCCACCTGGCCTGCATCTCGAACGATCCCAGCTTCGAGCTCGACCCCGGCCTCAGCAAATCGATCAACTACGACGCGTTCGAGCCGCTGGTGGCCATCGCCAGGTCGAGCGGCGTGCGGCGCTTCGTCTATGCCTCCACGTCGAGCGTCTATGGTGTCAGCGACCAGCCCGACGTGACCGAGGAGCACCCCCTGGTGCCGCTGACCGACTACAACAAGTACAAGGGGATGTGTGAGCCGATTCTCGACCGGTATCGCGCTCCCGAGTTCACGACGGTGACGATTCGGCCGGCAACGGTGTGTGGGTATTCGCCGCGGCTCCGACTGGACCTGACGGTGAACATCCTGACCAGCCACGCCGTGAGCAACCGCCGGATCACGATTTTTGGCGGAGCCCAGAAGCGGCCCAACATCCACATCGAGGACGTCACCGATCTGTACGTCGACCTGCTGGCGATGCCGGCGGACCCTCTCGAGGGCGAGATTTTCAACTGCGGCTATCAGAACCACACCGTTGCCGAGCTCGGTGACGTCGTCCGGGCCTCCGTGCTTCAGGAGATGCCGGATCTGGCCCCGGTCGAGATCGTGACGTCACCGAGCGCCGACCTGCGCTCCTACCACATTTCCTCGAAGAAGATCGAACGGGTGCTGGGTTGGAAGCCCAAGCGCACCATCGAGGACGCGGTCGTCGATCTCTGCCGGGCATTCCGGGCCGGGAAAGTTCCCAACCCCATGAGCGACATTCGGTATTACAACGTCAAGGCTGTCCAGGCTGCGAAGCTCACGTGAAGCGAGCCATCGTCACGGGCGGGGCGGGCTTCATCGGGAGCCACATGGTCGATCTGCTCCTCGAGCGCGGCCTTCAGGTCCGGGTCGTCGACAACCTGGCCACCGGGGCTCTCGACAACCTCGCCCACCACCGCGGGCACGCCGCTCTTACGATCCGGCAGGTCGACATGAGCACGCTCGGCCCCGATGATCCGGTCTTCGCCGATGCTGACTACGTGTTTCATTTCGGCGGCATGGGCGATATCGTGCCCTCGATCGAGCGGCCGCTCGACTACATGCGGGCGAACGTCGACGGAACGCTGGCGATGCTGGAAGGCAGCCGCCGGGCCGGCGTGAAGCGGTTCGTCTATGCCGCCTCCTCGTCCTGCTACGGCCTCGCCGAGGTCCCGACGACGGAGGCAGCTCCGATCGCGCCGCAGTATCCCTACGCGCTCAGCAAGTACATGGGCGAGGTGGCCGCCCTGCATTGGGGCAAGGTGTACCGCTTGCCCGTCGTTTCGCTGAGGATCTTCAACGCCTATGGCCCGCGCGCGCGCACCACGGGCGCGTACGGGGCGGTGTTCGGGGTCTTCCTGGCCCAGCGTGCGCACGGCCGGCCGCTCACCGTCGTGGGAGATGGCACGCAGCGCCGCGACTTCGTCTACGTCACGGACGTCGCCCGCGCCTTTCTCCTGGCGGCGGAGTCGTCGGTCAGCGGCGAGGTGTTCAACGTGGGCGCCGGTGATCCACAGTCGGTCAACCGCCTCGTCGAGCTGATCGGCGGATCCGTCGCGCACCTGCCCAAGCGGCCGGGCGAGCCTGACTGCACCTGGGCCGACATCAGCAAGATCGGCGGTGCGCTGGGCTGGAAGCCGGCCGTGTCGTTCGAGGACGGCGTGGCCACGATGCTGCGTGGTCTGGATCAGTGGCGCTCGGCGCCCGTGTGGACTCCCGAGTCGATCGCGACCGCAACGAAGAGCTGGTTTCAATACCTGTCCGGCGTTTCCTAGGGGACGACAAATGCTTCGGCGCAAGGTCAAGACGCTGGAGGAGCTGGTTGCGGCCGTGGGGCCGAGGCCGCGCCCCAAGACCGTCATCATGTGTCACGGGGTCTTCGACATCGTCCATCCAGGCCACGTGCGCCATCTCATGTATGCGAAGGAGAAGGCGGACATCCTCGTCGCCAGCCTGACCGCCGACACCTACATCACGAAGGCGGATAACCGGCCGTTCGTTCCGCAGGAGCTACGAGCCCAGAATCTGGCGGCACTCGAGGCAGTCGATTACGTCATCATCGACCCCAATCCGACGCCGATCGAGCACATCCGGCGCCTGCAGCCCGATTACTTCGCCAAGGGATACGAATATTTCGCCGAGGGCATTCCGCCCCGGACCCAGGAGGAAATCCGCGCCCTGGAGAGTTATGGCGGAGAGATCGTGTTCACGCCGGGCGACGTCGTCTACTCGTCCTCCAAGCTCCTCGAGCTGCAGCCCCCCAGAATCGCGGTGGACAAGCTTCTGAGCCTGATGGACTCCGAGGGCATGGACTTCGCTGCTCTTCGCAAGGTGCTCCACGGGCTGGGCGGCGTCCGCGTCCATATCGTGGGCGACACGATCGTGGACGGGTACAGCGAATGTACGCTGCTGGGCCAGGCCGCCAAGCACCCGGCCTTCAGCGTCAAGCTGGAGCGGACCGAGCGGTTCAGTGGAGGCGCCGCCATCGTGGCCCGCCATCTCAAGAGGGCCGGCGCCGAGGTATCGTTCTCGACGGTGCTGGGCGACGACCCGCTCAAGGACTTCGTGCTGAACGAGCTCGCGGAGGCCGGAGTCTCGTGCCGACCCATCATCGATCGTACGCGCCCCACGACCTACAAGGAGCGCTTCACCACCGACGGCCACCGGCTGCTTCAGGTGGATCGCGTGGACAATCGCCCCATCAGCGACAAGACCCTGCGCCTGATCGGCGACGAGGTACACTCACAGCGGGCCGACGTCGTCATCCTCAGCGACTTTCGCCATGGGATCTTCAATCGCGAATCGATTCCCCACATCGTCGGGCAGATTCCGGCGGGCCGGTTGAAGGTCGCCGACAGCCAGGTGTCGAACCGCTGGGGGAATATCCTGGACTTCACCGATTTCGACCTCATCACCCCCAACGAGCGTGAAGCGCGATTCGCCCTCGGTGATCAGGACACGACGGTCCGGCCGATGGCGCTGAAGCTCTATCGCGAGGCCCGCTGCCGGTACCTCATCCTCAAGTTGGGCCAACGAGGCATCCTGACGTACCAGCGGCCCGGTCACGACGTCCGGGACTTCTTCGCCGTGGACAGTCTGGTCGACCGGCTGATCGACCCCATCGGTGCCGGCGATGCGCTGCTGGCGTATGCCTCGCTGTCCCTGGTGTCCACCAGCAGCATCGTCGCCGGTTCGATTCTCGGATCGCTGGCCGCGGCGGTGAGCTGCGAGCGCCTGGGCAACGTGCCGATGGCCCCTCTCGAGGTGGAGCAGAAGATCGACGGCCTGGAGCGCCTTGCGCGGTACCGATGAGGTACCTCCTCGTCGGGTACGGCAACATCGGGGCCAAACGGAAGGCGGCCCTGGGCGAGCGGTGCGTGGCCACGGTCGATCCGTTCAATGCCGCGGCGGACTACCGTGCGGCGACCGAGTGTGACCCGGCCCGCTACGAGGCGGCCATCCTGGCCGTGCCCAACGACGTCAAGGTGGAGCTGCTCCAGTATTTCCTGGATCTCGGCAAACACGTCCTCGTCGAGAAGCCGCTGATCCTCGATCTCGAAGTCGCGTCGGATCTGACCCGGCGTGCGCGGGAGAGCGGGGCCGTGTGGTACACGTCGTACAACTTCCGGTTCGAGCCCAACGTCGTGGCGCTCAAGCGTCATCTCGACGGCGGCGGCCTGGGTCGCATCTATCGAGTTCGCATGTTCTACGGCAACGGGACCGCCGCCAACCTGGTGGGCACGTGGCGGGACAGCCGGTACGGCGTGCTCGAGGACATGGCGACGCATCTCATCGACCTGGCCGGCTTCGTCTTCGGTCGATTCGGGTGCGACTTTCAGGTCTGGGAGCTGGGCAGCTACGTCATGAAGGGGATCGATCATTGCGTGCTCGCGACGTCCGACGGCGGGCTCGTCATCGAATGCAGCTTCCTGTCCTGGAAGAACCGCTGGCGCATCGAGGTCATCGGCGAGCGGGGCATGCTCGAGATGGACGGGCTGACAAAGTGGGGAACCAGCGAGCTCGTGCTGTGGAGGCGGAAGCTCCCGAGCGGTGTGCCTGACGAACACCGTGAGCGGGTCGCCGGGCCTGACCCCACGTGGTCCGCGGACCTCGCGTACTTCGAGGAGCGGATTCGCGCCGGCGTCACCTCGCTCGACAACGACGCCTGGCTGTCCCGCACGATCAAGGCGGCGGCCGCAGCGCCCACGAGAGGGATGGCGTGACGGCGCCGACCGGATTCCTCGGGCTCTCCCACCTCGGAATCGTGTCGAGCATCGGCTGGGCCTCGTCCATCGGACCCGCGACGGCGGTGGACTTCGACCCGAGGCTCATAACCCAGCTCGGCGCCGGGCAGTTGCCGGTCCACGAGCCCGGTCTCGACGAGTTGTTCGTGGCGGCGCGCACTCGCATGACGTTCTCCACCGATCCGGCCACGCTCTCGGCCTGCGCGCTGGTGATCGTGACGCGCGATGTCCCGACCGACTCGCGGAACGTGAGCGACCTCTCGGCCGTGTCGGCTCTTCTCGACGCCGCCATCCCGTTCCTCCGGAACGGCGTGACCCTGGCGGTCATGAGCCAGATACCGCCAGGCTTCATGCGCGCCCTGGGGAAACGGATCAAGACCCAGCGTCCCGATCTCGAGTTCGGACTCTACTACTGGGTGGAGACGCTGATCTTCGGTCGCGCCGTCGAGCGCTACTTGAAGCCGGAGCGCATCATCCTGGGCTGTGAGGAGCCCGGCCGGGCCCTCTCGGCCGATCTCGACGCCGCCGTACGGCACTTCGCGTGTCCCGTGTTCCGGATGCGCTACGAGAGCGCGGAGATGGCCAAGATGGCCATCAACCTCTACCTCTGTGCCGGCGTGACGTACGCCAACACCATGGCCGACCTCTGCGAGGCGGTCGGGGCCGACTGGACGGAAATGGTGCCGGCCCTGCGACTCGATCAACGAATCGGACCGGCCGCGTACATTCGCCCGAGCCTCGGCATCGCCGGCGGTAACCTCGAGCGGGACATGATCACGTTGCGCGACCTCGGCCAGCGACGGGGCCTCGGCGTCGATTTCATCGACGCCATGATCGCCGTCAACGAGCGGCGCGCGCAGTGGGTCGAGCGGAAGCTCGCCGAGCACGTGTTTCGCGACGCCGACTGGCCCACCGTCGCCGTGTGGGGGCTGGCCTACAAGCGGAACACCCGATCGACCAAGAACTCGGTGGCGGTCAGAATCCTCCGAGAGCTTCTCGGGCGGTGCGAAGTCCGCGCCTGGGATCCCATGGTGACGGCTGGGGACATCGACCTGCCCGTCAAAATCGTCGGCGACCGCGATGAGGCTCTGGCTGGCGCCGACTGTCTGGTGGTCCTGACCGATTGGGAGGAGTTCGCCGTTCCCCGCGCGGCGGCCTTGGCCGCCATGCGACGGAGGGTCGTCATCGACGGCGTCGGCATCGTTGACGAGAGTCGTGTCGACCTCGAGGGTGCTCGTATCGTCGCGATGGGGCGGGGATGAAGATGGATTTCGTGACGCGCTACCTCGACGAGGTCGCGGAGATCGCCGCGCGGATCGACCGTGAGGCCATCGGCCGGCTCCTCGACGTGCTGGTCGAGGTTCGGGCGGCAGGTGGCCGGCTCTTCATCCTCGGGGTCGGCGGTAGCGCCGCCAACGCCTCGCACGCCGTGAACGACTTCCGAAAGATCGCCGGCCTGGAGGCGTACACGCCCGTCGACAACGTTTCCGAATTGACCGCGCGGATCAACGACGAGGGCTGGGACTCGTCGCTCGCCAAGTGGCTCGCCGGCAGCCGGCTGACCGACCGGGACTGTGTGCTGATCTTCTCGGTGGGCGGGGGCGATCCCGAACGCAACGTAAGCGTCAACCTCGTGCGGGCCATCGAGTACGCCAAGAGCGTGGGAGCCCGGGTGTGCGGCGTGGTGGGCCGCGCCGGTGGCTTCACGGCCAAGATGGCGGACGCGTGCGTGTTGATCCCCGTGGTGGACGCACAGACCGTGACCCCGCACACCGAGGCCTTTCAGGCCGTCGTCTGGCATTTGCTGGTCTCGCATCCGCGGCTGCAGGCGTCCCCGACGAAGTGGGAGAGCCTCGAGCGATGACCCTTCGCCGCATCGTCGTCCTCGGAGCCTCCGGGCACGTCGGCGGCGCCCTGGTTCGCGCCTTCGGTACGCGTGGCGTCGAGGTGATCGGCCACTCGTCCACGACAATCGACTTGCGGCGGCCCGAGGCGCTCGGTGCGCTCGACGGCATGCTGGATCCCGAGACCGCTCTGGTGCTGGTCTCCGCGCTCACCCCGGACAAGGGGCAGAGCGTGGACACATTCATGACGAATCTCACGATGGTCGCCAACGTGACCCGGTACCTCGAACAACGTCGTGCCGGTCTCTGCGCCTACGTGAGCTCGGACGCCGTCTACGGCTTCGACATCAATCCGGTGGACGAGACAACCCCGGCCGCGCCCGCGGGGTATTACGCGCTGGCCAAGTACGCGGGGGAGCGGCTGGTCCAGCTCGCGGGCACGTCGGGAGGCACCCCCGTCCTCGTCCTGCGGCTCACGGGTGTGTACGGCCCGGGCGACCCGCATGGGGCGTACGGCCCGAACGCGTTTGCTCGCTCGCTGGCCAGGGAGCGCGGCCTCCGGCTCTTCGGAAGCGGCGAGGAAGAGCGCGACCACATCTACGTCGACGACGCGGCGCAGATCATCGGCTCACTCGTGGCCGCGCGGGCGACGGGGATCTTCAACATCGCCACCGGCGAGAGCCGCGCCTTCGGCGACATCGTCGAGACGATTCGCGCGCTGGTGCCCTACGAGGTGAAGGTGACGTCGGTGCCCCGGAAGGGCCCCGTCACTCACCGTCGCTACGATATCGCCCGCCTGCGGCAGGCCGTTCCGCAGATGGTGTTCACGCCGTTCAAGGATGGGCTGCGGGCGACGCTGGCCGCCTTCGGGGCGGTGTGACGATGCGCGAGATCGACCTTCTCGACCGCTACCCGCGGGTGCGGCGCAACATCGCCGCCCGGGAGGCGGCCAAGCCCTACCAGCGTGAGCTCGCACGAAAATTCGGCCGCGAGTATTTCGACGGGGAGCGCGGACAGGGGTATGGCGGGTATCGCTACGATGGCCGGTGGGTGGCGATCGCCGAGCGGATGCGAGACTTCTACGGTCTCAGGGCGGGGGACGTCATCCTCGACATCGGCTGCGCCAAGGGGTTTCTCCTCCACGACTTTCGTCAGGTCATCCCCGGTATCCGCGTGGCCGGTCTCGATCTCTCGCCCTATGCCGTCGAGCACGCGATGGACGACGTCAAACCGTTCCTCGTGGTGGGCAGCGCGGACGACCTGCCGTATGCCGACGAAACCTTCGACCTCGTCATCTCCATCAACGCGGTCCACAACCTGGGGCTGGTCAGTTGCGTGCGGGCCATCGGCGAGATGGAGCGCGTCGGTCGTCGCTTCAAATATCTGCAAGTGGACTCCTACCGGAACGAGGAAGAGCGGGAGAAGTTCGAGCGCTGGCAGTTGACCGCGCTCACGCATTTCGATCCCGACGGCTGGCGGAAGGTGTTTCGGGAGGCCGGCTACGCCGGTGACTACTCTTGGACGATCACCGAATAGTCGAGACTATCAGAAAGCTTGAGCCGATCCTCGCCTGCCCTCGCTGCCACGCAGCGCTGACGAGGCTGGGAGAATCTCTCGTCTGCTCACGCAGCGGCTGCAACTTCGGCGGGATCATCCGCGATGGCATCGTCAGCCTGCTGGAAGGCGGCCAGGGAGTGTTTTTCGATGAACACTTCCATGTCATGATGCACGGTTCCGACGAGCCTCGAACTTACAGTGCCTTTTATGCTCAGCAGGTCAAGGCTCTGGGGCGGTGCTTGGAGGGCGCGAAGGTCATCCTCGACGTCGGCTGCGGCCCCCGCCGTCCCTATGAAGGTTCTCGGGAAAGCCTCACGATCGGCCTTGATCCCTCATACGAGTCGCTCCGTTACAACAAGGACGTCGACCTGAGAGTGCACGGTTCGGCCACCGCCTTGCCACTGGCCACGGGGTCCATTGACGCTGTCGTGTGCTTCTATTCGCTCCACCACGTTGTGGGGGCGACCGTCCGGGATAACGAGGCGCTCATACGGGCGGCCTTCCGCGAG
>QHSQ01000172.1 GCA_003221615.1 Candidatus Rokuibacteriota bacterium | reverse complement strand
TCAGTGACGAGACAGAGCTTCAGCTCGTCCAATCGGGAACGCCCTCGAGCGGCGAGGACGCGGTGGCGTAGAGCTTCTTGCCGATGCGACCGGCGCGGAACGCCAGGCGCCCGGCCTCGACGCCGAGCCGCATGGCGCGGGCCATCCCGATCGGATCCTGAGCGCCCGAGATCGCCGTGTTCATCAGCACGCCCTCGCAGCCGAGCTCCATGGCGATCGCCGCGTCCGAGGCCGTGCCGACGCCCGCGTCCACGATGACGGGCACGCTGACCGACTCGAGGATGATCTTGATGTTGTACGGGTTGCGAATACCCAGGCCGGAGCCGATCGGGGCCCCGAGCGGCATGACGACGGCGGCGCCCGCGTCCTCCAGCTTCTTCGCCATCACCGGATCGTCGTTGGTGTAGGGCATCACCGTGAAGCCCTCACGCGCGAGCGTCCGCGTGGCTTCGAGGAGCCCGAAGACGTCCGGGAAGAGCGTGCGCGGATCGCCGATCACCTCGAGCTTGACCATCTCCCCGAGCCCGGCTTCGCGGGCCAGGTAGCACGTGCGAATCGCCTCGTCGGCGGTGTAGCAGCCCGCCGTATTCGGCAGGAGCGTGTAGCGCGTCGTATCCAGGTGGTCCAGGATCGACTCGCCCGAAGGCAGGCTGACCCGGCGCAGCGCCACTGTGACGATCTGGGCGCCCGAGGCCTCGTGCGCCTGCTTCATCACGTCCATCGACGCGTACTTCCCCGTCCCGACGATCAGCCGCGACGAGAATTCCTTGCCCCCGATGACCAGATTCGTGTCGCTCATGGCTCGACCTCCCCTGCTCTATCCACCGCCCATCGGTCTGACGATCTCGACCCGGTCGCCGTCGTGCAGCACGGTGGCCTCGTAGGCGCTCTTCGGCGTCACCTCGCGGTTCACCGCCACCGCGGTGTACTGGCGCTTGACGCCGAGGTGGGTCAACAGCCCGTCCACGCTCAGGCCGTCGGCGACTTCCAGGTCCTTTCCGTTGACGCTGATCTTCATAAACAAAACGGCCGCGTCCCCTCAAGGGGTGCGGCCGCTCTCTTCGCCGTGTTCCCTTCGCTGGAATTACCCAGATCAGGTTCGAGGGGTCCCGGGCCGCACCCGGTTCTCAGGAATCCTCCCCCCACGACGTCAGGGCGGAGTATACCACCGCGGTGTGAAGCCGGCGCGCGCGGCTCAGACGAGCGTGAGCTGGCGGCCGGGCTTGGCCATCACGCGCGGCAGGGCGCCTTCGACCCAGCTGGCCCCCGGCGGCAGCACGACCGACGCCGAGCGCACGTGAAACGACTCGGGATCTCTCCCGGGTGCCGGAGTCCCGCGATCGCGCAGCGCGCGCGCGGCGCTCATCAGGCGCCGGCGCACCTGGATGATCGCGGTATCGCTCGAGCCCAGGTGCTCGAGCGCGCGGTCGACGATGTCGCCCTGGCTCTCCTGGATCGCCTGGTCCTGGACGCCGAAGCCGGGAATGCCGCAGAACATGCGCGTCCGGTGCGCGTCCCAGTCCATCTCGTAGTCGTTGTTGCGGTTGGCGGCCGTGCGGATGTCGCCGTAGGGCTCGGAGGTCGGCGGCAGGTAGTCGCAGACGTGAGCGCCCTTGCCCGCGACGTTCAGGTCGATTTCACTTCGAAGCGTGGCGCGCGGTCGGCCGTCTGCACCGCGGAGCCGACGCCGAAGCTCGCCAGATCGAGCGCGCGTGTGACCTCGGCGTCGCCGGGGTCGAGCGGCGCGTGCAGGAACGAGATGTGGCTCGAATCGATGCCGCCCTCCATCGCCTGGAACCAGTTGCACTCCTGGACCCGCTTGGACGCGAAGCTGTGCGAGTCCGGCAGCAGGGTCCACTCGAGATGTGGTATCGGCGGCGGAGGGCTCGCCGGTCCCATGTACGCCCAGATCATGCCGCCCGCTTCCTCGCATGGATAGCCGACGTGGCGGATCTTCGACGCGAAGCCGGATCCGGGCGGCTCGTTCGGCATCTCCAGACATCGGCCGTCCATCCCGAACTTCCAGCCGTGGTACACGCAGCGCATGCCGGCTTCCTCGACCCGGCCGAAGTAGAGCGAGGCGAGTCGGTGCGGACAGAACTCGCCGACGAGCCCGGGCCGGCCCCTCTTCGCGCGGAACGCGATGAGCCGTTCGCCCAGAAGCTGCACGCGCTTCACCCGACCCCCGGCGACCAGCTCGCTCGAGAGCACCACCGGTATCCAGTACTGCCTGACAAGCGCGCCCATCGGCGTGCCCGGACCCGTGCGCGTCAGCAGCTCGTTATCTTCCCGGCTCAGCATTGGTTCTCCTTCTCTCCCCGGGGGCCGCGCTTCTCAGTTCGGCCGGCGGTAGACCGACATGTACCGGTACATGCCCTCGACGTTCAGCGGGAGCCACTGCTGGTAGTTGCCCCACTTCTCGTACTTCGTCAGCTTGACGAGCTGCTTGGTCTCGTCGAGCGACTTACCCTCGCGGACGTACCGGAGCACCTCGGCTCTCAGATCTTCCAGGTACTCGCGAAACATCGCGACGTGCGCCTTCTTGCCGAGCTGGCCATGGCCCGGGGCCAGCACGTCGAAGTCCATCGCCTCCACCCGGTGCAGCGACTCGACCCAGTCGTTGATGTAGCCGTCCGGGAAGTCTCGAAACGCGAGCGTCTCGACCGGGATGAAGTCCACCGCGAACAGGATCCGCTCCTTCGGGAACCTCACGACGATCGAGTTGTCGGAGTGATTCTTGCCCACGTACGAGAGCTGCACGAGGGTGCCGCCGAGCTCGATGATCATGTCGTCGGAGAAGGTCACGTTCGGCACGGCGGTCGGCCGCTTCTCGGCGATGATGGCCGCCTTGGCGTTGTCGTGGGCGACGACGACCGCCGTGTCGGTGAAGACCTGGCCGCCGGAGATGTGGTCGGCGTGATCGTGGCTGTAGATCACGTACCGCACGGGCTGGTTGAATCGCTGCTTGATCTGGTCTTTCAGCCACTGCGCGGCGCCGGCGTCGATCGGATCGGTGACGATCACGCCCGCCGGGGTGACCGCGAAAACAGAGTAGTGGTTGTTGTTCCGGAACCGGTAGACCTCGCCCGCGATCTTCGAGATCTCGCGGACCGGCGGCTGCGCCGGCTGCTGCGCGAAGGCGTTCCCGGCGGTGAGCAGCACGAGCGCCGCGGCGATGCTCGAGTAGCGCTTCATCAAGACGCCTCCGTGATGGCCCTGACAGCGGTGGGGTTCTCGAGCGAGGAGAGATCGCCCGGTTCCTTGCCCATGTAGGTCGCGCGAATCACCCGTCGCATGATCTTGGCGCTCCGCGTCTTCGGCAGATCCTTCGTGAACAGCACGCGCTCGGGCTTGAGCGCCTTGCCCATCTGTCGCGCGACCAGGTCGGAGAGCTGACTGCGCAGGGGCTCGGAGGCCTGGTGGCTCGGACGCAGGACCACGAAGCACACGATCGCTTCGCCCTTGATCTCGTGCGGCACGCCCACGACGCCGGCCTCGGCGACGGCTTCGTGCGAGACGAGCACCGACTCGACCTCGGCCGGTCCTAGCCGCTTGCCCGCGATCTTCAGGGTGTCGTCCGAGCGACCCTGGATGAACCAGAACCCGTCCTCGTCCACGTAGGCCCAGTCGCCGTGGACCCAGACGTTCGGCCAGCGAGACCAGTATGTCTCCTCGTAGCGCTGCGGATCCTTCCAGAAGCCCTGCGTCATCCCCGGCCATGGCGCGGTGACGACGAGCTCGCCGACCTGTCCGCGCACGGGCCGCCCGTCGTCGCCGAAGCAGTCGGCGGCCATGCCGGGGATCGGGCCGTAGAACGAGCACGGCTTGATCGGCGCGATCGGGAACGAGCTCAGGATGCCGCCGGAGATCTCGGTGCCGCCGGTGTAGTTGATGATCGGCACGCGCGCCTTGCCCGCGTTCTCGAAGAGCCAGCGATACGGCTCCGGATTCCAGGGCTCACCGGTCGACCCGAGCACGCGCAGAGAGCCGAGCTCATGGGCGTGGACGTGCTCGGCGCCATGCGGCATCAGCGCGCGCACCGCGGTGGGCGAGAGCCCCATGACGGAGATCTTGTGGCGCTCGACGAGCGACCAGAGTCGATTCGGCTTGGGATAATCGGGGACACCCTCGAAGAGCACCGCCGTCCCGCCGTGGAAGAGACCGGCCGTGATGAGCATCGGCCCCATCAGCCAGCCGAGGTCGGTCAGCCAGAAGAGCCGGTCGCCCGGGCCCACGTCCATCAGGTAGCCGAAGTCGTGGGCGCACTTGAGCAGGAAACCGCCCTGCGTGAGCACCGCGCCCTTGGGCCGGCCCGTCGTTCCCGACGTGTAGATGATGAGGCACGGGCGATCGAATTCGCCGGGCAGCGCGGGACAGACGTCCGACTCCTGACCGATCAGCTCGTGCCACCACGCATCGCGCCCAGTCCACGGGATCTCGCGACCGAGCCGCTTGTAGACGATGACATTCCTGACTGACGGCGACACCGCCACCGCCTCGTCGGCCGTCTCCTTCATCTTCACGATCTGGCCGCGACGGTAGAAGCCGTCGGCCGTGACGAGCGCCCTCGCCTCGCAGTCCTGGAGCCGCGAGGCCACGGCCTGGGCGCCGTAGCCGGAGAAGCACGGCGTGTAGATCGCGCCGATCCGCACGATCGCGAGCGTCGCGATGGCCGCCTCGGGCGACATCGGCAGGAACACGCCGACGCGGTCGCCTTCGCCGACTCCGAGCCGCTTCAGCGCGTTGGCGAGCTGGTTCACCTCGCGCGCCAGCTCGTGGTAGGTCAGCGTGCGCGTCCGGCCGTCGTCCCCTTCCCAGATGACCGCCGGCTGCTCGCCGCGCCCCGCGTCGACGTGCCGGTCGACGCAGTTGTCGGCGAAGTTCATCAGGCCGCCCTCGAACCAGCGCGGCCACGGGACGCCGCGCGAGACGTCGCGCACGCGCGTGTACGGCCGGCTGAAGCGCAGGCCGAGATCCTTCACGACCGCGTCCCAGTACCAGTCCGGCTCCGCGATACTCCGCCGCTGCAGCTCCTCGAGAGAGCTGACACCGAGAGCGCGCAGGAAGCGGGCGAGGCGCGTGCGCTCGGCGTACTCGCGGGTGGGTCGCCAGACGATCTCGCCGCTACCCGTCTCGGTCATCCCTTCCTCCCGAGAGGGCAGTGTACTCGGAGGCGGGCTACTGGGCCAACGTGGCGGCGAGTGCCAGGACCAGCGCGGCGTAGGAGAGCGCGATCAGCTGGCGATGCCGCGGCGGGAGCGAATCGTAGCCGGGGACAGGATTCCGCCAGCGCTGGATCAGCGAGTAGAGGCCGACCACGAGGACGATCAGAAGCAGCGGCGATTGCGTGACCAGCAGCGCGACGATGCCGACGGCGTAACCGATCGCCCAGTACGTCCGCGTGAAGGCGGTCACGATACGGCCGCCGTCGAGCGGCGGCACCGGGACGAGGTTGAAGAGATTGATCAGCACTGCGGTGTGGCCGAGTGCCAGCAGGAGCGGAAGCGCGAGCGCATGCCCGGCCCAGAGCGTCGCCCACGCGGCGAGCGAGCCGGCCACCGGCCCGGCCATCGCCACTCGCGCCTCGACGGCGGCGTTGCGGGGCTGGCTCTGCATCGCGATGAAGGCGCCGACGAACGGAATGAAGACCGGCGCGCCCGCCGGAATGCCCTCGAGGCGCATGGCGACGGCGTGGCCCATCTCATGAACGAATATCAGCAGCACGAATCCGGCCGCGAACAGCCAGCCCCACTCGATCGCGTAGGCGCCGATCGAGAGCAGCATGGTCGCGAGGGTCTTGAACTTCACGACGCCGGCAAGGAGACCGAAGAACTTCGCCTTGCCCAGGACGAAGAGCAGCGCGGCCCCGGCGGCGCCCGCCGCCGCCTTGGCTCCGTGCGAGCCCCGGCGCTCGCTCTGAGCCTTCGACGGCTGCAGGCTCCGGAACACCGCCCGCAAGTTCTCGGTCTCGCGTGAGCGGCGCTCGGCCGCGCTGGGCTCGGTCACGGCGCCGCGAGCTTGATCGGACGCGGGATGAACCAGGCCTCGTACACGATGATCCCGAGGAAGACGAGCTTCATGATCCCGAAGTTCGCCGCGATGACACGATAGAAGACGTTGATCGACGGCGGCGGAAAGCCCACGCGCCACGCCTCGCCGCGCTGGGCGAGCGCCTCGTTGAAGAAGGTCATGTTGACGAGATAGACAGCCACGAGAAACGACAGCGCGCCGACCGCGACTGCCAGCACCTGCAGCCCGAGGCTCCTCTTACCGCCGGCGAAGCGGAGCGTGCCGTGACCGACGAGCAGGCCGATGACCACCGCCACCAGGCCGAAGCCGATCTTGGTGAGCACGGTGAGACCCCACCAGGCGAGCGCGCCGACGACGCCGCCCAGGATGGCGCCGATCGCCGCGATCGGATAGTTGATGTCCTGCGACATCGCCGCGACGCCGGTCCGGACCTGGAGCTTGAGGATGTCGTAGCAGGTACGGCAGAAGACGCGGTCGCCCGCGGTAACCTGCTCGCGTTCGGTCAGGGCCGCCTGGCAGCGCCCGCACCTCGTGGCGGTTGGTGTCGTCGTGGACTCGTTCACATCGGCCATGATGGCGCCTCCCTCGTCCACCATAGGTTCTGGGTCGACGCAGGGTCAAATATTGTGCGTCCACTTTCCCTCGGGTCTGACGATCCCTCGTATGCGGTCTGTAGTATCGGCAGGCTACACTCAGCGGCATGACGCGGTTCACGACGACACGCCGCCCCAGAGATCGCACGGCCGTGGCGCCCGATGGCTCTGACGTTCGCGTCCTCCTGGGGCTGGCCGGCGGCGGCATGGCCGAGTTCGAGCTCGGCGCCGGCAAGGTGTCAGCGGCGGTGACCCACCGCACGATCGACGGAGATCTGGTATGTCCTCGAAGGCCGCGGCGGGTACTCGGCGTCACGATGCCCCCTGGCCCGGCGAAGGCGAAGCCATCGTCGTAGCCGGGCCCTGGACGCCGACCTAGCCCTTCAGAGCGCTGACTCTGACGCCCTCGACGATGCGGCGATTGGCCACCAGGAACACGATCAGGAGCGGCAGCGCGCTCAGCACCGCCCCGGCCATGATGGGCCCGTACGACTCCGCGGCGTAGGCGCCGCGCAAGAGCGCCAGCGCCACCGGCAGCGGAAACATGTCGGGCTTGTTGACGGCGATCAGGGGCCACAGGAAGTCGTTCCAGGCGGAACGAAACGCGAAGATCGCGAGCGCGCCGAGCACCGGCTGGGAGAGCGGCAGCACGATGCGCGTGAAGATCTGCCACGGATCGGCGCCGTCGATGCGCGCCGCGTCCTCGAGCTCGGACGGGATCGTCAGGAAGAACTGGCGGAGCAGGAACACGCCGAACGCGAACGTCATCGCCGCCTCGGGGACGATCAAGCCCTGATAGGTACTGAGCCAGCCGAGCCGCTGCACGAGCACGTACTGCGGCACGAGGATCACCGCGTTCGGGATCATGAGGCTCCCGACGATCAGGCCGAAGACGAGGTGGCGCCCGCGGAAGCGCATCCGCGCCAGCGGATAGGCCGCCATCGCGCTCGTCAGCACGACGAGCGCCACGGAGCCGAGCGAGACCACGGTGCTGTTGAAGAACGCCCGGCCGATGCGCGCCGTGCGCGAGCTGCTGAAGAGCACCTCGCCGTAGTGCTCGATCGTCGCCGGCCACGGGATCCACTCCGGCGGGACGCGCACGATGTTCTCGGTCAGCTTCAACGAGGTCACGAGCACCCACACCGCCGGGAGCAGCCAGAGGACCGCGAGCAGCACCATGAGCGTGGTGAGCAGCGTGTGCCAGGCCCTGGTCGGTCGGTTCATGCCCGGCTCAGTACTGCGTGTGGCCGCGCAGCAGCCGGAACTGGAGGAGCGAGAACGCGAGGATCACCACGAACAGCACCCACGCCATCGCCGAGGCGGAGCCGAAGTGGAAGAAGTTCTGGAAGGCGGTCTCGTAGAGGTGCTGGACCACGGTACGGGTCGCGTCGCCCGGGCCGCCGTTGGTGAGGACGAACACCTGGCCGAAGATCTGGAACGAGCCGATGACGTGGGTCACCAGCACGAACAGGAACACCGGTCGGAGCAGCGGCAGCGTGATCGACCAGAAGCTTCGCCAGCCGCCGGCGCCGTCGATCGCCGCCGCCTCGTAGAGCTCGCGGGGAATGTCCTGAAGCCCTGCCAGATAGATGACCAGGTAGTAGCCGGTCACCCACCACACCGTCGTCAGGATGATCGCCCACATCGCAGTGCTGGGATCGGCGAGCCATGACCGGACCGGCACGCCGGCCGCACGCAGATAGTACGTCGAGGGGCCGATCACCGGATCGAGCAGCCAGAGCCACGTGAGGCCGACCGTGACGACCGACAGCGTGAACGGAAAGAAGAACGCGCCGCGCAGGAAGGTCCTGAGCGCGACGCCGCGGTTGAGCGCGACCGCGAGCACCAGCGGAACCGCGAGGATCGGTATGGTGCTGGCGACCGTGTAGTACGCGGTGTTGACAAGGCTCACGTGGAACCGCGTGTCGTCGAGGAGCCGCACGTAGTTCGCGGTCCCGACGAACGCGTGCTGAGCGCGGCCGAGCCGCGCGTTGGTGAACGAGAGCCAGAGGCCCTCGAGCAAGGGATAGACGCGGAAGACCGCGAACAGGGCCAGGCCGGGCGCCAGGAACAGGTACGGCGTGAAGGCGCCTCGGCGGCGCGCGCGGCGCGGCTTCACCCGGGCTCGCGGCTAGTCGGGCAGCGCGTTGATCTGGCGCGTCAGGTCGCCCATGGCCGGCGCGGCCGGCTTCTGGCCGATGTAGACGTTCTCGATCACCGGGCGCGTGATGTTCTCGGCGGCGACCCACTTCGGCGTGGCCTGCCCCGACTGCCATTGCCCGGCCTGTCCGAGCAGGGTGCGGAGCACGGGATCGGCGGTGATGCGCGGGTCCCCGTGCGGCTTGCGGAGCGCCGAGACCTGCCCGGCCTTCAAGGTCCACTCCGCGACGTGGTCGCTCATCCAGCGCACGTGTGCCCATGCAGCCTCACGCTTCGCCGCGTCGACGGCCTTCTTCTTCGGGAACGTGAACTGATGCGGCATCGTCCACACGACCGCCTGCTTGAACAGACGCGGCACCGGCGCCGCGACGAAGTCCACCTTGGCCTCGCGCAGCCCCGTGAAGTTCCAGGAGCCGGCGATCCAGAGGCCGAGCTTGCCGGCGATGAAGGCGTCGCGGCAGTTGGCGTTCGCCGGCGGCGCGATCTTGTGCTGGTTCTGGATCGCGCCCCAGAACTCGGCGACCTCGAGGGCCGCGGGCTCTCCGAGGCCGGAGCGCTTGAAGTCCGCCGCATAGACGTTCGCGCCGTTCTGCCAGAGGAGGTTGTGGAATCCCCAGGTATAGCGGCCGGGATTGGTGGTGCCGATCGCGAAGCCGAAGGTATCGCCCTTCGTGAGCTGCTTGGCCATCGCCAGCACGTCATCGCGCGTCGTGGGAATCTTCGGCTTACCGTCCGGCCCGGCGAGGCCCGTGTCGCGCATCACCTTGACATTCACGTAGAGCAGATGCTGCGGCACGTCCAGCGGCACCGCGTAGCGCTTGCCCTGATACAGGCCTCCCTGCCACGTCGACGGCAGATAGTCCTCTGCCTTGAATCCCTTCGCGCTCGTCGCGGAGTCGGCCATCGGCTCGAGAATGCCGTCGCTCGCGAAGTGGGGAATCTCGACGGTGTGGATCAGCGCCAGATCCGGTCCCTCGTCGGCCGGCACCGCGACCTGCAGCTTGGCATACAGATCCGCCCAGACGATCCGCTGCTGCTCCATCCGGATGCCGGTGTCGCGCGTGAAGTGGTCGATGAGCTCGTCCATGATCTTGCCGTCGGCGCCGGTGAGCCCGTTCCAGTAGGTGACGGTCGGCTTCGCCTGGGCCGACGCGCGGCGCGGGCTCACGGTGAGCGCGGTGGCGCCGAGCGCGGCGCCTTCGAGGAAGCGACGGCGACTGAGAGGCGGCTTCGGCTCTGGCATGAAGGTCCTCCTGTGGCCGAGCGGGAGTATAACAGGGCGGCGGGAGGCACCGGGACCCTCGCGGGAGGACTCAATGGCGCGGATCGGCATCGACCTGAACCGGCGGATCGGCGACGTGGACCGCCGCATCTTCGGAAACTTCATCGAGCACCTCGGCCGCTGCATCTACGGCGGCATCTTCGAGGAGGGCTCGCCGCTGAGCGACGCCGCGGGCTTCCGCCGCGACGTGCTCGACGCGGTCCGTCCGCTCCGCGTCCCGGTGCTCCGGTGGCCCGGCGGCAACTTCGTGAGCGGGTACCACTGGCTGGACGGCGTCGGCCCCGTCGCCGACCGGCCGCGGCGATCGGAGCTGGCCTGGCACGCCGAGGAGTCCAATCATTTCGGCACCAACGAGTTCATCCAGTACTGCCGGGCGATCGGCACCGAGCCCTACATCTGCGTGAACATGGGCTCGGGCACGATGGACGAGGCGCAGGCCTGGGTCGAGTACTGCAACGGCACGGGCAACACGCACTGGGCGAACCTGCGTCGGAAGCACGGCCACCCCGAGCCGCACCGCGTTCGCTACTGGGGCCTCGGCAACGAGATGTACGGCGGCTGGCAGATCGGCAGCCTGAGCGCCGAGGACTACGTGAAGAAGGCCAGGAGTTTCGCGTTCGTGATGAAGCGGACCGATCCGTCCATCGAGCTCATCGGCTGCGGTCACAACGGCGTCAGCGACTGGGACGTGACGGTGCTCGACGGCCTGGCGCAGGTCGTCGACTATCACAGCATTCACCTCTACACCGGTCATCGCGACCACTACGCGACCGTCTTCCAGTCACACCAGGCCGAGCGCGCCGTGCGGATCTGCGCCGCGTTGATCGAGCGGGTGCGCCACGTGCAGCGGATCGAGCACCCGATCGCGATCGCCTTCGACGAGTGGAACGTGTGGTACCGCACACGAAGCCTCGAGGACCGCATCGGCGGCGTCGAGGAGCGCTACAACCTCTCCGATGCCCTGGCCATCGCGACCTACCTGAACGGCTTCATCCGCAACTGCCGTACGGTCCGGATCGCGAATCTGGCCCAGCTCGTGAACGCGATCGCCCCGATCTTCACCCGGCGTGACGGCCTGTTCTTGCAGACGATCTATCACCCGCTCCGCCTCTACGCCGAGCACACGCGGGACATCGCGCTCGACGTCGCCGTGGACAGTCCGACCCGAGAGCTCGCGCCCGGCCTGGAGGAGAGCGGCGTCGGCCGCGTTCACCACGTCGGCGATCTCGGCCCGTTCGCGCTGCTCGACGCCAGCGCCACCTGCGACGCGGCGGGCACACGACTCACGCTCACGGTGGTCAACCGAGATCGCGATCGCGCTCACGGTGCGGCGATCGAGCTGGGTGAGGCCATGGTCAAGGACGACGTGACCCTGTCGGAGGTCAACGGCGCCGACGTCGATGCGACCAATTCCTTCGAGAACCCCCGGGCGGTCGACGTGCGCGAGACGCGCCTCTCGGCACGAGGGCACCGGTTCGAGCATGAATTCCCAGCGCACTCGATCAGCGTCCTGAGGGTGCCGCTCGGCTGAGCCCGCAATTGGCGGTGTTAGAATCCGCTCCAGCGGAGCGTGCTCGGGCCTAGTTCGCGCTGCAGGCCGTCGCGGGGCTGGGGTCCCCGTCGGCCGAGGCGCGATTCTGAATCGAGGAGGACATGGCGGACGCAGAGGTGCGCTTCGACATACCGGATAGCTGGGGACTCAAAGACAAGGTCGCGATCGTCACCGGCGGCGGCGCCGCCGGCGACGGCATCGGCAACGGTCGCGCCGCCGCGATCCTGCTCGCGCGAGCCGGCACGCGCGTAATCGTGGTCGATCGCGACCTCGCGCTGGCCAAGCGTACGGTCGAGATGATCGAGGCGAGCGGCGGTCAGGGGCTCGCCTTCCAGGCCGACATGACGCGCGCGTCCGACTGCGCGGCGGTGGTCGAAGCCGCGATGGACCGCTACGGCCGGCTCGACTACCTCGACAACAACGTCGGCATCGGTAGCCGCGGCTCCGTGGTGGACGAGACCGAGGAGAGCTGGCGCCGGCTGATGAACGTCAACGT
Organism: Candidatus Rokuibacteriota bacterium; assembly: GCA_003221615.1. Lineage (GTDB taxonomy): Bacteria > Methylomirabilota > Methylomirabilia > Rokubacteriales > CSP1-6 > AR31. Next base: position 11,623 of record QHSQ01000172.1, on the reverse strand, counting down.
CGACACGATGTTTCTCGCCGCGAAGCACGCCATTCCCGCGATGCGGCGCACCGGCGGCGGTGCGATCGTCAACGTGTCGTCGATCTCGGCGCTCCGTCCTCGCGGTCTCACCGCCTACACCGTCTCGAAGGGCGCGGTCATCGCGCTGACGAAGGCGATGGCGGTCGATCACGGCCCCGAAGGAATCCGCGTGAACTGCGTCGCGCCCGGGCCCGTCTACACGCCCATGGTCTACCAGCGCGGCATGAGCGCCGCTTCACGCGATCGCCGGCGCACGGCGTCGGCGCTCAAGGTCGAGGGCACCGGCTGGGACATCGGGCACGCCGTACGGTTCCTGCTGTCGGACTTCGCGCGCTACATCACCGGTCACGTGCTCGTGGTAGACGGGGGCACGACGCTCTCGGGGCCTGAACGCGACACCGGGGGCCCCGGAGGCTAGCTCGGCGACGAAGCGGCTCACGAAGTCGATGGGGCCGGCGAAGGGCGTCGGGGCCTCGCGTTCCCGCCGGTGACCACGGCCCTGGATCACGATCGCCGCCACCATGGCCGCGAGGGCGATTCCCACCAAGCCGCCCGAGCCCACCGCGACACCGACGATCAAGGCGATCGTGGCGATCTGGAACAGAGGAACCGCGAGCTCCCGTGGTACGTGAGCTATCGCGTCCGCGTAGGGGTCAGGTGAATGCCGTCCGTCTTCTCGCACGCGATCGCGGCCGTCGCGATCGGCGGCGTGACGATCGGCGGTCGATCCCGGGCGACCCTGTGGGCACTCGGCGCGATCTGCGCGATAGTGCCCGACCTCGACGTCGTCTCGTTCTTTTTCGGACTTCCCTACGGTCACATGCTCGGCCACCGCGGGCTCTCGCACTCGCTGTTCTTCGCTGCCGTGCTGGCCTGGGTCGTCACCGCAATTGTACGTCGGAAGTTGCCCGCGAGCCCGAGCGCGATGAGGCTCTGGGTGTTCTTCTTCCTGGCCACGGCTTCCCACGGGTTTCTCGACTCTATGACCAATGGCGGCCTGGGCGTGGCCTTCTTCGCGCCGTTCTCCAATATTCGCTATTTCCTCCGATGGCGCCCGATCGTGGTCTCGCCGATCTCGGTCTACGGGTTCGTCGGTCGGCGCGGTCTGATCGTGATGTGGAGCGAGCTCGGTTGGGTCTGGCTGCCGGCGGCGTTGATCTTCCTGGCCGGCCTGGCGCTCCGGCGTAGCACTCCCCGGGAGGCTGTCGAAACGAACGGGGGTCGCTCGTCATAAGCTTACTTCGCGAAGACTTCCTTCATGAGAGACGTCACGCGCGCGCCCGGGTCGGACCTGATCTTGCGCTCCTCGTCGCCGACGACGCGGAAGAGGCCGTCGAGGGCCTTGCCGACCACGTAGCGATCGAGGTCGTAGTTCTCGGTGTTCAAGAAGGGGATGGCCTTCGCCTGGCCGAGCAGCTCGTTGTACTGCTTGACCGTCCCGACCTCGTCCATCGCGCGATCGACGATCGGCCTGAACGCCAACGTGAGCGACGCCGAGGTCTTGTCCTTGAAGTAATCGGTCGCGGCGGTCGGGGTGCCGTTCAGAATTCGCTGGGCGTCGTCGATCGTCATCTTCCCGATCGCGTCCCAGAAGATCTTCTTCGCCTCCGGGGCCGCGCGCTCGGCCGCGCGATTCATGCTGAGCACGAGCTTGTCGACCTCGGGACCGTAGCCCGCCGTGCGCAGACCTTTCTCGACCGTGCGCAGTCGCTCGGGCATCAGGATCTTGATCGCCTTGTTCCCGAAGTAGCCGTCGGTCTGCCCCGTGAGCTTCACGGCGTTCTCGGTGCCGACCTGCAGCGCCTGCTTGAGCGCGGCGCCGATCTTCACCTCGCCCGAGGGTCCAGCGCCGGAGCGCGCGTAGGTGTCCATCTCCTTGAGGATCTGATCGAGCTGGCCCGCGGCCGGTATCGCGGACAGGAGCACGAGAGCCGAGAGCATCAGGACGACTCTACGCATCTCGGGCCTCCTCGAGCTGACGCGCCAGCGCCGCGCGATCGGTGACGGGCAGCTCGCAGGCGTAGTTCCGGCAGACGTAGGCCGTCGCCTTGCCGCCAACCGCTTCCCTGCCCTCGAGCAGCGGGATGCCGGCAGCCCCGGCTTTGTCCCCGCTGATCAGGCCGGTCACGACGCGGTTGGGAAGGTATCGGCCGAAGACCTCGGTGACGAGGGCACCGAGCCCGTCGCCCGCGGTGGGCGCGACCAGCGCGACCTCGACCACGGGTCCGAGGTTGAAATCGAGCGCGCAGAGGAAACGGCCGAAGCCGCTCGCGTGCCGGGCCATCAGGTCTGCCATCGGCCGGAGCGCCTTCAGCGCCGTCGCCTCGTAGCGCGCGTCGCCCGTCAGCACCGCCAGCCGGAGAAGCGTCTCGACGGCGACCGACGTCCCGCACGGCACGGCATTGTCGAAGAGATTGCGCGGCCGCACGATGAGCTGCTCGCCGTCGCTCCCGGTGTCGTAGAAGCCGTCCAGCTGCTCGTCCCAGAAGAGCCTGATCATCTCGTCCGAGAGGGTGCGCGCTTCGTCGAGCCAGCGCCGCTCGAACGTGGCCTCGTAGACGTCGAGCAGCGCCACCGCGACCATCGCGTAGTCTTCCAGGTAGCCCTTCAGCTTGGCGCGACCGCTCTTCCACGTCCTGAGCAGCCGGCCATCGGCTCGCATCGCCTTCAGGACGAACTCGGCGTTCTTGACGGCCGCGGCGATGTAGTCCGGGCGGCCGAGCGCGCGGCCCGCCTCGGCGAACGCGCGACAAGCCAGGCCGTTCCACGACGCGAGGACCTTGTCGTCCCGGCCCGGATGGATCCGGCGCTCGCGCGCCGCGTAGAGCTTCGTCTTGATCGCGGCGATGCGCTCGGCGCCCGGCTCGCCGGCCACGTAGAGGATGCTCTGGCCCTCGAAGTTCGGACCGCGATCCACCCCCCAGTAGTGGCCGGCGAGCTCGGCGTCGGCGTCGCCCAGCACCTCGCGCAGCTCGTCCGGCGTCCACACGAAGAACTTACCTTCGTGACCCTCGGAGTCGGCGTCCTGCGAGGAATAGAAGCCGCCGGCCGGGTCGGTCATCTCGCGCAGGATGTAGTCGAGCGTTTCCTCGCAGACTCGCCGGCACTCCGGGTCGCCGAAGGCGAGCCAGCCGTGCAGGTAGAGCGAGGCGAGCTGGCCGTTGTCGTAGAGCATCTTCTCGAAGTGCGGGACCAGCCAGTGCGCGTCCACCGAGTAGCGGTGGAAGCCGCCGCCGACCTGGTCGTACATCCCGCCGCGCGCCATCATCGCCAGGGTCGTGTGCGTCATCTGGCGAGCCCGCGCGTTCTGCGTGCGCTTCCAGTAGCGCAGGACGAACTCCCAGATCATCGGCTGAGGGAACTTCGGCGCCCCGCCCAGGCCTCCGTCGGCGTCGTCGAACTGCGCCGAGATGAACTGGAATGCCTCGCCGAGGATCGCCGGGGTCAGGAGCTCGGTCGCGGCGCGCAGGCGCTCGGACTGGCCGAGCGCCTCGCTGATCTTGCGCGACGACTCGACGACCTCGCCGCGACGCGTCGCCCACGCGTCCGCGATCGCAGCGAGGAGGCGCGGGAACCCGGGCAGGCCGTGGCGATCCACCGGCGGGAAATAGGTGCCGCCGTAGAACGGCGCGCCGTCGGGCGTCAGGAAGACGGTCATCGGCCAGCCGCCGTGGCCGGTCAGGGACTGGACGGCCTGCATGTAGATCTGGTCGACGTCCGGGCGCTCCTCGCGGTCGACCTTCACGTTCACGAAGTGGCGGTTCATCACGCCCGCGATCTCGGCGTTCTCGAACGACTCGTGCTCCATCACGTGGCACCAGTGGCACGCGGAATAGCCGACCGAGAGGAGCAGCGGCTTGTCCTCGGCGCGGGCCCTGGCGAAGGCCTCGTCGCCCCATGGATACCAGTCGACCGGATTGTGGGCGTGCTGGAGCAGGTAGGGGCTGGTCTCGCGCGCGAGCCGATTTTCCGCCACGCGCTCGCCTCTCAGCGCGCGAACGGCAGCGCGCTGACCGTCGCCGCCACCGTGGTTCCGCCGAAGCGAACCGCGACCCGGGTGCCGGGCTCGGCATGCTGGCGACGCACGAAGGCGAGCGCGATCGGGCGCGCGAGACCGAACGATCGGACCGCGCTCGTGACTTTGCCGATCGTCGTGTCATCGAGCACGACCTCGGCGCCCTGCGGCGGCACCTGGTCGCCGTCGAGCACCAGGCCGCGAAGCATCCGATTCACGTGCCCGCGGTCGCGAATCCGCACCACGACCTCCTGGCCGGGGTAGCAGCCCTTCGTGTGGGAGAGCAGATTGTCGAACGGAATCTCCGACAGCAGCACGGATTCGTCGACGTCGTGACCGAAGAGCGGCGTGCCCGCCTCGATCCTCAGCGACTCGAAGGCCTCGGGGCCGATCGACCGTACGTCAGCCCCGGCCAGCGCGTCGCGCACCTTCGCCGCATCGGTGAGCGCGCACATGATCCACACCTCGGCCTCGCCGGTCTCGCCGCCCCCGCTCACGAGCCGCACCGGCGTCTCGCCGAGCTTGCCCATCAGCCGATCGCTCGTCTCGCGAGCCTGCGGGCCCGCCAGGACGAAGAGCGTCTTCTCGCGCGAGACGTCCTCGATCGCCACTTTCTCCGAGAAGAGGTAGTGATCGAGCGCCTCGGCGGTCTTCGCGGCCATCGCCGGCGGCGTGACGACGAAGATCCGGTCGTCGGCGACCCAGACGAAGAGGACGACCTGCACCTTGCCGTGGATGTCGAGCAACGTCGCGGCGCACCCCTGCCCCGGTCCGAGCGCTTTGACCTCGTTGCTCAAGAGGGCATGCAGGAAGCTCGCGCGATCACGGCCGGTGAGCTCGAGGACGCCGAAGTCGCCGCGATCGAGGAAGCCGACCCGACGCCGCACCACCGCGTACTCTTCGGACGGAGCCATGGCGTCATTCTACATGACGACCGCGTGCTAGACTGCGCGCGGTGCAACCGCCACCACTCTCCACGATTCGCCGCTTCCAGCGACGCCTGCTCGCGTGGTACGCCGAGCACGGCCGCGACCTGCCCTGGCGTCGCACTCGGCACCCCTACCGCGTGCTGGTGTCCGAGATCATGCTGCAGCAGACGCAGGTCGACCGCGTCGTGCCGAAGTACCGCGAGTTCCTCCGGCACTTTCCGACCATCGAGAAGCTCGCCGCCGCGCCCGTCGACGCCGTGCGACGTCTCTGGTACCCGCTCGGCTACAACATCCGTCCGATCCGCCTCCACGCGATCGCCTGCGAGAGCGTCGCGCGCTACGCTGGACGCCTCCCCGATCGCGAGGAGGCACTGCGGCAGATGCCGGGCATCGGGCGCTACACGGCCGGCGCGATCCTGTCGTTCGCCTATGGACAGGACACCGCCGTGCTCGACACCAACGTGCGGCGCGTCCTCGGCCGTGTCTTCCTGGGCCCGCGCCGGCTCGCGCGGGTTCGCGGGCAGCGGATATTCTGGGACCTCGCCGCGGCGCTGGTCCCGCGCGGCCGCGGATACGATTTCAATCAGGCGCTCATGGACTTCGGCGCGACGTGGTGCACGCCGCGCAAGCCCCGCTGCGCCCCCTGCCCCATGAAGCGCTTCTGCGCCACCTACCGGGTTGCCTGATCTCGTCGAGGTCGTGGCGGCGCTGATCCAGGACGACCAGGGCCGCTATCTGATCACCCGGCGCCACGGCCGCTCTCACCTCGCGGGGATGTGGGAATTCCCGGGGGGCAAGCGAGAGCCCGGCGAGTCGCTCGAGGAGGCGCTCCGGCGCGAGCTCGCCGAGGAGCTATCCGCGTCCTTCGCCGTCGGCGAGAGGGTCGAGACCGTCCGGTGGGAGTACCCGGAGCGGACGGTCGTGATCCACTTCTATCGTTGCCGCTTCGAGTCGGGGACGATCCAGCCCCAGGAATCGCAGGCGATGGAGTGGGTAGAGCCGGGACGTCTCAAGGAGTTCGAGTTCCCGCCGGCTGACCGCGAGCTGATCGCGCGCCTTCGCTGAGACCGGCGCCCGCCGTCCCCGTCGAGTCGCGGTACAATCAGCGCCTTATGGACCAACCGAAGACGGCGAGCGCGGTGGTGATCGGCGGAGGCGTGGTGGGCTGTAGCATCGCCTACAACCTGGCTCGGCGCGGTCTTCGCGACGTCGTCGTCATCGAGCGCGAGACGGTCGGCTCGGGCACCACCAGCAAGGCCGCGGGCGGCATCCGCGTCCAGTTCCCGACCGAGACCGAGATTCGATTCTCGCTCGAGGCGATCCGCGTGTTCGAGCGCTTCCAGGACGAGTTCGGCGTCGATCCCGGCTACAAGAAGATCGGCTACCTGTTTCTTCTCTCGGAAGAGCAACAGCTTCGCGCGTTCGAGCCACGTATCGCGCTCCAGACCAGGCTCGGCGCGGACGTGCGACTGGTCACGCCGGACGACGCGCGGAAGCTGGTGCCGGCCCTGCGCGTCGACGACCTGATCGCGGCGGTGTGGGGGCCCGGCGACGGCCTCGCCGGCCCCGCCGAGGTCACCGCCGGCTTCGCCCGGCGTGCGCGCGAGCTCGGCGTGAAGATCATCGAGGGCGTCCGCGTCCAGTCGCTCGAAACGGCGCAGAGACGAGTGAGCGGTGTGACAACCACGACCGGGGCCATCTCCTCGGCGCTCGTGATCAACGCCGCCGGTCCCTCCGCCGCGCGGGTGGCGCGGCTCGCGGGAGTCGATCTGCCCGTGCATCCCCGCCGCCGGCACATCTTCTTCACCGAGCCCTTCCCCGCGATTCCGGGGCCGGTGCCGCTGACGACCGACGTCACGAGCGGCTTCTACTTCAGGAAGGAGCTGGAGCAGGTTCTCCTGAGCCCGGGCGACGTCGAGGACATCGGCGAGGACTTCGACGTGCCGATGGACCCCGGCAAGGTCGAGGACGCGGTGCAGAAGGCGATCCAGCGCGTGCCGATCATCGGTGACGCGCGCATCGCCGGCGGCTGGGCCGGGCTCCGGCCGCTCACGCCCGACGATCACGCGATCATCGGGTGGGCGCCGGGCGTCGAAGGCTTCTTCCAGGCGGTCGGCTTCGGCGGCCATGGCTTCCAGCATTCGCCCGCGACCGGGCGCTACGTCGCGGAATGGCTGCTCGACGGCAAGCCGTCGTTGGATCTTTCGCTCTTCGATCCCGGGCGATTCGGCCGCCCGCGCGCGGGAGGCGGGCTGAAGGTCGACGCCGAGTAGCCGGATGAAGATCGCGGACGTCCGACTGATCCTCGCGGACATTCCCGTGAAGCGCCCGCACAAGATGTCCTTCACCACGCTCGAGGCGGTCAACTTCGCCTTCGTCCGCGTCGAGACCGCCGACGGCCTCGTCGGGTGGGGCGAAGCGGCGTGCCTGGGCGGCCCGACGTGGAGCGAGGAGTCGTCAGAATCCGTCGCGGTGACGATCGAGCGCTACATCGCGCCGTGGCTCATCGGACGCGACGCGACACGGATCGAAGCCGTGAGCCGCGAGATGGCCAAGCGCGTGCAGGGCAACCCTTTCGCGCGCGCCGCGGTCGAGATGGCGCTCTGGGACCTGAACGGCAAGGCGCTCGGCGTTCCCGTGCATCGCCTGCTCGGCGGGCGTGTGCGCGAAAGCGTGCCCCTCTCGTGGTCGCTCGCGGTGGAGAGCCCCGACGCGGAGGTCGCCGAGGCGCGCGAGAAGGTGGCGCAAGGCCACCGCATCTTCAAGATCAAGACAGCCGCGCACCCGGTCGCCCACGACGTCGAGCGGGTCAGGCGGCTGCGCGAGGCCGTGGGGCCCGACGTCTCGCTCCGCGTCGACGCCAACCAGGGCTGGGATCGCGCGACGGCGCTCCAGGCCATCCGCGCGCTCGAGCCCTTCCACCTGGATTTCGTCGAGCAGCCGGTCGCGCGCTGGGACGGCGAGGGCCTGGCCGAGATCGCGCGGGCGGTGAGCGTGCCGGTGATGGCCGACGAGTCCTGCTGCTCGACGCACGACGCGCTCGCGATCGCCCGGCGCGGCGGCGTGAGCATCCTCGCGCTCAAGCTCACGAAGTCAGCCGGCATCCTCGGCACGATGGCGATCGCGCGTATCGCCGAGGCAGCCGGGATGAGCTGCTACGTCGGCTGCATGATCGAGACGTCGCTCGGCACCGCGGCGTACCTGCAGGTGGCGCTGGCGGCCGCGCCGGTCACGTGGGGTTGCGAGCTGTTCGGCCCCTTGCTGCTCGCGGGCGACGTGGTGCGCCGACCCGTGCAGTACGCCGACGGCGTGATCCTGGCACTCGACGGCCCGGGGCTCGGCGTCGAGATCGACGAGACGCTCCTGAAGGAGTGGTCGCGCGCTCGCTGAGCCGGTGCCCGTCAGCGCTTCTTCTTCGTCAGGAACGCCTCCATCCCACGCTTGGCGTCCCCCGCCGCGAAGGACGCGTGATGTGCGCTCTCGCAGAATCTGGCGCACGCCCGGAAGTCGGACTCGGTCCGACGCCTCGCGTACTGCTTGTTCTGCTTCATCGCGATCGGTGCGTACTGGGCCAGGGTCCTCGCCAGTGTGGTCGCCTCGGTCATGAGATCCCGCTGCGGGACCACCTTGATCGTCAGTCCGGCTTCCCGTGCCTGGCGCGCGTCGAGCGAGTCGCCGCTGAGAACGAGATAGAGGCCGCGGCTCATGCCGATCGTGTTCCAGAGGAGCTCGAGACCGAAGACGGCCGGAATCCCGTCGCGGATCTCGGGCATCCCGTAGCGCGCGTTCTCGGACGAGATCCGGATGTCGGCCAGGAGCGCCAGCTGGCAGCCCGCGCCCATGGCCCAGCCGTTCACGGCCGCGATCACCGGCACGTCGAGCATCCGCACCTGGTCGTAGAGGAGCTCGAACTCACGCACCCATTCCTCGGCCTCGGGCCCGGTCATGTCCTTTGCTTCGGTCAGGTCTTGCCCGGCGCTGAACGCCTGCTCGCCCGCGCCGGTGATGACGACGGCGCGGATGCTCTCGTCGCTCTTGATCCTGGTCATCGCGTCGGCCAGCTCACCCTTGAGCGCGCGGTTGAGGGCGTTCAACACTCGCGGCCGATTGAGCGTGATGACGACGACGTTCTCCGTCTGCTCCCACACGATGCTCCCGTACATGCAAGAACCTCCTCTCCCGAATCGATGCCAGCGCCATTAGCGCTGCCTCGCCATAGGATGCAGCACGTCGATCGCGTAGCCCACGTCGAGGCGTTCGCCCAGCCAACTCGGCATCGTCGTTCGCGCGTTCAGGGCGAGTCCATTCTCCTCGTTCCACGCGCGGATGGCGGCTAAGGGATCCGCCGGCAGATCGGGAGACCGCGGGACCTCCGGGATGACCCAGCCATTGGGTCGCCTGAACTGAAGCTCGCCGTCCGGCTGGCGTTCTACCTGGTAGCCTTCCTCGTGGACCGCGCGATGGTGCCGACGACAGAGCATGGTGAGGTTCGAGAGCGTTGTCGGGCCGCCGTGGGCCCAGTGGCGGATGTGATGGCCCTGGCCGAAGCGCACGCTGCAGCCCGGGAAGCGACAGCCATGGTCACGATACTGGAGCGCCCTTCGTATCGCCGGCGGAATCGTGCGTGTCCGGGCGCCGACGTCGGTTACACGCCCCTCGGCGTCGTGGCGCATGACGACCCTGGTCGCGTCGCAGGCCAGACGCTGCGACGTTCCGGCCGGAACGCGCATGCCGTCCTCGAGCACCGACTGCCCGGTCTGATCGGCGTCGACAAGGACGGCGGCGTCAACGTGCACAACGACCTGGTAGCGCTCTCCCGGGACACCGGGATCGATGCCCTGGTGGAGCGCGGTCTCGGCGAGCAACGCCAGTGCGTCGGCCTGCTGCTGCTCCATCGTCGGCGGGTCGGCGTTGGGCGCCTCCTCACGCCGCCGCTGGTATAGGCTCTCCCGAGCCGCCTCCAGCGCCTTCACGAGCAGGGCACCCACCTCCGGGGCCAGTCGCCCCCGGATCCTTACCGTACCGTCTTCGTCTTGGTACACGTGCAGTGCCCGAGCGGTATGGTGACGAGCGGCCTCCTGAGCCTCGGCCTTGCGGTCCATCCGGCGCCAGCCACGCACGATCCGCTCGACGTGTTCGGCGGTGCCGGTGCGGCCCACCGCCAGCAGTCTCTCTTCGGTCTCGGGCGTTGCCACACGGGTCAGCTCACGGACCTTGGCATAGGACAGCTCGCCGCGGGCGAGCGCTTGCGACAGCAACGGCAGCGTGCCGAGCGCACGAGCGACCCGGACATGCTCCCGAGCCGCGCCCGGCGCGTACCCTACGCGCCAGGACAGCCAGGCGGCGCACGACCGAAAGCCGTTACCCCAGCCTTCGCGAGCGTCGAACTCACGGATGAGGTCGAGCAGACGCGCGATCGCGGCTTCGAGGTGCGCGGATAGCTCGGCGATCTCGTCACCGAGCTGATTGAGATCCGCCGTGCGAGCGTCTGTTGTGAAGATGTCCATGGCGCGTCCTCCTTCTGTTGGGCCGACTCTACACCCCGGTTTCGCGACCACCTGGGAGGCGCGACCAAGGGCGATCGAGCGTCGAACCGCATTTTTCGAGGGCACGTTCATAAAGTGGACGCCATTGGCTCGTGCGTGGCGCGAGGCCGTCTTCCTCGAGGCGGTGACGACGAACAACCGCTGCACACGCAGAACGCTGTCAAGCGGGAAATGACGTGGCGTCGTCAAACAGCGAGCGTATTGACGCTGCACGTCCACCCGCATAGCATGTGGCCGCTCGGCGCCGCACCCAGCCCCTCGGTGGAGGATCACGATGATTGAACGAGTTCGGGTTGCCTTGCTGGCAGCGCTCCTGATGAGCGGGCTCACGACGCCCGCCCTCGCCCAGAAGCCCGTGAAGATCGGCGTCCTCACGCCCCTCTCGCCGCCCGGAGACGCTTCCGCCGGACAGTTCATCGTCCGCGGCGCCAAGATGGGCGCCGAGGACGTGAACGCGCGGGGGGGCGTCCTCGGCGGGCGGAAGATCGAGCTGGTCATCGAGGACGACTCCGGCACGCCGGAAAAAGGCGCGGCCGGCTTTCGCAAGCTCGCGACTCAGGATCAGGCCGTCGCGGTCGTCGGTCAGTTCCACAGCTCGGTGATGACGGCGGTCCAGGCCCTCGCCGAGCAGTTCAAAGTCCCGGTGTTCTCCACCCAGGCCTCGGCGCGCCAGATCACGGAGAAGCACCTGAATTTCACGTTCCGCACACACGTGATCGACCCCGATCGCTGCCAGATGTGGACGCGCTGGGCCAAGGAGCGCGGTTTCAAGCGGGCCGCACTCATCACGGAGAACACCGACTACGGCGTGGGCCTGGTCGACGAGACCAAGAAGGCATTCGCGTCGTTGTACCCGGGCGCCGAGCTCAAGACGATCATCTTCGATCGCGCGGTCGTCGACCTCACGCCGCAGCTCCTGGAGATCAAGAACTGGAAGCCGGACGTGCTGTTCAACGGCGGAATCGGCACGCCGATGTACCTGATCGCCAAGCAGGCCTGGGACGTGGGGTTGACTCCCTCAGTGCCGACGCTCATCTCCTACGACGCGCCGTCGCGCCCGGAGTACTGGAAGAACCTCGGCGAGAAGGGGAACTTCGCGTCCTTCATCGTCT
>QHSQ01000063.1 GCA_003221615.1 Candidatus Rokuibacteriota bacterium | reverse complement strand
CTTCGGGTTCCGTTCGTCGGTCCTCGGCTTCGCTCCCAAACGTTTCGCGAATGCAGAGGAGGATTCCTCATGACCGAACGGGTGCCGCTCCGACCGCTTTCTCTCTCCGCGCTCATCCTGGCCGTGCTGCTGCTCCTGGGGCTCGCCCTTCCCACGAAGGCGCGCTCGGAGGCGCCGGCGGGGCAGCTCACGTGGGCGGTGCACATATCGCTCGCGCCCGGCTGGTTCGACCCCGCCGAGACGACCGGCATCATCACGCCGTTCATGCTGCTCTACGCGCTCCACGACGCGCTGGTGAAGCCGATGCCGGGCAATCCGATGGCTCCGAGCCTGGCCGAGTCGTGGACGATGTCGCCGGACGGCCTCAGCTACGAGTTCGTGCTGCGGCGAGGCGTGAAATTCCACAACGGCGATCCGGTGACCGCCGAGGACGTGAAGTTCTCCATGGAGCGCTATCGAGGCGCGGCCTCGGGGCCGTACAAAGCGCGGATGGCCGCAATCGACGTGATCGATCCGTATCGCGTCCGATTCCGCTTCAAGCATCCGTGGCCCGACTTCATGACCTTCTACGGCACGATGGCCACCGGCGCGGGCTGGATCGTTCCCAAGAAGTACGTCGAGAAGGTCGGCGACGACGGCTTCAAGCGTGCGCCCGTCGGCGCGGGGCCGTACAAGTTCGTGTCGTTCACGCCCGGGATCGAGCTCGTGCTCGAGGCCAACGAGCAATACTGGCGAAAGACGCCGAGCGTGAAGCGGCTCGTGTTCAAGTCGATCCCCGACGAGTCGACGCGCCTGGCCATGCTCAAGCGCGGCGAGGCCGACATCGCGTACTCGATCCGCGGCGCGCTCGCCGAGGAGCTCAAACGCACGCCGGGGCTCACCTTGAAGCCGAACTATCCGCCCGGCACCTTCTGGCTCGTCTTTCCCGAGCAGTGGACGGACTCGAAGTCACCCTGGGCCGACAAGCGTGTGCGGCTCGCCGCGAGCTACGCGATCGACCGACCGGCGATCAACCGGGCCGAGACCCTCGGCTTCTCACGGATCACCGGCAGCATGATCCCGCACACGTTCGAGTTCTACTGGGCGGCGCCGACTCCGGCCTACGATCCCAAGAAGGCTCGCCAGCTCCTGACCGAGGCTGGATATCCCAACGGCTTCGACGCGGGCGAGTATTTCTGCGACGCGTCCTACGCGAACCTGGGCGAGGGCGTCGTCAACTACCTGCAGACGGTCGGTATCCGGACGCAGCTGCGTCCGCTCGAGCGCGCCGCGTTCATTCAGCAGAACAGTCAGAAGAAGCTGAAGAACATCATCCAGACCGCGAGCGGCGCGTTCGGCAACGCCGCCACCCGGCTCGACGCCTTCGTGGCGGCCGGAGGCACGTTCACCTACGGGACGTATCCCGACATCGAGGGGCTCATCGCCGAGCAGGCGAGCGAGATGGATCCCAAGAAACGTGAGGTCGTCCTCCACAGGATCCAGCAGCTCATCCACGAGAAATCGATGATCGCGCCGATCTGGGAGCTCGCGTTCATCAACGGCCACGGCCCCCGCGTGGCCGAATCAGGCCTGACCTTGATCACGAGCCACGCCTACTCGAGCCCCTACGAGGACCTGAAGCTCGTGGCCAAGTAACAGCGGCTCCGCTGGGGTTGAACAGGTCGCGGAGAAGGGTCCAGCCGCGAGGCGGCGGCCGAGGCCCGACTGAGGCGTATGCCGCATACGCCGCAGGGAGGGCCGAGGTCGCCAACGAAGCGGATGGGCCCTTCTCCGCGACCTGCTACCAGGATGGATACGTTTGGGGGGAGAGTGCGTCCGCATCCCGACCCGCCCAGTCGAACGGGCCCATCCGCGGCCACATGCGCTCACCCCCGGCCTGGAGCGCCGCGAAGATGGCGCGCTCGTCGGCCGCCCGCACTCGCCCGCCGTCGACCACGAGGCGGCCGTTGACCCACACGCGATCGACGTCCTCGGCGGTCGCGTTGTACACGATGTTCTTCACCGGATCGCGCAGCGGCGTCATGCCCCAGGAGGCGCCCTTCCATAGAACGAGATCGGCCTTGGCGCCGGGCGCGATGCGGCCGAGGTCGTCGCGCCCGAGCGCCCTGGCGCCGCCGAGGGTCGCGGCGTCGAAGACGTGGGCGGCGGTCGTCGCCTCGGTGTTGCGCTCGACGATCTTCGACACGACCGCCGCCCAGCGCATCGCCTCGATCACGCTCTGCGGATTCGTATCGGTGCCGAGCGACATGTTCACGCCGGCACGCCGGTAGCCGGCGAAGGACTCCATCACGACGCCACGTCGCGCGAAGACCCAGACCGCATGAGCGACGGAGCACCCCGCGTCGGCCATGACCGCGACGTCGCCGGCCGGGTAGTTGGTCCAGGACGAGCCTCCGATGACGATGGCGTGGCCGAGGATCGCGCTGGGGCCGAGCACGCCGAGATCGCGCAACCACGCGACCGGCGTCTTGCCGTGGCGGCCCAGCATCTCGTTGAACTCGACGACGGACTGCGAGGTGTGAAGCTGCCAGGGCCGCTGGCGCTCGTCGGCGGCGCGCTTGGACGCCTGCAGCAGGTCGGGCGTGCACGTGTCGACCTGAGCCGGCGAGAAAAAGCAGCGGACGAGGTCACCGTGGGCGCCGTCGTGCCGCTTGTGGAGCTCGATCGCCCGGGCGAGGCCCTGGCGGCCTTGCTCCTCGTCCCACTCCCACTCGACCCTCCGGCCGTCGCGCGTGAGCCAGCGGCCGGAGCGGAAGGCGAGGCCCACGTACACGCGCAGGCCGAAGTCCGCGGCGCGTGCGACGACGTACTCGCTGGCGCCGCCGATCTCCATCACCGTCGTCACGCCGCCGCGAAGCAGCTCGGCCATCGAGAAGTCGACGCACGCCCGCGTGGCTTCCTCGTCCTGCGCCGCGCCGCGGACCGGCAAGAGCTCGAAGAGGCCGGAGTAGAAGAATTGCGGGTTGCCGCGGTCCTCGAGGAACGAGCGGTCGAGCGGCGAGCCGCCGATGTGGGCGTGCGTCGAGATGAGCCCGGGCGTCAGGATCGAGTCGCGGGCGTCGATGGTCTCGAGGTCGGCCCCGACGGGCGCGGCACTTCGCGGGCCGACCGAGACGATACGGTCGCCGTCGACGATGACGATGCCGTCCCGCAGCAGGCGGTGTCCGCGGCCGTCGAAGGCGATCACGTGACCGGCGTGGATGGCGGTACGACGCGGCATGGGCGGCCCTCCTCAGGCGAGCGATCCTACCGCGGTTGGTCGCGCCTTGACAGGCCCGGCAGCGGCGTGGTCTGCTTCCGGCACCATGCGCATCCCGGCGCTGGGTCTCAAGCGCAAACAGTGGGAACCCCTGGCCTTCGCCTCGCCGTCGATGGCCCTGATCGCGTTTGTCATCGTTTTCCCGCTCGCCTACTCGTTCTACCTGTCGTTCCAGAACTTCGACCTCTCGGTCGGCCCCGAGTACGAATTCGTCGGCGCGAAGAACTACGCGGAGGCGCTCTTCAGAGACGAGCGCTTCATGGGCTCGGTCTGGAACACCGCGCTGCTCATCGCCCCGTCGCTGATCCTCGAGCTCTTGCTGGGGCTCGGGATCGCGCTCCTCCTGAGCCGCGTGCTCCGCGGGCGGCCTATCATCACCGCGCTCCTGGTCATCCCGTCGATGGTCTCGCCGGTGATGGCGGCGATGGCGTGGCGGATGATGTACGGGGTCAAGTACGGGGCCATCAACAATCTCGGGCGGCAGCTCGGAATCCTCGACGTCTACTTCGACTGGTTCTCGTCGCCCCTGGTGTCGATCATCGCCGTCGTGCTGGTCGAGGTCTGGCACAACACGCCGTTCATGATGCTGGTCCTGCTGGCCGGGCTGCAGTCGATCCCGACCGAGCTCTACGAGGCGGCCAGGGCCGACGGCGCTGGCCCTTGGCAGCGCTTCTGGTCGATCACCTTGCCGCTGCTCAAGTTCACGATGGCGGTCGGCGTGATGATCCGGCTCATCGACCTGACCAAGCTGTTCGGGCTGATCTTCGTGCTGACCTACGGCGGGCCCGGTGGGAGCACCGAGACGGTCGCGTTCACGACGTATCTGATGGGCTTCAAGGACTTCCGCATGAGCTACGCCGCGGCGCTCTCCTACGTGATCGTCGGTGGCGTGCTGCTCCTGACGCTCGTCTTCATGTGGATCCAGCGGGTCCGGGAAACCCGGGCGGCCGCCTGATGGCGATCGCGCTCGAGCGCAGCGCCGTCGGTGCCCGGCGGGCCAAGCGCCACCGCGTGTGGCAGCGCGTCGGCCACGTGATGACCTACCTCGGGCTCTTCGCGGCGCTCGTGTTCTTCCTGGGCCCCTTCTTCTGGATCGTGACCACGTCGCTCAAGGGCAACGAGGACTTTTTCGCGTTCCCGCCGGTCTGGATCCCGGCCGAGCCGTCGCTCAAGCATTACGTGGCGCTGTTCACGCGGTCGAGCGGGGCGCGGTACTTCATGAACAGCCTGGTGCTCTCGACGCTCAGCATGATCTCCGCGCTGGTGGTCAGCTTGCCCACGGCGTACTCGATCGCCCGCTGGCGCTTCGGCGGCGGGCTCCTGTCGATCTTCCTGCTGGTCCTGAGAATGCTGCCGGCCATCGCGCTGATCATCCCGATCTACATCGTGTACAAGCTGCTCGGGATCACCAACAACTACCTGGCGCTGATCGTCATCTACACCGTGCTCTACATCCCGTTCGCGGTGTGGCTGCTCGTGGGCTTTCTCCGCGATTTTCCCGTGGAGATCGAGGAAGCGGCGATGATCGACGGCTGCTCGCGCCTGCGAGCGCTGGTTCAGGTGGTCGTGCCGATCATCGCGCCGGGCATGGCCGTCGTCGCGCTGTTCGCGTTCATCGCCACCTGGAACGAGTTTCTGTTCGCGATCGTGCTCACCGGTATCGAGACCAAGACCATGATGGTCCTGGTGACCTCGTTCACGTCAGGCGGCACGGACATGTTCTATGGCGAGGCGTCGGCCTCGGTCGTGCTCGGCGTCCTGCCCGCGTTCGCGGTCGCCTTCATGCTCCAGCGCTATCTGGTCAAGGGCCTGGCGCTCGGCGGGACGAAGGGCTGAAGACACGAAGACAAGGGAGATCCCCATGAGACGGTTCTGGTCCGCGACCTCGGTCGCCGTGCTGCTCGGTGGCTTCGTCACGATCGGCTGGCTGACGTGGCCCGACCGCGCGCCGGCCGCGCGGCCGTACGAAGGACAGACGGTTCGCGCAGTGGTGAACGCGGAGTTCGTGAAGTACTCGCTCACGCTGATCGAGCAGGACCTGTACGACAAGCTCGGCGTCAAGCTCGAGACCGAGGTCATCCCCGCTGATGCCTTCGTCGCCAAGACGCTGCTCGAGTTCAACGGCGGCGGGAGCCCGTGGGATCTCGTGATGTTCGGGCCCTCGAACATGCCCGACTACGGCCGGCACTTCGAGCCGCTCGAGCCCTGGATCGAGAAGCTGAAGCTCGACTTCGCGATGGACGACATCGTCCCGGTATTCGCCAAAGTGATGCTGCGCTACCAGGGCAAGCTGGTCAGCATGCCGTACGACGGCGACATCCACATCATGTACTGGAATAAACCCGCCTTCGAGCGCGCGGAGAACAAGGCGAAGTTCAAGGCCAAGTACAAGTACGATCTGCAGCCGCCGAAGACGTGGAAGCAGTGGGACGACGCCGCCGAGTTCTTCCACGGCTGGGGCTGGGACGGCACCCAGGCGAAGCTCTTCGGCGCCGGCGCCTCGTACAAGCCGTCCGGCAGCGGCTACTCGTATCACTGGTGGCGCTCGCGGTTCTTCTCCTACGGCGGGAACTACTTCGACGCGAACATGAAGCCGCTCATCAACACCACGGCGGGCGTGCGCGCGCTCGAGGAGATGGTCAAGACGAT
>QHSQ01000585.1 GCA_003221615.1 Candidatus Rokuibacteriota bacterium | reverse complement strand
ATGGTACCATGTGGTACCAAGTGTCAAGGGGGTCGATGGCGAAGCGGGCAGAACGCGACAAGCGGAGCGAAACGGGGGACGACCGTCGCAAGCGGATCCAGGAGGCGGCGTTCGGGATCGTGAAGGAGCGCGGGTACGCGCAAGCGACCACGCTCGAGATCGCGACCCGGGCCAAGGTCTCGAAGCGGGAGCTCTACGCGCTGTTCGACGACAAGCAGGCGATCATCGCATCGTGCATCGCCGAGCGCGTGCGCCAGATGCAGAGACCCCTGGAGCTGCCGGCGGTCCGCGACCGCGACGGTCTGGCGCAGCTCTTGTCCGCCTTCGGCGCGAGGGTGCTGCGCGTCGTCTCCGATTCCGCCGTCACCACGCTGTTCCGCGTTGCCGTTGCCGAGGCGGAGCGCACGCCGGAGATCGCCGCGGCGTTGGATTCGATCGGTCGCGCGGGCAACCGGGCGGTGCTGGCGGCGGCGCTTTCGCGCGCCCAGCAGGCGGGCCTCCTTCGGGAGGGCAGCCCCGAGTTGATGGCCGAACACTTCTTCGGATTGCTGTGGGGGGATCTGCGGCTCGGCCTGCTTCTCGGCGTTGCGCCACCGCCGCGAAACGCCGAGATCGAGCATCGGGCACGCGACGAGGTGCTGACATTCCTGTCGGCCTACTGGGCGTTGGCGTAGGTGCCCGGCGCCGCGGCACGGCATGTCTATCGCGGTCGAGCCCCGAGTTGATGGCCGAACACTTCTTCGGATTGCTGTGGGGGGATCTGCGGCTCGGCCTGCTTCTCGGCGTCGCGCCGCCGCCGCGAAGCGCCGAGATCGAGCATCGGGCACGCGATGCGGCGCTGACATTCCTGTCGGCCTACTGGGCTTTGGCTTAGGTGCCCGGCGCCGCGGCACAGCATTTCTATACCGGTCGCCCGCTCCAATACCCTAGAACGCGGGGCGACTAGCTCCTCGACGAATTGCTCCGCGAAGGGCGCCAGAAGGCGTCCTAACTGCTGCGCGCTCTGTTCCCAGAACGATCGACTGCGCCCGGCGGCATCTCGCCAAGTTCCCGCCGGGGTCCCCACCTGGCGGTCGACGACGTCGGCGTGCAGCCTTCAGGTGTTCGAAAGCGGGGTGACGCCGCCCGCCCAGAGCGCCGTGGGCTTGACAGCGACGCATACTAGCATACTAGTATACAGCCCGATCTCTCGCGATGAACCACGTCGCCCGCATCGACCGCAGGCGGATGGCTGCGCCGCAGGTATACCGCTATCTGCATGGCCAGATCGTCAGCGGCGAATTGCGTCCGGGCCACGCATTGTCCGAAAACGCGGTGGCCGAGCAACTGAACGTCAGTCGCACGCCTGTCCGCCAGGCGTTCATCCGGCTCGCCGACGAGGGTCTGGTACGTGTGTTTCCACAGGTCGGCACGCGGGTCTCCTCCATCAGCCTCGCCGCGGTGGGCGACAGCCAATTTCTGCGCGAGTCGATTGAGTGTCGAACCATCGCAGAAGCGGCCAGGCGAGCGACCGCGAGCCATCGGCTCGAGCTGCAGCGGATGATCGAACGACAACGCGATTGCGTTCGCGCCCAGGATGGGAAGGGGTTCTTCCCTCTGGACGAGGAAATGCACCAGTATTTGCTTGGAATGGGTCAGCGGCAACGTTTATGGCGAGTACTGTCCGACGCTAAATCGCAGCTCGACCGAGTCCGCCACCTATCGCTCGAGGACCCGCACTGGCTGCGCAAGGTATTCAAGGAACACGAAGGAATCGTACGCCGCGTTCTGGCTAACGACGAAGCCGGCGCGGTGGAGGCAATGCAGACGCATCTGCGCAGTGTGTTCGACGCGGTGCAGAAGATTGCTGCAGCCAACCACGAATACTTCTCCGACGAAGATTGACCGTCGGGATAGAGCACCGCGACGCGTTCATTCAATTAACCCAGCTGTGCCCAGCGGCGCGGCAAACATGGAGGACAGCATGGCCATGACCAAGACGACGAAACGGTTAACCGCCGCGCTCGCCGGCGCATTCATCGCGGGCGCAGCGCTGGCGCAGACACCCGCGGTACCGCCGCCCGGCGCGAGCCCGCGCATCGACGCGATCAAGAAGGCTGGCGTCCTGCGGGTCGGCGTGCTCGCCAACGCGCCGTGGCTCGTCGAGAACACCAGCGGATCGGGCGAGGCATGGAGCGGTCCGGCATGGCTGCTTGCGCAGGAGTACGCCAAGCGGCTCAACGTCAGGCTGGAGCCGGTTCCGGTCAGCCACGAGACGAAGGTGCCCGTGCTCGCTTCGAATCAGGTCGACATCTCGGTGACGCCGCTGGCCGAGACGCGAGAGCGATTGAAGGTGGTCGACTTCATCATCTATTCGAGCACGAGCGTGTGCATGTTCGGTCTGGCATCGAATCCGAAATTCACGCAGGCGAAAAGCGTCGACGATCTCAATCGACCGGACATCACCGTGGCGTACTACACAGGTGGCGGCGAAGAAGG
>QHSQ01000584.1 GCA_003221615.1 Candidatus Rokuibacteriota bacterium | reverse complement strand
GGATTGCTCGCGCCCATGCTCGATATTCGACGCTCCAGCCGATCGAGCTAGCTCCCCGTCACCTACGGCTATCGAATCGCTCGAGGCGACACCGCGGCGAGGGGTACGGGTGCGGCGGGGGTCGACGGACCACGCGGCACGCGTTCGCTGCCCCCCTGCGGCTGGGCTCCATCTGGACGCGAGGTGCCCGTCGCCGCTTGGAGGGAACGGGTCCTTTCGACCCCCACCGCACCCGTACCCCTCACCGCGGCCTCGCCGGTTCACTCGAGCGGCCTCGGCGATTTGTCTGGCTCGTCGGCAGCGGGCCTCCGCAGTCGGGTTGGCTCCTCCGCGGTCGGGTTGGCTTAGGGGGGGCCTAGGACGTGGAAGCCTTCGCGTTCGGCGGCGGCGGCTTGGCGGCGGTCGAAGGTGACGAATTCCAGGGTGGCGGGCTCGTGCTCGGCGGCTACGAGGGCGGCGCCGATGTGCAGGGCGTCCGAGGAGCGAAGGGAGTGAGTGCCGACGATGCGCTCGGCGTGGCGGCGGACGATGTCGGCCGCGGTCACCTCGGACCAGCGCTCCCAGGCTTCGAGGAAGTGGCGCCGTACGAGGGCCAGCTGGCGGGCGGCGGTGGGCTCGTCGCGACCGCGGCGCGCGAGCGCGGCGAGCAGCTCCAGGCGGGCCAGTGTCCACACCACGACCTCGGGATCCTCCCGGAGCCGTTTCACGGCAGCGCCCGACTCGCGCTCGGCGATGAACAGCGGCACGAGCGCGGACGTGTCCCAGAACCTCACCAGCCGCGCTCTCGCTCTTCCAGGAGACCGCGCAGCACGCCGCCCGGAAGCCGAACGGGCTTGCTGGCCGCCGTCGCGGACGATCTGCCGGTGCCGCGACGGACGAGCCCCTGGCGTTCGAGTCGTGCGAGCCGTTCGGACGCTCCGTGCGCCCCATCGTGCGGCAGGGGGACGAGCCTGGCGACCGGCCGGTCCCGATCGAGCACGAGCACCGAGCCACCCCGGCGGACGTGCTCCAGGTAACGCGAGAGATTGTCCTTCAAGTTGGCTATCTTGGCCTGCTTCACATGGCTATGTTAGCCATGTCGGCGCCTGGCGCCAAAAAGCTTTGAATGGGCTCGGGAGACGTCGATTCGCCCTGCCCTACTGGGCGGGGCGTCGGGCGAAGCGGTCGGGCAGGAAATCCTTCATCGCGAGGCTCGGCTCTTTGCCGGTGATCCACTCGGTCATGAGCCGCGCCGTGATGGGCGCCAGGAGGATGCCGTTGCGAAAGTGCCCGGTGGCGACGAACAGCCCCTCGATGCCCGGCCATGGGCCGAGAACCGGCAGGCTGTCCGGCGCCCATGGCCGGAAGCCGCACCATGTCCGGGCGATCGGCAGGGTGAACGCAGTACGTGACCACCGGCGGCACGTGCGCGAGGGCGATCATCTGACCTCGGCGCGGCTCGATACGAAGCGACGCGCCGAGCGCGGCCATCAGCTCGCCGCTCCAGGCGCCCGCGGCCAGGAGGATGGCGTCACCCTCGACTCGCTCGCCCTCGGTGACGAGGCCTCGGACCTTGCCGGCCTCGACCACGAGGCGAGAGACGTTGCAGCCCGTCTTGAGCTCGACGCCTGCGGCGGCAGCGGCCTGCGCGTACGCGAGAACCAGGCGCTGATTGTTCAGCCAGTGGTCGCCCTTGACGAAGATCGCGTGGCGGATGTTCGGAGCGAGGGCCGGCTCGAGCCGGTGGACGTCGTCGCCTTCCAGAAGCTCGACGCCGAATTCCTCGAGATCCGCCCACGCCGCGACGTCACGCCGCTTCTGGGCCGCCGACGCCGGATAGATGGTCCCGCGCGTGACGTACTCGACGTCGATCCCGGTGCGCTCCTGGAGGTCGCGGACGACATCGGGGTAGAGGCGCCAGCTCGCGAGGGCGAGGCGCGCGAAGCTCGTTTCGGTCGACTCGTCGATGGGCGCAAGCAGGCCGGCCGCGGCGCTCGAGGCCTCCGCGCCGGGCGACGCCCGCTCGAATAGCGTGACGCGGCACCCGGCCCCGGCGAGCTCGAGGGCGGCGGCGCACCCGATGATCCCGCCGCCGACGACCAGGACCTTCACGCCCCGCGGTCCAGTGCCTCGAGGAAGCGGCGAGTCGCGTCGCCCGGAGATTCCGCCGCGATGATCGCCGAGATCACGGCCACGCCGCGCGCGCCCGCGGTCAAGACCTCGCGCACCCGGTCGGGCGTGATGCCGCCGATCGCGATCACGGGAAGATGCACCGTCGCTGCCACTCGCGTCAGCCGTTCGAGACCCTGTGGGGACCCATACGGGCGCTTGGATGGCGTGTCGTAGACCGGGCCGAATACCACCCAGTCCGCGCCCTTCAGCTCGGCCTCGACCGCCTCCTCGAGCGAGTGGGCGGAGACGCCGATCCGGAGCCGCTTGTCGGCGATCGCCCGGATGTCCTGGATCGGAAGCGAGGTGGAGGTGCGCTGGACGGCATCGGCGCCGACCGCGAGCGCCACGTCCACGCGGTCGTTGACGATCAGCAGTGCTCGCCGGTCGAGCGTGATCGTGCGCAGGCGGCGGCACACGAACGCGAGGTCGGCGGCGCCGAGGTCCTTCTCGCGGACCTGCACGGCGGGCAGGCCCGCCGCCAGGCACTCGCCCACGACCGCGGTGAGATCGCGGCCGCGCGTCTGCGTGCGGTCAGTGACGAGACAGAGCTTCAGCTCGTCCAATCGGGAACGCCCTCGAGCGGCGAGGACGCGGTGGCGTAGAGCTTCTTGCCGATGCGACCGGCGCGG
>QHSQ01000171.1 GCA_003221615.1 Candidatus Rokuibacteriota bacterium | reverse complement strand
ACGTCAAGCAGCTCAGGGTATCAAGGAACGCTGGCCGCGCACCGCGCGCCCCGCTCGACGTCGTGATTCATCCGGATGGCATTCAGCAGAAAGGTGACTGCGACTGGCGGCTCGTCGAAGCGTTGCGCCGGCGCGATGCGACCGCCGCCGAGTGTCTCGTCGCCACATTCGGCGACCGCGCGTATCGCCTCGCGATCGCGATCACGGGCAACCGACAAGACGCCGAGGAGGTCGTGCAGGACGCGTTCTGGAACGTGGTGAGGAAGATCGACACGTTCCGGCGTGAGTCGTCACTGCGATCGTGGATCTACCGCATCACCGCAAACGCCGCTTACCAGAACCGCCGAAGCGGCGCACACCGACGCAACGAGATCACGCTTGACGAAGTCCTTCCCCAGTTCCACGAGGATGGCCACCATGCGGATCGGATCACCGACTGGTCGACGAAGCTCGACGACCCGGCGATGCGAACGGAGCTTCGGGGCGTGCTCAGCTCGGCGGTCTCGGAGCTTCCGCCTCACTATCGGGCCGCGATCGTCCTGCGCGATGTCGAAGGATTATCGATGGCCGAGGTCGCCGACGCCCTAGGGATCACAGTTGGGACGGCGAAGACCCGCGCCCACCGTGCGCGTCTCCTGCTTCGCAAACGGCTCTCGACGTTCATGCAAATCGAAGGGACCTCCGAAACCGGAGTGCAGACACGTTCATCAGAAGGCTGACGTCCGAAGACCTTCTGCCTGGAGGGACTGTATGGCTGCACCGGAACGGTTCGACGCGCTCGTGCTCGGCAGTGGACAGGGCGGGAAGCTGCTCGCCTGGGATCTGGCACGATCCGGCCGACGCACGGCGGTCGTGGAGCGCCGATGGATCGGCGGCTCGTGCCCGAACATCAACTGCATGCCGAGCAAGAACGAGATATGGAGCGCGAACGTCGCGTACGTCGCGCGCCACGGCGCGGAGTTCGGGACGATGACCGATCGCGTCGCGGTCGACATGATGAAGGTTCGCCAGCGCAAGCGCGACATGGTCGACAGGCAGGTCGACGCGCACCTGCGCGCCTACAAGGACAGCGGCACCGAGCTGATCATGGGGACCGGCCGTTTCGTCGCTCCGAAAACACTGGAGGTGCGTCTGAACGACGGGGGGGCGCGTGTCCTCCACGCAGACAAGGTCTTCGTCAACGTCGGCACCCACGGGACGATTCCCGGCGTTCCCGGCCTGGAGGCGTCCGGCCCGCTGACCAGCATCGAAGCGCTGGAATTCGACCACGTGCCGCCACACCTGGTCGTGCTGGGCGGAGGCTATGTCGGTGTCGAATTCAGCCAGGCGTACCGTCGCTTCGGCAGTCGCGTGACGATCATCCAGCATGACCCGCAGCTTCTCAGCCAGGAAGATCCCGACATCTCCAGTGAAGTGCAGCGGATCCTGAGCGCCGAAGGCATCGAATGTCTCGTCGGGGCCCAGACGCTCCGTGTGCACGGTCGGTCGGGAAAGGACGTCACGGTGCTGGTGCGGACGGCAGACGGCGAGCAACGGATCGAAGGCAGCGACATCCTCGTCGCCGTAGGGCGCACACCCAACACGGCCGGGGTGGGCCTCGAGCAGGCCGGCATCGAGCTCGGCGCTCGGGGCTACGTGCGTGTCAACGACCGGCTCGAGACGACCGCGCCGGACGTCTGGGCTATCGGCGAATGCGCCGGGACCCCACACTTCACGCACGCCTCGGTCGACGACTTCCGGATCATCAAAGACAATCTTGCCGGCGGCAACCGCAGCACGCGCGACCGGCTGATCCCGTACTGCGTGTTCACGGATCCGCCACTGGCCCACGTTGGATTGAGCGAGCGCGACGCACATCGCCAGGGCGTGGCGACCCGCGTGGCGAAGCTCCCGATGAGCGACGTGCTGCGGGTGCAAGCGGTGGACGCACGGCCGGGCTTGATGAAAGCGCTCGTCTCGGCAAGTGACGATCGTATCCTCGGCTTCACGATGATCGGGCCCGAGGCCGGTGAGGTGATGGCGGCGGTTCAGGCGGCCATGCTGGCCGAGCTGCCTTATCCCAAGCTTCGCGACGCCGTTCTGGCCCACCTGACGATGGCGGAGGGACTCGGCGCGCTCTTGTCGAATGTGCCGCCGCTGGCGCATCGCACCGCATCGCGTTGACCCACGAGCGAGGGAGGCAGACGATGGCTGACGAGTTCGAATACATCTCGCGCGCGCGTCTCGAGTACCGTGACGGCTACCGACACGCCTATCTCGGCGAAGTGCGGGAGCCCGTCGTCTATGGTGTCCAGGGAGCCCTCCGTCAGTACTACGGTGCCAAGGAAGGGCCGCCGATCGCCTCGACGCTCGACCATATCGTGGCCGCAGTCGCGGGGTGAATGTACGGCACGCTGCGCGGCGCCCTGGCAGGGCGCAAGATCGCGTTCGATCGTGATTCGTTCAAGGCAACCGTCGACGGTCGCATTTCGGGCGTCGGCAACACGATCCGGATCAAGTCGATCCACGTCCACTATGACGTGGCCGTACCGCCGGAGGCGCGCGAGGCAACCGAGCGTGCGCTCCACCTTCATCCCGAAGGCTGTCCCGCGCATCAAAGCGTGAAGGACGCCATCGACATCAGCTGGGATGCCACGCTGCGAATCGGTGAGCAGACCGTCACGGTTCGCGAAGGGCGCGACGCCGCGACGTAGACGCCGACCGTGTCGCGCCTTGGCGAGCACCTCACGGGGCGACTGAGTTGTTGGCGAAGCGTTGCCGTCCCGCTGATTCAGACGGCCTTGGCCGCCGGCCTCTCCTGGTTCGTCGCCGTGCATCTCTTCGGGCACCACGCGCCGTTGTTCGCGCCGGTTGCGGCCATCGTCTCCATCGATATGACACTCGGCCAGCGGCTGCGTCGAGCGATCGAGCTGATCGTCGGGGCCAGCGTCGGAGTCGGCATCGGCGCTCTGCTGATCTCTGCGATCGGTACGGGGCCATGGCAGATCGCGGTCGTCGTGGCGCTGGCCACGTCGGTCGCGGTGTTACTCGACGGCCGAGCGGTGATCAACGTTCAGGCAGCGGTGTCAGCAATCCTGGTGGCGACGTTGTACGTGCCGGGTGATACGAGCGGGATGGATCGACTGTTCGATGGGCTCATTGGAGCCGCGATAAGCCTCGTGATCGTTGCTGTGTTCGCGCGGAGCGCGCTGTGCAGCCCCGCCGTCGCTGTCACCGGAACCGGAGCTCGAGGCGCGGCGTCGTAAAACCCAGAGAGGGAGGGTGCCCGATCATGAACTTTGCTGATCAACGCCTTGATCAGGGTCGGCCTACTGAGAGAAGACCTCGACTCCCCCCGGGACCTGGCGATCGAGATGCTGGGCGCCTTGGGCTCAGTCGTCCCGCGCGGAGATCGTCCCCGGCATCGTGTTGCGGCGCGCCTCCGCCGGCTCGGACCGCGTGACGGGCGCGCCACGGCGGCCGAGCGCCGCCTTGTCCATGTCGTAGAAGCGCAGGCTGTTGTCGAGCAGCATCTTGCGCTTGGCCGAATCGGAGACGTCCTTTCGCCCGAGCAAGGTGGCGACCGTCCCGGGATAGGGGTTGCCGTCGTGGCCCGGCTCGCCGACGAATAGCGCGTCGAAGTGCAGGTAGTCGGAGGCGAACAGCATCGCGTCCTCCCCGACGTGCTCGACGAAGAACGAGATGAACTCGTCGCCGGGCTCGCAGCTGAAGAACACGCGGCCGCCCTTGATGTACTCGCTCGGCTTCGCCGAGATGTGCGCCCAGCGCTCGGGCGCGACCTCGTTGTACTCGTCCATGCGGTGCATCCAGTACGGCACCCACCCCGCACCCGCCTCCAGGAAGGCTACCTTCAGGTTGCGGAACCGCTCCAGGAGGCCACTCGTTACGATGTTGGAGCACGCGAGCATCTGCGCGAACGTGTGCGCCATGTGCGAGGCTTCCAGCATGTGGTCGGGCCGGTTGAGGTCGAAGTAGCTCCGGAACAGCGACGGCAGCGCCGGCCCGTGGACGGCGATCGGCACGCCGAGGCGGTCGGCTTCCGCCCAGAAGTCGGTGAGCCGCGGGTCGCTCAGCAGCGTGTCCTCGCGCACGGTGCAGCCGATCTGGATGGCCACCATGCGGAGCCGGCTCACCGCGCGGTGCATCTCCGCGATGGCGCCCTGCACGTCCTGCAGCGCCACCAGGCCGACGCCCTTGAGCCGTGACGGACACACCTGGCAGTAGTCGTAGAGCCAGTCGTTGTACGCTTGCGCGCGCGCTGCGGCGAAGCCGCCGTCGCGGGTCACCGTGAGCGGCAGCTCGTCAGTGGGGTAGATGACGGCCACGTCGATCTGATCGCGGTCCATGTCTGCCAGTCGCGCCCAGGGATTGTAGGTCCCCATCCGGCGATAGTGGATGGCCTTGCCCTTCGGCGGCGGCAAGTTGCCGTTGACGCCCACGAACCCGATGTCGGTCTCGGGGCCCCACACCTTGCCATCCACGAGGCGCACGATGTAGCCGCGGCCCGCCTGCGTGTAGCGAGGACGCCGCTCGCGGTACTGCGGGTCGATCCGCTCGTAGGTCGCATCGACCTCGATCACGTGCCCGTCGCCGTCGATCACCAGGTCGGGTCGGTCGGTCATCGCCTGCTCCTTTTTGCGCGAGTGGAGCGCGAACGGCACGACCGTACCATGAAACCCGACGACCGGCTCGCACTGCCTTTCGCGCCGTGTCTGACGTATGATCCGGAGCCACGGGAGATCCGCCACGACTCCACTGCTCTCCGTCACCGGGATCACCAAGCGCTTCGGCGGCGTGGAGGCACTCGCCGGATGCACGCTCTCGGTCCGCGAGGGCTCGATCACCGGCCTCATCGGACCGAACGGCGCCGGCAAGACGACGCTCTTCAACGTGATCAGCGGTCTCACGCCGGCCGACGGCGGCGAGATCCGGCTCGGCGAGGATCGGCTCGACGGACTCTCCGCGCACGCGATCGCGCGACGGGGGGTCGCCCGTACCTTTCAGATCCCGAGGCCACTCGGTCGGATGAGCGTGCTGGAAAACGTGCTCGTATACGCGCACGCGCAGCCGGGCGAGGGGCTCGCGCGCGTCTTCACGTCGCCAGCGCGCGTGGCGGCCGCGGAGCAGCGCCTCCGTGAGCGCGCCCACGCGATCCTCGAGTCCGTGGAGCTGGCACCGCTGGCCGGCGACCGGGCGGAGACTCTCTCCGGTGGCCAGAAGAAGCT
This sequence comes from Candidatus Rokuibacteriota bacterium, assembly GCA_003221615.1. GTDB lineage: Bacteria > Methylomirabilota > Methylomirabilia > Rokubacteriales > CSP1-6 > AR31. Next base: position 29,981 of record QHSQ01000171.1, on the reverse strand, counting down.
ACTCGAGCTGGCGCGCGCGCTCATGAGCGAGCCGCGCATGATCTTGCTCGACGAGCCCGGCGCTGGCGTGAACCCCACGCTGATGCGCTCGCTCGTGGAGGCGATCCGCACGCTCCGCGCGGCCGGGCGGACGTTCCTCCTCATCGAGCACGACATGGACCTCGTCACCGAGCTCTGCGATCCGGTGATCGTGATGGCCCAGGGACGGACCCTCCTGGAGGGCCCGTTCGCTGAGGTGCGGCGCGATCCCCGCGTGCTCGAGGCGTACCTCGGGACCGCCGCGTGACCGCGCTGCTCGAGGTGCGTGATCTCTCGGCCGGCTACGGCGACCACGAGATCCTCCGCGGTCTCTCGCTGCGCGTCGAGGCCGGCGAGCTGGTCGCCGTCATCGGGCCCAACGGCGCCGGAAAATCGACCTTGCTGAAGGCGTTGGCGGGCCTCGTGCGGCCGCGCGGGGGTCGGATCGTGCTGCGCGGCGCCGACATCACCGAAGCCGGTACGCGGCGCATCGTCGAGAGCGGCCTCTGCTACGTGCCCCAAGAGGCCAACGTGTTCCCGTCGCTCAGCGTGTGGGAGAACCTGACGATCGGCGCATGGACGGCAAGCCGTTCGTTCGACGAGCGGGCAGGGGCCGTCGTCGAGCTCTTCCCGATCCTCGCGGCACGGCGGCGCGCGCGGGCGGGCACCCTGTCGGGCGGCGAGCGCCAGATGCTCGCGATCGCGATGGCGCTGATGGTGCAACCGTGCCTGTTGCTCCTCGACGAGCCCTCGGCCGGCCTGGCCCCCGCGCTCCAGCGCCTCGTGTTCGATCGCGTGCGCGAGATCAATGCGCGCGGGCTCGGCATCCTGCTCGTCGAGCAGAATGCGCGCGAGTCGCTCGGCCTGTGCCGGCGAGGGTACGTGCTGGCGATGGGGCGCGTACGCGCCGAAGGACCGGGCGACGTGCTGCGCGACGACCCTGAGATCCGACATCTCTATCTTGGCGGCTAGCTCGGCTCATCAGGAACACTTACGCGCGTTGCGGCGAACGGCCGGCGCGGCGGGCGGCCCCGCTTCGCGCGCCACCCCCGCCCGGTGTGGGGTCCCCCGGCGCGCGAAGTGGGGCCACCCACCGCGCCGACCGTTCGGGAACGCGTGTGCGGGTTCATGAATGATCCGGACTCGACGTCACGCAGGAGGGCAGACATGAGGACGATCACGCGACGTGAGCTCTTGACGCGACGGGCGGTGTTGAAGGGGTCGGCTGCGGCGGGACTCGTGGTGGGGGTACCGGGGATGCTTTCGGCGCAGGCGAAAGCGCCGATCAATATCGGGACTCTGTGTCCGCTCACGGGTGCCGGCGGATCGTATGGGCCGGACATGCAGCGCGCGGTGGTGGCCGTCGTCGAGCGGATCAACAAGGCGGGCGGTATCCACGGCCGGCCCGTGCAGCTCTTTCACGAGGACGACCAGACCAGCGCCGAGGCGGGCGTGCGCGCGGCGCGCAAGCTGATCGACGTCAACAAGGTGGTCGCGATCGTCTCGACGTGGGCGTCGGCGGTGACTCTGGCCGTCAGGCCTCTGTGCGTAGAGGCGCAAGTCTTCCTCATCGGCGTGTCGGGCGCCGACGCCGTGACGCAGGGGGAGCACAAGGGCTACGTCGCACGCACCCAGCCCAACACGAAGCTCCAGGGGAGCATGTACGCGAAGTTCGTCGTCTCGAAGAAGGAGTGGAAGCGGGTCGCCTACCTGGCGCTCCAAACGCCGTATGCGCGCTCGTTCGGCGACGCCTTCAGCGGGATTCTCCGAGCGGCGGGCGTGACCATCACCGATGACCTCATCTACGAGGACAAGAAGCCGTCCTACCGGAGCGAGGTCACGCGCATTCTGGCCACCAATCCCGACCTGATCATGCTCGAAGGCTACACCCCTGATTCCGTCGTGATGGCGAAGGATATCTACAAGGCCGGTTACAAGGGCGCGGTCCTGGCCCCGAGCTTCGCCGTCAACGCAAAGTTCATCGAGGGGGCGAGCGCGGAGGTGTCGGAGGGAATCTGGAACATGGATCGCGCGCCGCTATTCGACTCTCCGGCCTACAAGGACTTCTCCGCCGCGGTGCCGCGCAACGACACCAGCCCCTACGCGCCCCAGGCGTGGGACCAGATGTCCATCGTGGCGCTCGCGCTCGCGGCCGGCAAGGGTGAAGCATCGGGCACCGTGATCAAGGACAACCTGCGCGCGGTCGCCAACCCGCCTGGAACCGTCGTGTATACCTTCGCCGAGGGCGCGAAGCTCCTCGGTGAGGGCAAGAAGATCAACTACGAGGGCGCGTCGGGCGCGTGCGACTTCGACGCGATCGGCGATATCCTCTCGGCGCCCTTCGCCGTCCAGCAGGTGCGCAAGGGCAAGTCCGAGCTCGTCACCATCATCAATCCCTGACTGGTTCGCGCGCGGATGCCGCCCATCGCGCAATACGTCTTCAACGGGATCGTGACGGGCGGCATCCTCGCGCTGCCGACCGTCGCTTTCTCGCTGCTCTGGCGGCTCCTGCGCTTTCCCAACTTCGCGGTCAGCACGTACCTGACGGTCGGCGCCTACGCGGCCCTCGCGCTGAACGCGGGCGCGCGCGCCCCGCTGGAAGCGGCGTGGCTCGGCGCGCTGCTAGCGACCGGCGGTGTCGCCCTCGCGGTGGACCGGATCGCCTTTCGTCCGATGCGCGATCGGCGGCCGTTCTCGCTGGCCATCGCGTCGATCGGCGTCGCCTTCGTTCTGGAAAACGTCGTGCGCTTCGTCTGGGGCAACGACTTTCGCGCTTACGACGTGCCGGTGACCCGTGCCGCCAGCGTGGCCGGGCTGCGCATCGGCCACGAGCAACTCCTGATCCTCGGCGTGACGGTGGCCCTGATGGCGCTCGCGCAGGCGTTCCTGCTCCACACGCGGCTCGGTGTCGCGATGCGGGCGACGGCCGACAATCCTCTGCTCTCGGCCGTCAAAGGCGTTCCCACCAACCACGTGATCGCGGTCGCCACCTTCGGGGGCGGCGCCCTCGCGGGCGGCGCTGGCGTCTTCCTCGGCCTGGACGCCAGCATCGATCCGTTGATGGGTGGCGGCATCATCATCTCGGTCTTCGCCGCGGCCATTCTCGGCGGGATCGGCTCGGCGCCTGGTGCCTTCGCCGGCGCCCTCATCGTGGGCATCGTGGAGGAAACCGGCACGCTGATCGTACCCCCGACCTACAAGACGGCGATCGGGTTCGTGATCATCCTGGCCGTCTTGCTCGTGCGTCCGAGCGGCCTCGCCGGCTCGCGCTCGTGAGATTGCGTCGGTGATCGCGTACCTCACCGCCATCCTGACCCTTGTCGGCGTGCGCGCGCTCCTGACCCTCGGCCTGAACGTTCAGTGGGGACTGACCGGCCTGGTGAACCTGGGCGCGATCGCGTTCTTTGCGGTTGGCGCCTACACCTCCGCCCTGCTGGCCGTCGGCGGCGTGTCGCTCTTGCTGGCGTGGCCCGCGGGCGTCGCGCTCGCCGCCGCCGCCGGCGCCGCGCTGGCTCTCGTGGCGCTGCGGCTGCGGGAGGACTATCTCGCCATCGTCACCCTCGGCTTCGCCGAAGTCCTGAGATTGTTTCTGCTGAACGAGGCGTGGCTCACGCGTGGCGCAAACGGTGTGACCGCGATCCCACGCCCGCTCCACGCGTGGTTCCCGAGCCAGTACCATCTCTTCTACCTGATCCTCGTGCTGGCCGCGCTCGGTCTCGTCTATGCCGCGCTCGAGCGGGTGCGCCGCTCGCCGTTCGGTCGTGTCCTTCGCGCGATCCGCGAGGACGAGGTGGTCGCGGCCGTCGCCGGAAAGCCGGTCTTCCGCTTCAAGGTCCAAGCCTTCGCGCTCGGCGCCGGCGTGGCGGGGCTCGCCGGTGTTCTCTTCGCGCACTACCTCGCGTACGTCGAGCCAAATATGTTTCTCCCGCAGGAGAGCCTCTATGTCTGGCTCGCGCTCATTCTCGGCGGCAGCGGGAACAACCGCGGCGCGCTCCTCGGCTCGCTGGTGCTCCTCGGGTTGCTCGAGGGTAGCCGGTTCGCCAAGGATGTGATCCCGTTCCTGACGGGCGTGCGGCTCGCCGCCGCGCAGCAGATCCTGGTCGGCGTGGTGCTCGTGGTGATGATGATCCGGCGTCCGGAGGGTTTGCTGCCGGAGACGCCGGGGTCGAAGTGACAGGGAGGAGAACGCGATGCGGGTAGGGTTCATCGGCCTGGGCAATATGGGTGCGCCGATGGCGGGCTTCGTGCGCCAGGCAGGGTTTCCGCTCGTGGTCCACGACCTGCGGCGCAGCGCCGCCGCGCCCGTGCTCGACCGCGGCGCAGTTTGGGCGGAATCCCCGGGGGCGGTCGCGGCGCAGTGCGACGTCGTCTGTGTCTGCGTTCCCGGCCCAACGGAGATGCGCGCAGTAACCCTCGGTGCCGGAGGCGTTCTGGAGGGCGCGCGCTCAGGGGTCGTCGTGATCGATCACACGACCAACGACCCCGCGGTCGTCCGCGACGTGGGCGCCGCGCTCGCCACGCGCGGGGCGCAACTCCTCGACGCGCCGTTGGACGGCGGCCGCGAGGGCGCCCTCGAAGGTCAGCTCACGCTGTTCGTGGGCGGCGACGCGGCGATCCTGAGATCGGTGAAGCCCGTGCTCGATACATTCTCACGGTCCGTGGTCTGGGTCGGCGAGCTTGGCGCCGGGTCGGTCACCAAGATCGTCCACAACGCGCTGGCCATGAGCATCGACTTGCTGATCGCCGAGTGCTTGACCCTGGGGGTCAAGGCGGGCGTGGCGATGCCGCGCCTCGTCGAGGCGTTCGGGGCCGGATGCATCGTGGGCCAGAACATGACCTTCATCAAGCGCATGCCGGCAACGCTGTTTCGAGGCGACTTCACCGCACGCTTCGCGCTGGCCCTGGCCCACAAAGACTTCGGGCTGGCGGCGGATCTCGCCCGAGCCCATAACGTCCCCACGCGCCTGCTCGATCTCTGCCAGATGGAGTTGCAGGAGGCGATGAACCGCGGTTGGGGCGATGCCGATCGCCTCAAGGCCTCGACGCTCCAGGAGGAGCGCGCCGGGGTGAGGCTGCGGATGTCAGATTCGGGTTAGCGTGCCAAGCGCCGCGTCTAGCTCCTCGCCCGCATCACAGCGGCGAGACCTCGACGCGAGCGTCGTAGGCGGACTGCCCCACGGTGAAGGGGAAGAGCGCGCACGCCTCGTCTGGGACGGCCGGCGCCCCGCTGGTGAGGTCATTGACCCCGCGCCAGCCGTCGCGCATCCATACGGTGCCTGCGGGGACCTTCTCGGTCACGCGCGCTCGAGCCTCGAGCGCTCCGCGTTCGTTGTGGATCCGGATCGCCGCGCCGTCGGTCACACCGCGCGCGGCGGCGTCGGCCGGCGAGATCCACAGCACGGGCCCGGAGTCGGCCCTGGCCAGCGACGGTAGCGCGCGCCCGTGGTCGTAGAAGCCGTGGAAGTGCGTGAGCGTGCGTCCCTGCCGGAAGATCAGCGGGTAGGGTGACGACGGCAGCGGCTCGTACACGGGCAGCGCCGGCAGCCCGTGGCGCTTTGCGCGCTCGGAGAGGAACTCGACCTTCCCCGACGGCGTGTCGAACGCGAAGGTCGGATAGGCGACGTGCGAGACGTTCATCGGATGGATGCCGCCGGCGGCGCGGATCCGGGCGACGGTCGCGTGGCCGGTGGCGGGGTGGTCGAGGACGGCGTCGATCATGTCCTCGTCCGACGCCCAGGGGAAGAAGTCGTCGAGGCCGAGCCGCCGCGCCAGCTCGCGCAGCACCCACGACGCGGAGCGCGCCTCACCGGGCGGCTCGAGGGCTTGCGGCATCAGGTAGAGATGGGTGTTCGTGCCTTTCATGCCCAGCTCCTCCAGCCACGAGGTGGCGGGCAGGAGCACGTCCGCGCACTCGCGCGCGGTGTCGTTCATGAACAGATCGTGCACCGCCACGAGATCACAGAGACGCAGCCCCTCCGCGACGCGGCTGGCGTCGGCGAACGACGAGACCATGTTGGTGCCCCACAGCAGCATGACTCGGATGCGTCCCTCGACGAGCGCCTCGGTGATGCGAGGCATCTGGTCGATGACGTAGTCGCCGGGCGGCCTCCGGTCGTTGGCGGCGATGCTGGCCAGCGCCTGGCCGTGCGAGCTCGAGCCGTGGCGAGGGCCGAAGCCGCCGCCGGGAACGCCGAGGTTGCCGGTGAGCGCCGGCAGGCAGGCGATGGTGCGGCCCGCCTGCGCGCCGTTGGCGCCCTTGTACATCGAGCTGCCACCGATCACGATCATCGCCGGACGCGTGGTCGCGTAGCGGCGCGCGAGGGCCTCGATGCGCGCGGCGGGGATGCCGGTGATCGGCTCCGCCCACGCCGGCGAGTGCGCGCGCGCGTGGGCCGCCAGCTCGTCGAAGCCGAGCGTGTGCCGCTCGACAAACGCGCGATCGTGCAGGCCCTCGCGCACGATCACGTGCATCATCGCCAGGGCCAGCGCCGCGTCTGTTCCGGGGCGGAGCACGAAGACCTCGTCGGACTGGGCGGCCGCCTCGGTCTCGCGCACGTCCACGGTGACGACGTGGGCGCCGCGCCGGCGGGCCGCGGCCACGTGGCGCGCGGTGTTCGGCTGGCTGGCCAGGTTGGCGCCCCAGAGGACGATGAGATTGGCGTGGGCGCCCATGTCCTCCTTGGTGCTCGTCTCCAGCAGGCCCGTGAGGCCAAGACCGAAGCCGCCCAGTCCCCAGCAGATCATCTGCGCGCTCCACGTCTGGCAGCCGTAGAGATTGGCGAAGCGGCGAACGAGGTTGCCGGTGAGCCGCACGCCGTAGTTGTTGGCGGCGACGCCGTGGCCCGTCCACGTGGCCACCGCCTGCCGGCCGGCCTCGCGCATCCGTTCGGCGATCCGGTCGAGCACCTCGTCCCAGCTGGCGCGCCGCCAGTCGCCGATGCCGCGCCGGTCGCGCACCATGGGATGGAGCAGCCGCGCCGGGTTGTCGATGATCTCCCTTGAAGCGTGCCCGCGGATGCAGAGGAACCCCTGGCTGTCGGGATTGTCCGGATCGCCCTTGACGGACCGCACCCGGCCGTCCTCGATCTCGACGAGCATCCCGCAGAGTGTGGGGTGGCAGTTCATCGGACACATCGTGCGCACCACGGTGCTCATCGAGTCCTCCGGGTAGCGTGGATCAACGACGCGAGGCTCATCGTGTGGTCTTACCCTTTCCAGAGAGCGGCGAACTGGGTCGCGACCACTTCGTCGTATTTGACCTGCCCTTCGAGGGCACCGATCTCGCGGGCGAACCGGCTGATGTGGGTGACCATCTCCTCGCTGATGGTCGCGTCGTAGAAGGGACCATCTCGCGCGACCTCGTACGCGATGAGACCGGCCTCCTCGGCGGGAAACAGTCGTTGCGCGGCCTTCACGGCCAGCGGCGGGTTGGCGCGCAGCGCCCGCTGGGTTTTCACGATGGCCCGCACGGCGCCTGCGGCTATCTCCGGATGCTCCCTGACGAGTCGCTCCGTGGTCGCGAGTGCGGGGAAGGTCCAGTGGCGGGCCGCGGGCGGCCCGTCGCCTCGGCGCACATCGAGCAGGATCTTGGCGATGCCCCGCTTTACTCCCAGATCCGCCCGCAGGCCGTTGCCCCAGTAGCCGCGGAACGGATCGCCAGGAACCAGTAGGTGTAGTGCGAGAGCGCGCACAGAAGTACGCCGCCACGCCATCCCGGGAAGGTCCGCAGCCCTGTGTACGGAGAGCCGCCGAAGAAGTCGATCGTCCCGTCCTTCAGGGCCTGCGATGGATTCGGCGGCGAGAAGACGAACTCCATGTCGACGCCTTCCTGCTGAAAGAACCCAAGCTGTATGGCGGCGATGGCCACGAAGTAGGAAGGAGAGATCGCGTCAGCAACGGTGAGTCGCATCGTATCCTCTCTCGCCCCCGGGATCATCTCTCAACTGCGACGTGATAGACAAGCCCGCGGCAGATGCGTTTGCCGCGCGTCGGATCGACGTCAGGGTGCCACCCGAAGAGAACCTTCGCCCCAGATCTCAAGATGGCGGATAACACGGTTTCGTCGCCACGGCATACGACAGGATCTCCGAACGGGCTGAAGCTGATCATGTACAGACCGACGGCGTGCGCGCGGCGGTTTGTACGGCTGTCGTCCGCGGCCACGACTTATGTGTAGACGCTCAGGAACGTCTCGTTCAGCTCCTGGGAATAGTAGAAGACGGCGGGCCCAATTTGGTCCGTCGTCCATTTGATCGCCCGGCAATCCGGATCCATCTGGTAGGCAGTGTAGCCGCCAAAGGTCTCGAGCCGGTTGCCGGACGGATCGAAGAAGTAGATCGTCGTGCCCCGCGTGATCCCATGACGGCCGGGGCCATAGTCGATCCGGGCCTTGTGCATCGTCAGGATATCCGCCGCGCGGAAGAGCGCTTCGGCGGAATCCACGGCGAATGCAGCATGGTGAAATCCGCCGGCCCGCCCCGGCACGATCGCGATGTCGTGTGGCGAGGGCCGTTGCCAGAGCCATGCGGCGATTGGCACCCCCTCAGGATTGACGAGCATCTCGCTCACGCGGAATTCGAGGACCTCCTGAAAGAACTGGATCGCCTTGGGGGGATCGGGCGCCGTCACGAGCGTGTGATCCAGACGCGGAGGCGCGATTCCCTTGAGGCCTTCTGGCCACGGAGCGGGGTTGACGGAAGGCAAGATGTTCCCCGTGTAATCCATCTCGTTGTAGAGCTCGACGACGTGACCCGAGGGCGCGGTGAAGCGAAGCGCGCGGCCGCGCCGGTAATCTTCGGGGACGATGTCGTACTTGACGCTGAATCGCCGTAGGCGGTTTTCGTAGTAGTCGAGGTCCTCGGGATCGACGGTCCGAAAAGCCAGCCGAACCATCCCCGCTCGGTCAGCCTCGGTCAGAATCAGCGAGTACGCGTGGCGTTCGTCCCAGCCCTTGAGGTACGCGGTTCTCCCTTCGTGCCCCGTCAACTGCAGTCCCAAAACATTCACGTAATAGTCGAGATCGCGGTCGAGGTCGAGGCTGCGGATTTCCACGGTGCCCAGTCGAGAGATTCTGTAAGGCATCTTCCCCTCCTGATGACGCGGGTACGGCTCAGCCTTCGCCTCTGGAGTCGATGGCCGCGACTCTAGACCAGCGATTCCCCGTTGACAAGGTCAGGATCACTATTCCTTCGGGACTCGCCAGACCCCTCTGATACGGTTTTCGTCGTGGAACGCAACGGAGCGAGCAGTGGCCTTGTCTTTCCGGTCAAGGAGGACCGCCATTGGACAACGGTAGCCTGATCACGCGGCGAAAATTCGTCGGTGCGGCAGGGGCTCTCACAGGGACCGTGACGCTCGCCCCCATCGTCGTGAGGGCGCAGGCGCCACCGGCCGGCAAACCCGCCGAGCCGGCGAGCACGATCACCACACCCCCGCGCGACTGGTCGCCTGATGCAAACCCGACCACGTACGTCGATCCCGACGTGATCACGATCGATCCGCTGTTCAACCGTTACCGGCAGGGCAACACGCCGATCAAGCGGCTGTGGACGGGCGCGCTCTGGTCGGAAGGCCCGGCGTGGTGCGGGCAAGGACGCTATCTCGTCTGGAGCGACATCCCGAACAATCGGCAGCTCCGCTGGCTCGAAGACGATGGGAGCGTGAAGGTTTTCCGCATGCCGTCGAACAACAGCAACGGCAACACGTTCGACTTCCAGGGCCGCCAGCTCTCCTGCGAGCACTTGACCAGACGCGTCGTTCGGTACGAGCACGATGGCTCCGTCACGATCATCGCCGACTCATACCAGGGCAAGCGACTCAACTCGCCGAATGACATCGTGCCACATCCCGACGGTAGCTACTGGTTCACCGATCCGCCGTATGGTGGCCAGCTGTACGAAGGCACGCCCGACGCGCCTGGTGGCCCGAGCAATCCGATGGGCCGTTTCAAGCATCGTCTCGGACAACCGCCCGAAGTCGCGAACCTCAAGCGTGAGCTGCCCACGGCCGTGTATCGCGCCGATCCGAGCGGTCGCCTCGACCGCGTTGTCAGCGAAGACCAGCTGCCCAACCCAAACGGCCTGACCTTCTCGCCCGACTTCAAGAAGCTCTACGTCATCAGCACCGGCCCCGGTCCTGGAGACAAGGGCCCAGGCGGCAAGCGCGACATGCACGTGTTCGACGTCGGCGCGGACAACAAGCTGTCGAGCCAGAAGCTCTTCAGTGACTTCATGGTCGATGGCATCAAGTGCGGCCCCGACGGAGCCCGCTGTGACATCGACGGGAACGTCTGGGTGTCGAGCAACGGCAATCCGGGTGGACGCGGTCTCGGCTACAGCGGCGTGACCGTGTGGACCCCGGAGAGCAAACTCATCGGACGCATTCGGCTGCCCGAAGTGTGCGCGAACATCGCGTTCGGCGGCCCGAAGCGTAATCGGTTGTTCATGTGCGGCAGCCAGTCGCTCTACGCCCTATACGTCAACACGCAGGGCGCTGCGCCAAGCTGAGAAGACCCTCGGCCGCCGTCGGAGGCTCAAATGACCATCATCACGTGAGCCACGCCGAGCGCCACCAGTGCGGCCGAGAGGACCAGTTCGTATCGCATTCGCAGCGGAGGCGCGAGCTTGTAGATGAGGACGACGATGCCCAGGATCACCGCCCACCACAGACTGGACATCCCGAGAAGGACCATGGCCACCATGAGCGCCGCGCTGCATCCAAGGCAGCTGAGGCCGTAGCGCGTGCCCGCGACAGCAGCGCTCCGCATCAGGTTGAAGGGAAGCGGCCCATGCAGCGCACATAGCTCGCGGCACCGGGCCTGGCTCGCCCGTTTGATCGGGCTGGCAGAATAAACGCCGGCCAGAGCCAGCGCCACTCCAACGACCACATCCTGGTTGGGCCAGGGCATTCTCAGGGCGGTGTAGACCGCGTAGCACACCACGCCAAACACCAGCCACACGCCGAGGTACGTGCCCGCAAGCACTCCAGTGGCGACCTGCCATCCCCGTCGCCGTTCGGCCGTTCGCGCGAACTCGAGGACCACCGGGATCGCCGAGGGCAGCATCATCGCCGCCATCATCACGACCCAGGTCGCGGCGAAGGACTCGATCGGGCCGAGGCCCATGTCCATTCCGTCCATTCCGGCCATCGAGCACGATTGCTGGACCATGGCCGCCCACGCAACGCCGGCGACCGCGAGGACGACCAATGCGGCGATCGTAGGTTTGGCCAGTTCCTGTCGGGCGTCGAGGGCCTTCATCAGCACTCGGCACGCTGGACAGAATCCGGCTGGCCTCGCTTGCCTGACCATCCCGATCGCCAGAAGGAGTCGGCCGCTATCCATCAGCCCTGATACTCGTCGCGACGGCGAACCCACCCAGTCGCGCCGGAGTCGCCCTCATCGCGGCCCTTCGGTACGAGATCCATGTAGTGGTAGGCGACGTTCAACATGTCGAGCCCACGCTCATAGGTCGAATACGTGTGGTAGATCTGGCCGCCGTCCTTCAGGAACACGCTGATGCCGGGTGCCTCGGTCAGCCCCCACGGGCGGAGCCGGTAGTTGTAGTCGACCTTCTCGGCCTTCTCATCGGTGAACGAGACGCGATGGTCCACGTTGAAGTCGCTGCCGAGCGATGACAGCCACGGAAAGCCCCAGCCCATCCGTTTCTTGTAGGCGGCAAGCTTCGGGTAGGGAGCCCGCGAGACCGCGGCCATTGTGATGTCGCGGTGATTCAGGTGGACCGTGATTCCGTTGAAGTTGTCCATCCAGAAGGAGCATACGAAGCAGGGCGCGTCGGCCGTCCAGGGCGTATGGGGCCCCGCGGTGTCGGGATTGAACATCGCGTGATAGACAACCAGCTGGCCGCGTCCCTCGAAGACGTCGCTGAGCGTCTGCGTCCCGCGCTCGCCCTGAAAGGTGTATTGCTTGTCGACGAGCTCCCAGGGCAGCTCGCGCCGCTCCCGGCTCAGCTGGTCACGCATCCGGGTGAACTCCTTCTCCTTCGTCAGGTGCTTCTTCCGTGCCGTGAGCCACTCCTCGTGTTTCACCACCTTGTGAGTTGCCATGTGATCCCTCCTCCTCGAGCTCTCGCGACTCTGCGCCCGGGCTCCGGGCCGCCTCGGACCTAGGATAGGATCGAAAAGACTCGCGTGAAGAGCCAGTTCGTGTCCGAACGACCAGGCCAATTCACTGAGCTTCCACGTCCGTCGGCCGCCGAGATCTCGGCGGCCAGATCTCTCGCCAATTGCGGCGGGCGATGCTCGAGGGGGCGGCTGCGCCACAGCGAGGAAGTGAGGGATATAATTCCCGGCAACCATGGAGGATTGGTCATGACAACACAGGCACCACAACTCCGCCCGCTCGGTGCAGCGCTGGGGACCGAGGCCCTCGGGATCGATCTGTCAAAGCCTCTCGAGGACGGCATCTTTGCCTGGATCCAAGGGGTCTTTGCGGAGCATCCGGTGCTAGTGTTCCGGGACCAGGATGTGGGCGCGGCCGAGCTCGCGGCCTTCGGCCGGCGTTTCGGTACCCCGCGCCCCCACGCGCTGATCAAGTATCGCCACGCCGATTGTCCGGAGGTTTCCTGGCTGACCAACGTGGACGAGACGGGCAAGACCGATTGGTACGGCGTGAAGCGCGCCACCGACTGGCACACCGATTCGACCTACGAGGACACACTCCCGCTGCTGGCGATGCTGCATGCCAAGGAGGTGCCCTCGGAGAAGGGCGGCACCATGTTCGCCGACATGGGCGCGGCGTTCGAGGCGCTGCCCGAGGCAAGGAAGCAGCTTCTGTCAGGGCTCACCGGTCTGCACGGCCGCAGCACTGGTCCCGCCGGAGAGCGTTTGTATGGCGACGACAAGGGCGTGACCGAGAAGAAGTATCAAGAAGTGCCGTGGCCGGCGGTCACGCGGCATCCGGTAACCGGACGGCCGATCCTATTCGTCAATCCCATGCACACGCATGGCTTCGTCGGCATGAAGCGGGAGGAGGCCTGGCCGCTGATCGAGGAGCTCGCCGAACACGCCACCCAGGAGCGCTTTGTCTATTACCACCGCTGGCGCGTCGGCGATGTGCTGATGTGGGACGAGCGGGCCACGATGCACCGCGGCGCTGGCGACTACCGCCCGAATGAGCGCCGCATCATGCTGCGCACGATCGTATATCTGAACTGAGTGCGCGTTCTGGCTCTCGCGCCGGAGGGCATGGGGCGTCAGGCCCGCAGGGCGAAACGATCGGTGTGGTAGCATCCGCACCGAAGAGAGGCAGAACGCTGTCACGCGCGGAGGTCCGCAAGATGACGAAGGTGCCCGGACGTATCGCATACTTCAATGGACGTTTTCTCCTCGAATCAGAGGTCCTCGTCCCGTTCCGGGACCGTGGCTTCAAGTATGGCGACGCGGTCTTCGACACCACGCGCACCTTTGGCCATCGCATTTTCAAGGTGCGAGAGCACATCGACCGACTGTATCGGTCTCTGCGCTATCTACGCATCGATCCCGGGCTGCCGCCGGCGACAATGGCCGAGGTCACCGAGGAGGTGCTCCGGCGGAATCTGCCGCTCCTCGAACCCAACGACGACTACTGGGTCACGCAGCGCGTCTCGCGCGGGCTCGATCCGTCCGATCAGAAGATCTTTGGCCATGAGGGATCGACCGTCATCGTCGAATGTGTGCCGCTGCCCCTCCGGGAGCGAGCGTCGCTCTACCGCGACGGAATTCGCGTGCTGACACCGTCGATCCGTCGCGCTTCGCCGGAAGCCCTTTCGCCGCGCGTCAAGACGCACAACTATCTGAATGTGATCGCAGCGAATCTCGAGGTGAAAGCTCGGGACCCCGAAGCGTGGGCGGTACTTCTCGACACGAACGGCAATCTAGCCGAGGGCATGGGCAGCAATATCTTCGTGGTCCGTGGGGGAACCCTGTACACCCCTCGCGAGCAATACGTGCTTGCCGGCATCAGCCGCGAAACCGTGATCGAGCTCGCGCGCGGACTCGGTGTCACGGTCGTGGAGAAGGACCTCGATCTCTACGACGCGTACAACGCCGAAGAGGCCTTTTTGACATCGACCAGCCTCTGCATCTGTCCGGTGCAGAGTGTGAACGACGTTCGCGTCGGGTCCTCGATTCCAGGGCCGATCACGCGGCAGCTCAGCGACGCGTACTGCCGGATCGTCGACTTCGATTTTGTCGGCCAATACCTGAAGCGGCTCGACTAGGCCGCGCGACCACGAAGGGAGGTACGACCAACCCATGAGGCGTTCCGTCAAGGCACGTCATCTGTTCGACCTCCTGGCCGTCGCACTGACTCTGACCGCTATCGCCTCGACGGCCATATGCGTCTCGTCACCGGCCGGGGCCGCGGCCAAAGGCAAGATCGTCCTCGCGTGGCATGCCGGCATCGCATCGCGCTGGCTGGACCCCCAGGAGCACGACGGCACCGCTACTCCCGACAATTTCCTCACCGCGATCCACGACGCCCTCATCAAGAATCAGGGCACCGAGCTCTACAACCATCCCGCCCTGGCCGAGCACTTCACAATCGCCGCGGATTCGAGGAGCGCCACGTTCACGCTGCGGCGAGGGATCAAGTTCCACAACGGCGACCCTGTCACTCCGCAGGACGTCAAGTTCAGCTATGAGAACTACCGGGGTGCCAAGGCCGACGTGTTCAAGAAGAAGACGGAGCGGGTCGAGATCGTCGACGACCGCACGATCCGCTTCCTCTTCAAAGAGCCCTTCCTCGACTTTGCCGTGCTCTTCGGGACCGCCAACGTTGCCGGACCCGGCTGGGTTGTGCCTGAAAAGTACTACAAGCAGGTGGGCGCGGACGCCTTCAAGCAGAGGCCCATCGGAGCCGGTCCCTACCGCCTCATCCGGCAGGAGCCGGGGGTGAAGATCGAGTTGGAGGCCTTCGACGGCTACTACCGTCCGGTGAACGCGAAGCAGTTGGTGATGATCTCGGTGCCGGAGGCGGCCACTCGTGTGGCCATGCTGGAGCGCGGCGAGGCGGATATCATCTACTTCGTTCCCGGTGAGCTGATCAACAAGGTCGGAAAGCTTCCGGGCGTCATGCTGGCGCCGGTGCTCTCGGGATCCTGGTGGCTGGAGTTTCCCGGATTCCAGGACCCCAAGAATCCCTTCCGTGACAAGCGGGTGCGCGAAGCTGTGAGCCTGGCCATCGATCGGCGTGCCATCAATCAAGCGGAGTCCGGAGGTCTGGGCAAGGTCACCGGCAACTGGATCAACAACGACGTGCAGTATGCGATCGAATGGCCCGAGT
Organism: Candidatus Rokuibacteriota bacterium; assembly: GCA_003221615.1. Taxonomy (GTDB): domain Bacteria; phylum Methylomirabilota; class Methylomirabilia; order Rokubacteriales; family CSP1-6; genus AR31. The sequence goes on along the minus strand of QHSQ01000171.1, from coordinate 14,683 downwards.
TCGAACGCAACCTTGAGCGGGCGAAGCAGCTGATGCGCGAAGCGGGATTCCCTAACGGTTTCGATGTGGAGTGGGTGACACCCGTGCCCCCGTTCTATTCCCGCGGCGAGCGCGTCATCGCGCAGCTCCGCGAGATCGGCATCCGCGCCAGGCTGCAGACCATGGAGCGCGGCATCTTCCTGCAGCGGCTCCAGGGCGGGCTCAAAGATTGGCCCGGGATCCAGATCATTTTTCAGGCCACCAGGATCGCCGGGAGCTGGTCATTCTGGTACGAGGCCTTCTTCAAGTGCGGCGGTTTCAACTCCCGGGACCGCATCTGCGTGACGGACCTCGACGGTAAGTTCGACCAGTACGAGCGATCGATCAATCCGGCGGAGCGAAAGAAGCTGGCCGAGGAGATCCAGCGTGGGATCCTCGAGAATTACTACCTCGTGCCCGTGTTCCGCCACGCGTTCATCAACGCAATCGGCCCTCGGGTCGCGGCGCAGAAATGGCAGGACGTCTTCCCGACCATCACGACCGGTTACGCCTATCCCTGGGAGGACTTGAAGGTGAAGGACCAGTAACGGACCCGCCGCGGCCGCTTCGATCACCGTCGAAGTGTTCCTCGACCGATTCGGGTGTTAGATAGCGGACATGATTACAGGGCCTATCATCGCCGAGATCGCGGCGCTGGTCGGAGACCCTGCGAGAGCGACGATGGTGTCGGCCCTTCTCGATGGCCGTGCTCTGACCGCGAGCGAGCTTGCCATTGCGGCCCGAATCACGCCTCAAACCGCCAGCACCCATCTCGGGAAATTGACAGAGGCCGGCTTGCTGTCGGTGGTCCGTAATGGGCGGCATCGCTATTTCCGGCTTGCCTCGCCGACAGTGGCAGACATGATCGACGGGATCGTCGCCGTCGCGCTCCAGAAGAGACCGCGATACCGCCCGCTCTCCCGTGAAGCACGCGCGCTCAGTGCGGCGCGAATTTGCTACGACCACCTTGCGGGTCGCCTGAGCGTTGATCTCACCGATTCTTTCGTCGCCCGCGAATACGTCGCGCTCGACGACGAAGCCGCCGAGATCACGACAGCAGGCACCCGTTTTTTCACCGAGTTCGGGATCGAGCTTCCCACACGGCGTTCGACACGCCGCCACGTTTGCCGACTCTGCCTCGATTGGACCGAGCGACGCCCACACATCGCGGGTGGGGTAGGGGCCGCGATCACCAAGCGCTATTTTGATCTCGGCTGGATCGACAGGATGAAGCGCAGCCATGCCGTCATCGTCACTCCGTTGGGACGGCAGGGCTTCCAGAAGATCTTCGGCATCGACGCGCCCGAATCGGGCGACCGCAGGAAACGCTAGTGGCGCCGCTGAGGAACCTCGGCAGACGCTTCGATCACCATCGAAGTGGTCGTCGGCGCGTCCGACCGTTTCGGCTGTAAGATCGCGGCCGTGATGCACCGGCCCTCTCACCGGCGAGATTGTGGCGCTGGTCGGCGAGCGTGCGCGGATCACGATGCTCTGTAAGTGTCTAGATTGGGCCGCGTGCGGCGCGGGGCGAATGGCTCGTGGGGCGCCGCACAGCTGGACCTGGAGGAGGTGGCCATGCTGGAGGGGAAAACGCGCATCCGGCCGGTCGATGTCGAGACGCTCCCGGACGATCTGCGCGAAACGCTCGAGGAACAGCGCAAGCTCCGGGGCGCGCCGCTCTATCCCTATCTTTTCTACGCGCGCAACCCGGCGTACTTCCGCGCGGCGCAGGCGATGTGGGCCGCCCTCCAACAGGAGACGAAGCGCGTGCCAGCTACGCTGAGGGCGCTGCTCAACCGTCGAGTCGCCTGGTGGAACGGCTGCGAGTTCTGACAGGACGCCAATGCTGCCGTTGGCAGCCGGAACGGTATCTCGACGGAGAAGCTCCAGGCGCTGCTCACCGACTATGCGAAGAGCCCACTCTTCAGCGACGCCGAGAAGATCGCGCTCGAATACGCCGATGCGATCACGGACACGCGCCGCGATGTCGACGACGAGCTGTTCGCGCGCATGCAGCGGCACTACGATGACGACACCATCGCGGAGCTGACGATGATCATCGCGTGGGAGAATGCATCCTCGCGTTTCAACCGGGCGTTCCGCATCCCGTCGCAAGGGTTCTGGAAGCAAGGGTAATGTCTGATGCGTGAGAGCGGCGAGACGCGGTAGGATCGGCCAGTTGCCGCGCGGCGGGGCGATACGTCCATCGACCGGAGGATCACATGACTGACCGGCTCATCTCCTGCGACGATCACATGGATCTCAGCCAGCTGCCCGCGGATCTGTGGACCACGCGGTTGCCCGCGTCGCTGCTGGACCGCGCGCCGCATGTCGAGGAGCGCGACGGGCAGGCGGTCTGGGTGTGCGACGGGAAGGTCTGGGGCCGCTGGGACGGCAAGCCGCCGGCGACGGGTTCAACGCGGCCGATCAAGCAGCTCTACAACGCCTTCGACCGCGCCGGCATCTACGACCCGAGCGCGCGCCGCCCGGCCGTCGCCGAGCTGCGTCTGGCCGACATGGACCGCGACGGCGTCTCGACCCAGGTGATCTTCGGGCCGATCTTCCAGATCTCGACCGACGATCCCGTGCTACGCACCGCCTGCTATCGCGTCTACAACGACTGGCTGCTCGACTTCTGCAAGGCGGCGCCCGACCGGCTCATCGGCCTGCCGATGCTGCCGGAGACGCCCGAGGGCGCGCTCGCCGAGCTCGAGCGGGTGAGGGCGAAGGGCGGCGTGCGCCAGGTGAATCTCATGATCGCCAACATCAACCCCAAGCTCGACGACCCGGCCTGGGAGCCGCTCTGGCAGGCGCTCGAGGAGAGCGGCATCATCCTCTCCTGGCACATCACGGTGTTCGTCGGCAAGCCGGGCGATCGCGTCGCCGGCAAGGCCGCGAGCGTCTTCGAGAACACCAAGTTCTTCCTCGCGAACTTCCTCGAGCCCTTCGTCGACCTCTTCGCCTGGGGCATCCTCGAGCGCCACCCGAGATTGCGCATGGTGATGGCAGAGGCCGGCACGGGCTGGCTCCCCTGGCTCGTTCAGGAGCTCGACTACCGTCACTGGCGCCTCTGGGAGGCGAAGGAATTCTGGGCCGACAAGGGCGGCAGCGCCCTCGAAACGAAGCCGAGCGAGCTCTTCAAGCGGCAGATCTACGCGACCTTCCAGGAAGACCATGTGGCGATCTCGCTCATTCCGTTCTTCGGCGAGGGCCACCTGCTGTGGGCGTCGGACTATCCCCACCCCGACAGCGTCTGGCCCAACTCCCGCGAAGCGATCGAGCGGCAGATGCGGCACCTGTCCCCGGAGGTGCGCCGCAAGCTGACTCATGACAATGCCGCCGCGCTCTACGGGCTGGGGGGAGCATAAGGCGCGGGTCCGTCGACGAGGACCCGAAGCCCAGCGATGCCCCACCCGCTCCTCATGGACCGGATGTTTCAGCGCATCATGCGCGGGCTCGTCGAGACCGGGCGCGCGCCTCACTATGCCGAGCTCGCCCGCGCGCTCGGGCTTCCTGTCGAAGAAGGGCGCCGACTCCTCCATGACGTGATGCAAGCCTACCCGATCGGCTGGCTCCATCCCGACACGGACTACATCGCGTCGTTCCCGCCGCTCAACAACTTGCCGACACAGTACCGGGTCACCGTGCGCGGTGCCCAGCGGTGGTTCGCTCAGTGCGGCTTCGAGGCGACCTCTGTCACCTGGCTGTTCCCCGGCGAGACGGTCCGCATCGATGCCCCGTGCCTGGACTGCGGCGACCCGGTCACGGTCGAAATGCGCGACGGTCGTATCGTCTGGGTCGACCCACCCGGGGTCATCGGCCACCTCAACTATGGGTTCGGCCCCTCGCGAGGCCGGCCGCCGTTTCTCTGAACAGGCATGAACCTCTTCCGGGCGGAAGAGCATGCTCGCCGCTGGCCCGCGTTCCAGCCGCGCGCGGAGGAGGGCTTCATCACGCTCGCCGCCCTCGCCGGCTTCTTCGGGACGGAGACGCGCCGCCACATGCTGGACCAGGACTATCTATCGGCGTGGTACCCGCGGCGAGCCGCCGAGCGCCGCGCCTATCTCGAGCAGATCAACAAGCGCAGCCCGTTCTGGCTGGGGACCCCTGACGCCCTGATGGTGACGCCGCCCGGCACGCCGTCGCAGGCCTGACGCGGTCCCTGGAGGAGGCCGAGCCATGGTCAAGGAAGTCTACTTCTTTACCGAGATGGGCTACACGGCGTACCCGCAAGACGAGGCCCGGCAGCGCGGCTACAACAATCTCTTGTTCCCCAACGAGCACTTCAGTCCCGAGCGGGCGCGCGAGCTCTACGCGATGTATTTCGACGAGCTCGTGTACTGCACCGAGACGGGCTTCGACGGGATCATGATCAACGAGCACCACAACAACCCGCTCAGCATGATGCCGTCCGTGAACGTGATCGGCGCCGTCCTCGCCCGGGCGACGCGGAAGGGCCGCATCGTCTTCCTCGGCAACGTCTTGCCCATTCACGACAACCCGCTACGCGTCGCAGAGGAAGTCGCGATGATCGACATCCTCTCGGGCGGTCGCGTGGTCTGCGGTTTCGTGCGGGGGCTCGGGCAGGAAAGTCTGGCCACCAACGTGAATCCCGCCTACAACCGCGAACGGTTCGACGAGGCTCACGACGTGATCGTCAAGGCGTGGACCACGCCGGGCCCGTTCCGCTGGGCGGGCCGACACTACGAGTACCGGGTCGTCAACCCGTGGATGCGCCCCCTCCAGAAACCGCATCCGCCCATCTGGATTCCCGGCGTGGTGAGCCCGGAATCTGTCCGCTGGGCCGCCGAGCATCGCTATCCCTACGTGGCTCTCGCGCCGCCGCTCGACGTGATCGACGAGATCTACGATCTCTACGACGACGTGGCGCTCGAGACCGGGTTCACGCCCACAGCGGAGCACCGCGGCTACGTGATCCGGGTGAGCGTGGCGGATACGGACGAGGAGGCCTACGAGCAGGGCCGGCACTTCTACTGGCAACTCGGGACATCGTTCGGGATCGCGCCGCGCCAGTGGCTGCAGCCCGCCGGCTATGTCAGCCACGCGGCGCGGACGAGCCGGCGCGAACAGGCGAGGACGGGCGCGGTGAACATCACGCCCGGTGGTCCCGCTCTCTCGTACGAGGGCGCCCACGCCACGTACCAGATCGTGTCCGGGAACCCGGACACGGTGGTGAAGAAACTCCAGCACATCATCGATCTCGTCGACCCAGCCTATATGACTCTTTGGGGCCGTGAAGGTCTCATGTCTCATGCCGCGGCGATCCACAGCATCGATCTCATGACCCGCGAAGTCATTCCGGCGGTCAAGGCATACCGGCCAGCGTGGCGCGAGAAGATGAAGGTGGCCGAGATGCACTGAGTGAGGAGGACGCCGTGCCACCGTCCAGTCATTTCGATCATGTAGTCGAAGCATCGGCCGCCGATAGCCTGACCGAGATGATCATGGCCTACAGGCTGAGCCAGCTGATTCATGTAGCGGCTCGTCTCGAGATAGCCGATCTCCTCAAAGGCGGGGCGAGAAGCTGTGACGAACTAGCCTCGCGGACGGGAGTTCATCCGCATGCCCTCTATCGCGTGCTGCGCGCCCTCGCGAGCAATGGCATCTTTGCGGAGACTGAGGAAGGCGCCTTCGAACTGACGCCGCTTGCCGCGCCACTGCAGACCGGGGTACCTGGCTCGCTTCGCGGATTGGCCGTCATGCAGGCCGAGGAATCCAGATGGCGGGCCTGGGGCGAGCTGCTCTACAGCGTGAAGACGGGCAAATCGGCGGTCGAGCATATCTATGGCATGACCAACTGGGAGTGGTATGCGCAAAATCCCGACGCGTTCGAACGATTCAGTGAGGGCATGGCGGAACTCACACGAAGGGCGATCCCCGCGCTCGTGACCGCCTATGGCTTTACTACGTATCAACGGATCGTCGATGTCGGCGGGGGCCGCGGCGAGCTCATTGCAGCTATCCTGAGGCAATCTCCCCTTCTCCGCGGCATTCTCGTAGAGCTCCCCGCGCTCATCGATGATGCTCGAACCGTGCTCGAGGCCGCCGGCGTGGCAGCGCGTTGCGAGCTCGTCGCGGGGGACTACTTCGAGTCCGTGCCCAGCGGCGGGGACGTCTACATCCTCAAGAGCATCCTGCACGGGATGGACGACGCCAAGGCCGCGCGGGTGCTGCGAAACTGTCGCGAGGCCATGACGAGTGGTGGGCGTCTTTTAGTGATCCAGGCAATCGTCCCGGCGGGGAATGCACCAGCGCGCATCAAAGTGAGCGACATCCTCCACCTCGTGTCTGGGGGAGGTCAGGAACGTACGGAAGCACAGTATCGGACGCTCTTTGATGCGTCAGGCTTCAGCCTGGTGAAAATCCACCCGGCGTCGTCATCGTTCAGCATTCTCGAAGGCGTGCGTTCGTAGTCGCGCCTTCGGCGGCGGATTCCTCGCCGACTCCCACTTGCCCACGTGATCGCCGAGTCAAGACGCGCGGGGATGGTGTAGGGAAACCCGTGGTACGAGCAGTGAGAGGGGTCATCCCATGCGTCCAAGACGTCATCCCCGGCGGCGTTTCTGCTGCGGCCCGGAGCGCACCCGTGGAAGGCGCGGATCTCACGCGATCTGGGCTCCTTACGGCTGTGCCCGCGGCCTCCTGTCGAACATTTTCGATCTGGTATAGCATCTGGGGCCGAGGTGCACGATGACAATGAACGCAACCTCACTGCGAAATGACGTAGCCAGCGCGGCCGACCGACCGCAAGTAGCAAAGGGTCTGGCAATCGTGCGGCTGACGGTCGGCGCGATGTTTGTGTGGGTTTTCTTCGAGAATCTGGGGAAGGGCCTCTACAATCCGGCGGGCTATGCAAACCTGATCAACTACTACATCAAGGCGAGCCACGCACCGGCGGCATGGAAGTGGGTGATGGGATTGATGGCGAGCCATGCCGCCATGGCAGCGCCCATGCAGGCGGCGACCGAGATCTCGCTGGGGATCCTCCTGGTCATCGGTCTGCTGACGCGTCCGGCCGCCTTTGTCGCGTTCCTGTTCCTCGCGAGCCTGTGGGTCTCGGAATGGGGCACGTCGTGGATTTGGGAACTACTGGTTCCGGTGCTCGCATCGCTCGGACTCGCGGTAGGACGCGCAGGTCGAGCCTGGGGCGTCGACGCGTTACTGGCACAGCGGCGCCCCTCGTCTCCGTGGTGGTGATGAGATCTGCGTGCGAGTATCGGTCATCATTCCAACCTATAACGAAGCGCAGGCCATTGGCCGTGTGCTTGCCGATCTGCCTTCCGATCTCGTCACGGAAGTCATCGTGGTCGACAGCAATTCGACTGACGGAACGCCCGATCTCGCCCGAAAGATGGGAGCACAAGTCATCCTGGAGCCTCGCCGAGGCTACGGGCGCGCTTGCTTGACAGGGCTTGCGAATACGCAAAATCCTGATGTGGTCGTTTTCCTCGACGGAGACTATAGCGACCGACCCTCGGAGTTGCCGATTCTCTTGGCTCCGATTATCGAGGGCCGCGCCGATATCACCATGGGTTCGCGCCTTGGGACCACCCGCAACTCCGGGGCGCTGCCCTGGCATGCAGTATTCGGTAACCGTCTCGCGGCCAGCCTGATCCGGCTTCTGTACGGTGTGAAGATCAGCGACCTCGGCCCGTTTCGCGCCGGGCGCGCCGATGTGCTTCGTGCTCTTGCGCTCGAAGAAGCCACCTACGGCTGGGCGGTGGAGATGATCTTGAAGGGTGCCCTCGCGGGATTTCGCATCGTCGAAGTCCCGGTGAGCTATTACCCGCGAATTGGAAAGTCCAAAATCAGCGGTACGGCAAAGGGGACGGTGGGAGCCGCATGGTTTATCCTCAGCCGGATCGTGCGCCACTCGTTTCGACCGCGAAGGACGGGAACGCCGCGACGGCGTAAGTCCTGAGAGACCGATCTCTCGTGGAATCCTCGAGCCAGACCACCATGCGTGCTTCTTCCCAAAACCGCACGCTCGTCATTATGGCGAAAGCCCCAAAGCCGGGCATGGTCAAGACTCGGCTCAGTCAAAGCCTCCCTTCTCCCGCCGTCACGGCGCTGTATCGCTGCCTTTTAGAGGACACGGTCGCGCTGGCAAAGTCGCTGACGAGCGTGGAGGTCGCGGTGATGTGTCCGGAGTCGGACACGGAGGAGCTGGCAGCCCTGCTGGGCAATACAGTTCCGATCGTGGCGCAGAAGGGTGAAGGCCTCGCCGCAGGACTCACCTCTGTGTTTCGACACTTCACCGCTGCTGGGCGGCAGCCCGTCGTCGCGTTCAACAGCGACAGTCCACACCTCGCGCCGTCTGTTCTGGGCCGCGCTTTCGAAATACTCGCCACGCATGACGTGGTTGTCGGGCCAACGCACGATGGCGGCTACTACCTCGTTGGTGCCAAGCTCGCTCACCCGTCGCTCTTCGACGGAGATGGAATGGGGACAAGGAGCGCGTGTGACGGATTACTGACACGCACGAAGCTCCTCGGGCTTTCGACGGGCTTCACAGAACCCTTCTACGACATCGACGTCGCAGACGATTTGATTCAGCTGGCTCGCGAGCTGCGGCTCGCGCCGGCAAAGGCGCCGAGAACTGCGGCATGGTTCGGCGAGTGGGAACACGCAGTCGCGCACCTGCGTCAGTGTTTGGGAGAGCTGTGAAGCTCTCACCCTCGCATCGGCTGTACGGACTCGGCGCTATCATGCTCGTGACGCTTACGATCTGCTCGCGCAAGTTCAGCAGCCTGGGTGCGCCGTCCTTCATCGTTCCGCTGGCCGTTGCTGGCGTCGCGTACCTTCTTGCTATTCGTGAGCTCCTCTCGACGCAAATACTCCCGAAGCGCGTAGTCGTCATGGGGCTCGTGTTGGCGGCGGTGTGGCATGTTTTGTTTCTCCGGATGCCGCCGGGTCCGGATGATGACGTTCACCGATATCTTTGGGATGGCCGCGTGCAACGGCTCGGCTATAGCCCCTATGTCCTCGTTCCCAGCGACCCTGCGCTCGACGCGCTGCATACGCCCGAAACGCGCACGCTGAACAACCCGGATGTACCGAGTCCATATCCGGCGGGCGCGCAGCTCTTCTTCCGAGCGGTGACAGCGATTCACGAGTCTATTTTTGCGTTCAAAGTAGCGTTTGTGGTTTGCGATGCGGCGATTGTTCTGGTGTTGCTGCATCTCTTGCGCTCGAGTCGAGAAGGAGTGCACTGGGTTCTTGCTTACGCCTGGCACCCATTGCTGGCCACGGAAGTGGCGGGCAGTGGTCATATCGACATTGTCGGCGCGCTGCTGCTAGTGGTGTCGTTCGCCGCGCTGGGGCGCCGCTGGCGCACGGTTGCCGCCCTGGCATTTGGGCTGGCTGTCGCAGTCAAATTGCTGCCGATTGTTCTGCTGCCACTCTACTGGAAGCGTGTTCGTGTACGAGACGGTGCGCTGGCGGCGATCGTGTGTGGACTCCTTTACACACCATTTCTCCAACAGGGGCAGATTCCGATCGGTTCGCTCGGCACGTATGTCCAGAGCTTCCGCTTCAATGATCCGGTGTTTGCAGCGCTCGAGCGTGTGGCGGCTCCGGCGCTGGTAGCGGGACTGGCAGTTCTCACCGGCATTCTGACCGCAATCTGGCTCAGAAGACGGTCCGAGGCGTGGCCGTCGTACGCATTTGCCTGGCCGATGGCCGCCTCCATTCTATGTGCACCAGTCGTGTATCCGTGGTACCTGCTCTGGCTGCTGCCGTTCCTGCGATCGACCTCGGCGCTGCCAATCATCATCTGGACGGTGAGCATTTTCCCCACGTACTACGTGTGGCATCTGCGTACAACTGGACGTCCCTGGGTGGTTCCTGGATGGATCATGGTGGTGGAATACGGAGCCGTAGCCGCTGGCGCTACAATCATCTGGCTGCGCCGACTCGTGCAACCGGCAATTCCCCAATGCTCAACGAACTAGGTGGGGTTAGAGGAGGGAACTCCATGAAGAAGTCGAGCCGCATAACGATAATCCGCCTTCTGCTGTTCGGAGTGCTGGTCCTTGCTGTAACCTCCTGCTCGCAGCAGCGCCCGCCTGTTGCCGAACAGATTGCCAAGACCTATGGTCTTGATTCGTTCGGGCAAATTGATGCGATCCGCTACACCTTCAACGCTGAGTTCCCCGGAGTGAATCTCTCCCGTGCATGGGTTTGGGAGCCCAAGACCGGGCAAGTCTCTTTCGAAGGAAAGGATAAGGACGGCAAGCCCGTCAAGGCTACATACGTTCGCTCTCAACTGGACAAACAACCTGCCAATGTGAAGGACGACGTCGACCCGGGTTTCGTCAACGATCAATATTGGCTGCTCTTCCCGTTCCATGTTTACTGGGACACCAGCGCCAATGTGCAAGACAAGGGCATGCAAGGATTGCCGCTGGGCAGCGGCTCGTCCAAGCTGATCTCGGTCAAGTATCCCTCGGAAGGCGGTTACACGCCCGGCGACACCTGGGACCTCTACGTCGGCAAAGACAACCGCGTCGAGCAAATGGTCTACCACCGCGGCGGACCCAAGAAGCCGAGCGTCGTGATCGCAACGTGGGAGGGCTACAAGAAAGCCGGCCCTCTCCTTATCTCGACGGACCACCGCGGTACGGCGGACGGCCAGCCGCTGCGGATCTCCTTTTCGAATGTCTCGGTCAAGCTGAAGGGGTCAGATACCTGGGTGGACGCGCAATAAGAAACGCCCCCAAGCAGAGCGAGAAGAAGCAGCACGGCTCCCCGCACCCTGGGCATCGCCTGGAGCACTGTGAGGGCGCCGACGGTGAGGAAGCCCGCAGTGTAGAGCAGCATGAACGGGAGCACGCCGTAGTGACCCTGCTCTCCCAGCACCCACGCCGTCCAGGCGCAGTAGAGACCGAGGCCTAGCTCCGCGAGTCCACCCCACGGGCGGCTGCTCGCATAGCGCCTCCCTCGCCACTGCCCGCCACCCGGGCCGATCCCGAACTTGGGCGTCCGGACGAAGCGCAGGTCTCGGCTCCAGAACGCCGAGAGCACCGCGAGGCTCGTGCTCCAGGCCACGCCGACACCAATCACCAGAAGGCTCGGAAGCCAGAGCGCGTGATGCCAGCGGCGCGCCGGCAGCACCAGCTGAGCGTAGATGAGCATACAGGCGGGGCCGACGCTGGCCAGCGCGAAGACGATGGACTTCAACGCCAAGGCAGTCCTCGATGGCACGAGCCCGCCGACGGCGAACGCCGGAATCGAGAGCAACACGACAACCAGCATCAGCGGGTGAATCATGTAATAGGTCAGATGCACAAAGGCCTGGTACTTGGTCCAGAGGCTCAGTCCTGAGCTCAGCACGCGCGGCAAGAGCTTCACGGCCGTTTGGATCGAGCCCTTGGCCCAGCGCCGTTGCTGGGACTTGAACCCCGAGATGACGACCGGCAACTCGGCCGGACAGACGATCTCCGGCACATAGAGGATCTGCCACCGGCGGAGTTGGGCTCGATAACTGAGATCGAGATCCTCCGTGAGGGTGTCATGCGCCCAGCCACCGGCGTCCTCGATGGCGGACCTCCGCCAGATGCCGGCCGTCCCGTTGAAGTTGAGCAGGAGATGGCCGCCGCACCGCGCCGTCTGTTCGACGCCGAAGTGACCATCGATGCCCAGCGACTGCGCCCGTGTCAGCAGGGAGAAATCCTGGTTGAGATGCCCCCAGCGCGTCTGGACGACCCCGACGCGCGACTCCGCGAAATAGGGGATGGTTCGCCGAAGAAAATCCGAGGGCGGAACGAAGTCCGCGTCGAAGATCGCCACGAACTCCCCGCGCGCCTTCTCGAGCCCAGCCGCCAGCGCTCCGGCCTTGAAGCCCGTGCGCTCGACCCGGAGCATGTGGACGATGTCAACGCCGAGAGCCTGCAGACGCTGCACCATCTCGGCGACGATGCCCTTCGTGTCGTCCGTCGAATCGTCCAGGACCTGGATCTCGAGCTTGTCTGAAGGGTAGTCGAGGTTGGCCGCCGCTTGCAGCAGCCGCCGGGCCACGTACCGCTCGTTGTAGAGGGGTAGCTGCACGGTGACCGGCGGCCACACGAACACATCGGGTGGCGCGGGCACCGCGTGTCTCCCTCGGCTGGTTCTCCAGTGCAGCGCGATCATGACGTACGCGTTCAGCCCGTAGAAGAGCAGGCCCATCAGGGCCATCCCGTTGAGCAGACTCGCCAGAAACTGGGCGGCCGCGATCAGGGTCATGGCCCGGACACACCGGCGCTCAGCGCGCTGCCCTGGCGCCGTCGCCGGACGGCAGCGTCTGCGGTGCCACGAGATACCGGGTGTAGAACAGTGTCACGGCGCCGCTGAAGAAGAGGACCGCCGTCGCGAAGGCCGGAAGCAGAGGAAAGTCACGGCCTAGAGCACGTACGAGGGATGCATGGCGGTCGCGGGTGAGCGAGCCCTAGGGGCCAGAGGGGCGTGGTGGTTCATAGCCACCCGCCGGGCCACCCGGTGACGCGTCGCTGCCAGCACGCGCACTGCAGGACTCAGGGTCGCTCATCGGCGCGTGCATGGTAGCATCCGCTCCAGCGGCAACGCTAACGCCGCCCATCGAAGCTCACGAAGCTCCCTTCAATTACCAGCGGCCGAAATGAGAGCCGCCATCGACGTACAGGATGTCACCAGTGACCGTGGCGGCGTCGGTCAGGTACATGACCGCATCCGTGATGTCCTTGACCGTCGAAGGCCGACCCATCGGCGACAGGCTCTCCATCACGTTCTTCGGAGTCTCCCGGTGAAGCGGCGTGTAGACGACGCCGGGCGCGACGGCGTTCACGCGGATGCCGTCTTTCGCGTACTCCATCGCAAGATGCTGGGTGATCGTTTCGAGACCACCTTTGGTGATCATCGGCACCGCCGCCGTGACGCCCCGGATCGGGTTGCGAGCAAGGGCCGCTGTGATCGTGACAATGCTCCCACCGGTCTTTTGCGCCAACATCTGCTTGATGGAGAGTTGGGTCACGTACAGGAAGCCCTCGACGTTCGTCGAGACGAGCGACTTGAAGTCCTCGGCCGTGTAGTCCGTGAACGGTTTCGTGAAGAAGATGCCGGCGTTATTGACCAGTGCGTCGATCGACATGAAGCGAGCCAGCGCCGTCTCGACGATCTTGGCGGCAGTTGCCGGCTCGCCGATGTGGCCGTCCACCAGAGCGACGTGGTCGGTGGCCGCGATCTCGGTGGATTGGGTCACTTTCCGGGAGTTGGCGACGACGTTGAAACCCCGTTCGACAAACCCTTTCACGATTCCCGCACCGATTCCCTGCGAAGCTCCGGTCACGATGGCTGTCTTCGGCGAGCCGCTCATGATTGCTTACCTCGAAAACGTCTTGTCCGTTAGTCAACCGGATCAGAATCCACGTCCAGCACGATGCGGTAACGGGCCTTGCCTGAGTCGGTTTACTCCCGAGGCTTGAGCAGCTCTTGCAGCTGTCGGAGGGCTTCCGCGTCCTCGCGGCTCGGTGGCGGATTGTTACACCGCGGATCGGTCCGCTGCAGTGCGCGGATCATCACACGGGTCACGGGGATAGGCGCGCAGCCGTGGTCGTTCTCGCACACCAGGTCCCACTCGGGACGGGCCGCGATGTGACAGGCGAAGCCGTTGCCGCCAAATCGATTCACCACGTCGGCGAAGCCTCGCTTGCGGATCTGTGTGCCGGTCTTGGAGACGTCGAGCTCGAAGAACTCCCAGTCGTGCGTGACCGCATTGAAGCCCTTGTCCCGCTTCACCATAGCCTCCCCGGGAATCAGCTGGATGACCGAGCCGGGCGGGTAGACTGCGCCCGTCGGGGAGTTCGCGGCCGCCACCGTCGCGGCCAGGTCGCCGCGCAGGTTGTCCACGTAGAACTGGCGCACGGGCGTCATCGACGTGACGCAGCGGAACGACGTGGCGTCGATGATCTTTGTGTCGGCGGCGTCTCCGGGCCGGATCGAAACCAGCACGGAGATGCCGATGCCCAGTGTCGTGGCGGTCACGATCGTGACAAGCCTCGCCAAGTGAAGTTCCTTTCTACGTCTGCGGTCGGTTGCCCTTTAGAGGCACCGCCGACGCGAGGCGATACACCCGGCGAAAATTTTCTGGGGCTCCGAGCCCCTCGGCACCATAACGTCTCTCACGCCGGCAGACAGGAGGGAGTTGCCATGCTCCCTCCGACCCAGGGGGTAGTCGACATAAGGCCTGGGGTTGACTGGGTTGGCGCCAACCTCTTCTACCAACTCATCAGCGGGCGCTACGAGCGCGTCCCATGGTCCTCACGCTGGCACCAGCCGCTCGGGCTGATGTCGCCGTGGACGAATTTGCACGCATACCGCGGTTGGAAGTTGAAGCAGCCGTTCGTTCCGTGTTCATGATCGACCGCCGCCAGCCGCGGGCTCACCGCTTCCCGTAGTCCGTGAAAACGTAATCTCTGGTCTTCACCTGTCTACCACCGGTTCACTGAGGGGCTGAGTACCGCAGATCTCATCACCGCAAAAGCTCTCCTCGCCTCGCTTCGCTAGCCTCGCCTGCGTCCCCGGCTCCGGTCGCGCGCAACAGTTGTGCCGGATTTGCGACGGGCTGAAGTGGTAGGCTCCAAGGCTAGGAGGGAGTGGGGCCATGGCGAAAAACGGGTTCCGCGTGCTC
>QHSQ01000580.1 GCA_003221615.1 Candidatus Rokuibacteriota bacterium | reverse complement strand
GCATCCCCGTTGCCGTTGCGTGCGACTCCTGCGAGGCCGTCGACAAAGATACGCCGCGCGCCCATTCGATTCGCGTCGGTCAGCAGCAGGCTGTCCGGCTCCTGAACCTCCTGCTGGAACACGCGCCGGGTCGTGGAGATGATCTTCAGCCGGCCCTGCTCCTGCAGGGCTCGCAAGTCCCACCCAAACTGTGCCGCATCGCGGACCAGTTTCTCCGACGAGACCTCGAACGTGACGATGACGCCCGGTTCGTCGAAGTCGCGCGCGCCGTGATAGACGAACTCGATTCCCAGCGTCGTCTTGCCCGTGCCAGGCGGCCCGCTCAGAATGACCACGTTCCCCCGAGGGATGCCGCCGAGCAGAATGGCGTCGAGGCCGTGAATCCCTGTTTTGACGATGTCGTCTCGCTCCGGCGTCAACACGATCTCTCTCTTCCGCGCTTAAAGGCGTTGCGCAAGGTGTAGGTGCCGACTTCGTATCGAAAAACATGTCGCCTCGCTGAATCACCTCTCGGACGGTGACCGCGCCGCTGAAGCGGAGCCAGGGAAAGCGGCCGCTTCATCGGGGCTTGGTAAGAGTGAAACGCGTTGAAGGCACGTCAGCGGGTGGCGAATCCACCCAGCACTTGAGGAACTTGACGGCCTGGATTGGATTGAGAATACCGGCCACATCCGCCATGATGGCGTCTTTTGCGGAACGGGTTCGAAACCCTTCGCCAGAGTCCTTGACTCTAGCGAGTGGTGCCGCCTTCCCATCGATGCCCGCGACTGCGCGAAGATAAGCGAAGTGTAGGTGGGGCGGCAAGTTCTTCGTTCGTAGGCTTGCGGCGTTTCCGGAGTAGCCGATCGTGCCGATCATGTGGCCGGCTGTGATGCTGCTGTTCGGCTGCACCTCGACCGTGTGCAGGTGGCCATAGATGGTGTATCCGCCGTCTAGGTGGTCGAGGACTACTGTTCTGCCGAGCTTCCCCCAATCGCTACGGGACGCCACCACCACCGTTCCATCCGCAACGGCGAAAACGGGCTCGCCCACCGAATCGTTCAGATCCACGGCTCCGTGAATGCCGTTCTTCCGCGCCGCATAGAATCCCCCGCCTTCGCTCGCCTCAGAATCGCTGCCGCGCACCATCGCCACTCGACTGAGCGGACACTTAGGGCCGGACGGGCGGCCCGCCAATAGAGACTCCGATGCCGGTTCCGCGGGGGGTGGCGCGAGTTCGGGCCTCGTCGACGGCCCATCAGATTGTGGCGACGCGATGGTCAGAGGACGTGGCGGAGGCGTCTCAACGGTCGAAGGCCAGTGCGCGGCCTGGAGAGGCTCGTCGGTCCGTTCCGCAGGCAACGGCGCTGCCGGACGGGTCCGACTCATGAGCGTTTCTCCGGATAAGGTGGGTTGAAGGTCAGCCCTACCCGCGAATCCCAACGCGCTGATCGCAACGAGGATACTCACAAAGAGCCACAGCAGGATCTTGATCTCAAACGTCTTCACTTGGACATGCCTGCCACTTTCAGTGTGCGCTGCGGTTCCTGCTGTATGACGTCCCGCAGCGCGTGGAGCGCCGCTTCAGCCTCCCGCAGCCGCACGTCCGCCGACCTCACGCAGGCGTAACCTTCTCGTGCAACCAACGCACTCGGCGACTTGGTGGTCCCGACAGTAGATGACGAGGAGTATGCGTTCTTCGGCGCTCAGAACACGAGGGCGATGGCAATCGAGATGGCCGAGATGCCCGAAGCCGAAGACGATGGTGTCCTCCGGCGAAATCGTCCGAGCACAGGTCGGGCAGATCCAAGGTTGTGGTTCCACCCTGACTCCCAAGAGCAAACCGGTTGCCAGCGCGCGATGCCGCAAACCCCGCGAGATCGCTGGGCGACGCGCGCTCGCCCTGTCGAGAAGGTAAAGAAAAAATTACAGGCCGTCATTGAAACGACACTGCCCCGAACTCAGGGAGTATCCTGGGTGCCGAAGCGGAGGCACGAGGATAGCTGCCACCGAAGGCCGGCCGAACGTCACGACGGGCGCTCAGTTCAGCGACGCCCCGCGGAGCAGGTCAGTCTCGGCATCCTCCGGCGTGACCCATCGCTCAAACGTGACCCCACACGGACACGCCCCCGTGAGCAGGTAGCCATTCCACGCAGGCTGAGTCGCGTTTGCAGTCTGACCGCCGTGCTGGCGGTGGTCGCGGAAAAACGCCTCGAGCTCAGCGAGTAGAGTCATCGCCAGCGAGAATAACAGATGCCGCTCACGCTTCCGTGCGCGCCGCTCGGGACGACGGGTTGAAGTCGTGTCGTGCTCGACGTATTCTTCGCCCGTCTGCTCGGCGAAGGAACGTGCGCCAAGCCCTGAGATTTGTCGTAACTCGACAGCTCAGTCGAAGGAGAAAGCCGTGGCCAAGCTCAGAGTCGTGTTGGCTGTTGGATCACTCGTCGCTGCGCTGACGTTCGGACTGCTCTGTGCGTCCACAACCGGCGTCTTCGCTCAGGCCGCGAAGAGCGGGGTGCTGGCCGGTAAGGTTGATCTCAACTCGGCGAGCGAGGCGGAACTCGACAAGCTGCCGGGGGTCGGAAAAGCGACCGCCAAGAAGATCATTGATGGCCGTCCGTATCAGTCGGTTGGTGATCTGTCGAAGGCAGGAGTGCCGAAGAGCACCATCGAGAAGATCACGCCCCTGGTGACGGTCGGATCCACTCCTCCGTCCGCGGCCACAACTCCGCCAGCGGCCCCGGCGCCGGCACAGAGCCAGAAAGCTGGCACCTCGGAGACCACGAAGCCGGCGCAGGTCGAGGCGAAGACCCCTCCGGCCGCGGGGATGGTGTGGGTGAACACGAAGAGCAAGGTCTTCCATCGCGAAGGAGATCGCTGGTACGGCAAGACGAAGGAGGGCAAGTTCATGACCGAGGCCGACGCCTTGAAGGAGGGCTATCGTCCGTCGAAAGAAGGTACCGCGAAGAAAGGCGCCAAGGAGTAGCTCTTCGGCCTTCTTCTTGAGGAACGCGAGACCGCTGACACTATCGTCGAGCGTAAACCGGACATGGCGGAACCCCAGCATCGTGGGCCTTCAGCATTGGCTCTCATTCCCCACAGCGCACCGGGATCGTGAACGTAAACGTCGAGCCCACGCCCACCTGGCTCCTCACCCAGATCCGCCGGCCGTGGAGTTCCACAAACTTCCGACACAAGGTGAGCCCTAGCCCTGTGCCTTCCACCTTCTTGGCTGCTGTCCCAACCTGGCGGAACTCCTCGAACACCGCCTCCTGATCCTCCGGTGCGATGCCGACCCCGGTGTCGCTCACTGATACCTCCACGGACCCGCCCTTTGGCACTGCCGCGACCCCGATCTGACCGCCTTCCGGCGTGAACTTGATCGCGTTCGACAAGAGGTTCAGGACGACCTGTCTGATCTTCCGCTCGTC
>QHSQ01000170.1 GCA_003221615.1 Candidatus Rokuibacteriota bacterium | reverse complement strand
TGGGTGAAGCCATGACGCCGTGGCCGATCCGCTTGACCCGGGCCGGGCCCTGGTGGATCCGCATCACCTTGCCGGCCCGCTTGAGGCCCTCGGCGCCGAGGTTGAGTGGCTGGCGCTTCACCGTGATCGGCTTGAGCTTCTTGATGCCGTACACCACCTCGACCTGATAGCCGTTGGGCTCCTTCAGCCGAACCCGCTTTCCGCCGCCGGGCTCGTCGATGTCCTCCACGTCCGAGGCGCCCGGGGCTTTGGCGACCTTCTTCAGATCTTGCAGGCTCGCTGCGTAGTACGCGAGCCCGATGAAGCCCGGATCGCCCTTCTCCGTGACGTGGATGTGATGGGGCGCGTCGGTGCCTCGCATGTAAAGCGCGGTATTCGTCCGCGCCGCGCGCGCCATGCCGAAGTTGGTGAGAAACTCCTCCGCCACGTCGAGGTCCGGCGAGCGGAGCCGCCCGTACGCCAGGTCCGTCACCTTGATCAGTGCCATCGCCCTCTCCTCCTGTGTTCCGACGCTCGACATGCTAGACCACCGTCAATCCCAGGGCAAGAAGCGCGAGTGGCTGAAGGCTGGTGGTTCACTGCTGGCCGAGGTAGGCCTCGCGGATCCGCGCGTCGCGCGCGAGCTCCGACGGCGCGCCTTCGGCGACGATGCGCCCCTGCTCGAGGACGTACGCCCGGGCGGCGATCGCGAACGCCTGGACGATGTTCTGCTCGACCAGTAACACCGCGACGCCGTCGGCGTGGATGCCGGCGACGACCTGGAACACCTGATCGACGATCTGGGGCGCCAGACCGAGCGACGGCTCGTCGAGCAGCAGGAGCCGCGGCATGGCCATCAGCGCACGCCCGATTGCGACCATCTGCTGCTGACCGCCCGAGAGCGAGCCGGCCAGCGTGCGCCGGCGCTCGCGCAGGACTGGAAACGTCGCGTAGACTCGCTCGAGGCTCTGTCCCCGTCGCCGGCGCGCCGCCGGCGCGTAGCAGCCGATCTCGAGGTTTTCTTCCACCGTCATCGCCGGGAAGAGCCGGCGACCCTCGGGAACGAGCGCGAGGCCGTGCCGGCAGAGCTGATGCGGCGGCACCGACGCCAGCTTGCGTCCGTCGAGACGGATCGTGCCCGCGCGGGCCGGCAGAAGGCCGGCGATCGCGTCGATGAGCGTGGTCTTGCCGGCGCCGTTCGGTCCGACCACGGTGACGAGCTCGCGCGGGCGGACGGTGAGCGAGACGTCCCAGACCGCCACGGCGTCGGCGTGGGCGACCTCGAGGCGATCGACCTCAAGCATAGGCCTTCCCGAGATAGGCGCGGACGACGTCCGGGTCGCGCATGACCTGGCGCGGAAGCCCTTCGGCGATGACCTGGCCGCCGCTCAGCACCACCACGCGGTCGGCGAGGTCGAGGACCGCGCGCATGATGTGCTCGACGAAGACCACCGTGGTGCCGCGGTCGCGGATGCGGCGCACGAGCCGGAGCGCGTCGGTCATCTGCGCCGGCGTCAGCCCGGAGAGGACCTCGTCCAGCAGCACCAGCCGCGGCTCGGACGCGAGCGCGCGCGCCAGGTCGAGAAATTTCCGCTCGAGCAGATTCAGCTCGTCGGGAGCCAGGAGAGCGCGAAGGCCGCCAGCTTATACCGATAGGTGGGGACCCCGAGCACCTCGGCGACGTCCTCGTCGTCGCGAATCGCGAAGAGGCCCATGCCCCACCGCGAGCGATAGATCGCGAGCGCGGCGAAGACGGAGACGAACGCGACCGCGAGCGCCAGATGGTAGAGCGTCGTGGCCGGCGTGCCGAAGAGCGTCGGGACCGGCACCGCCGCGAGGAACACGCCGGGGCCGCCGTCGAGCCGCGTGTTGAGGGCGATCGTCGAGAGCACGAAGGTGACCGCGAGCGTGAGGAGCCCGAACAGCTCGCCCCGCACCCCGCGGACGCGGAAGACGACCGCCGCGATGATGCTCCCGAGGAGCGCCGCGACCAGCCCGGCCCCCGGCAGGCTCAGCAGGAACGGCGTCCGGAACGCGGTCGTGAGGGTCGCGGTGGTATAGACGCCCGCGCCGAAGAACGCGGCGTGACCGAAGCTGAAGTACCCCGCGTATCCGCTCAGGATGTTCCAGCTGGTCGCCAGCGAGATCCAGAAGAACACGAGATAGAGGAACGACTCGTAGAACGCCGGGAGCTTGAACGCCGGCACCAGCGCGAGCGCGAGGCCCGCGCCGACGAGCGCGAACACGGGGGGCAGCCGCGAGCCGCTCACAGCTCGGGCCGGAATAACAAGATCACGATCAGCAACGTGAACGACACGAGCGGCGCCCAGCCCGGCGCCGTGACCGCCATGGTCAACGCTTCGCTCGTCGCGATGAAGACCGAGGCGGCGAGCAGTCCCAGGGCATTGCCGAGCCGGCCGATGATGACCGCGGCGAACACGACGCCGATCCACGAGTAGATCTGCGAGGGCGCCAGGGTGTGGTTGAGCGCGATGAAGAGCCCGGCGACCGCCGCGTAGGCCGAGCTCAATCCCGCCAGCAAGAGCGCGTGGCGGCGGCGATTGACGCCGAACACGGCGGCCATCGGCCCGTCCTGAGCGCTCGCGCGCGCGGCCTTGCCGAGATAGCTCCAGCGAAGCCACGCCCAGGTGGCCAGCGTCAAGACCGCCGCCGCGGCGAACGCGAGCAGCCCGCCGAGCCCCACGAAGAGCGTTCCGACCTTCAGCGACACGCGCGCGTAGGGCGACTCGAGACGTCGAAAGTCGGCGGTCCAGACCCATTGGATGAGGCTCTCGAGGATGACCGTGAGCCCGAAGGTCACGATCAGCGACGTGAGCTCGTCGATCCTGAAGCGGAGGAATCCCTCTTCCAGCACGATCCCGACGACGAAGAACCCCGGCACGATCACGACGAGCGTGAGGATCGGGTCGAGCCCGAGCCCCATGGCGAGCTGATAGGTGAGGTACGCGCCGAGAAACGCCAGCGCGAAGTTGGCCAGGTTGATGACACGGAGCAGACCCCACGTCAGGCTCAAGCCCAGACCGAGCAGCGCGTAGAGGCCGCCCGTGAAGAGGCCGGCGAGCAGCGACTGGCCGATCAGGTTCAGGCTGGGCAGGACCTGACGCTCCGCTCAGCGCCTGGGCGCCGTCTTCACGTGCTCGGGCCGCAAACCGATACCGACGATCCGGGCCGGAATCCGGCGGAGCCACGGAAACCTCACGAAGAGGCGCAGCGCGGACGGAACCGTGAGCGTTCGGGCGCGGCTGTTCAGGATCGGCGCGACGACACGATTCTGGAACAGGACCTGGAAACGCTGCACGACGCGCGTGGCCGGCGCACGCCGTCGTTGAACGCAGCGCAGATCGTCGTCCGTCACGGATCCCCGGCCGAGCGGCTCGGCCAGCAGATTCGCGGCGGCCACCGCGTCCTGGATCGCCAGATTGATGCCGACACCGCCGACCGGGGACATGGCGTGCGCGGCGTCCCCGATGCAGAGAAGCCCCGCGCGATACCACGTGGTCAACCGGTCGACGAGCACGGTCAGGAGCTTCACATCGTCCCAGCTCCGGATGTCGGCCACTCGATCCGCCGCGAACGGCACGAGCGCCGCGACGCTGTCGCGAAAGGCCGGCAGCCCCGCTCGCTGGATCGCGTCGAAGGTCCCTTTGGCGATGATGAAGCCGCACTGCCAGTAGTCGCCCCGATTGAGTATGACGAACAGCCGCCCGACCTGGAACCGGCCGAGGCCCACGGCGGGGTCGTCGGGCCTCCGGGAGATCCGGAACCACAGCACGTCCATCGGGGCGCCCAGTGTCTCGATCGGGAGGTTCGCTTTCCCCCTGACGACCGAATGCCGGCCGTCGGCGGCCACCACGAGCTTGGCTCGCACATCCAGGCGCCCCTCGGGCGTGGCGACCTCGACGCCGGTGACGCGGCCGGCCTCCTCGAAGAGGCCGACGACCTCGGCGCGCATTCGCAGGCCGAAGCTCGGATAGCTGGCTCCTCGCTCCGCGAGGAAGTTCAAGAAATCCCACTGAGGCAGGAACGCGATGAACTTGCAGCGCGTCGGCAGATGAGAGAAGTCCGCGATCGGCACGGCCACCTCGCCGACCTGCACGACGAGCTGATGCACCTCCTGATGCGGCAGCTTCAGGAAGTCTTCGAGCAATCCGAGCTCGTGCAGGATCTCGAGCGTGGAAGGGTGGATCGTGTCGCCGCGAAAGTCGCGCAGGAAGTCGGCGTGCTTCTCGAGCACGAGGACCTCGACGCCGGCCCGGGCGAGGAGGAGCCCGAGCATCATCCCGGCCGGCCCTCCACCGGCGATGCAGCAGGTCGTCGAGAGCGAGGCCACGGCTCAGGCCGGCGCCGGCCGCCGCGGTGCTCGCGCGCTCACGCGGAGTAGAGGGGGAGACGCTGGCCCGGCGGCAGGTTGGCGACCGCGTCCTCGAGGGTGCGCGCCTGGCGCCACTCGCTCGCGGGCCGCACGTAGCCGCTCGTGCCGACCTGGTCGATTCCCCAGTACACCTCGAGGTTGTTGCCGTCGGGGTCCTGGAACTCGACGGCGATCTGGCAGCCGGCGCGCCGGCGTCCCTCGAACACGATCGGCACCCCGTGCTTGGAGAGCCAGGCCCGCGCGCGGAACACCTCGTCGAGCGTAGCCACTTCGAATGCGAAGTGATTCAGGCTGCTCGGGTCGCTCCCGCGGGCGCCGCCGACCAGCGCCACGCCGTGGTGGTCGGCGTTGCAGCGCATGAAGACCATGCCGCCCGGCACCATGCTGTCCGGGTAACGGTCGCTGATCTCGAGCCCGAGCAGGTCGGTGTAGAAGCGCACCGACCGCTCGAGGTCGGTGACGTTGAGAACGACGTGACCGAGCTTGCGCAGCTGGAACTGGAGCGGAGCGTCCGACTTGTCCGGCATGAGCGCTCTCCCCGGGTCGCCCTATTCCGTCGCCAGGGCGTGACGACGGCCTTGATGGTACTCGGACAGCTTCAGATTGGCCGACGCGATCGTCTGAGCCTCCGCGGCCACTCGCGCGACGTCCTTTCCCGGAATCATCACGTAGAGCTCGTCCTCGCCGAGGTCGGTGTAGACGCGGTTACCGACACAACCCGTGCTCGCGATCACACCCTGGGCGATCGACGCGGGAAGCGCCATGCACGTGGGGCGACCGAGGAGCGGAGCGGGAGCCGCGATCCCGGCGCGCAGCGCGGCTTCCTGGAGCAACATCACGCGGCCGGGCCGGCCGGCGACGAGCACGACGTCGGGATCGACCGGAGCGTCGGACAGCGGCGAGTAGATCACGACACCGGGAGTCTGGGGCAGTCGCGGAATTCCCGGCACCTCTTCCATCTTGAGATAGCCGAGCTCGGTCATCAGCCCCAACGTCTGGGTGAGCTCGCCGGCGCGCTCGGGCGACAGGGGCATGTTGTGCGTGTAGCTACCGATCGGGCAGTTGTGGTGGTCGGCCGGAATTGTGTAGAAGGTCCGCTCGGCCGCGGCAAGGCGCCAGAAGCTACAGCCTGAGGGCTCCGTCCCGGTGAACTTGGGAACTCCGCCGGGTGGGATCGATCGAAAGGCGACGGCCACGGGCCGCCGCTGGAGGCCGAGGGCCCCGGTGAGCTGACGTTCGATTGCGCGATAGTCGATAGACCCGTCGGGCATGGCGTTCTCTCCCAGCGAAATAGAGGCGGATACCGCGCACTATACTGCGGCACGCCAACTCAAGCCAGGGAGCCCGACGAGGACTGAGGCGAGCAGGAGCTGAGGCGAGCAGGAGATGGAGGGGGCGGATACGCCCCCTCCAGGTGATCGAGAGATCTCGCCGAGCTATCCGGCCTGAGGCGGCATCGGCGGGGCCGGCGGCGTCGTGCCGCTCGGGATCCACACCCAGTAATACGGCGTGGCTCCGCCGTCACCGTAGAGCTGCCAGCGCCCCTCGGTGAAGGTATAAGTACGATCCGATTGCGAGACGACTGCCGTCGTGGCTGGGCGCACTGGAGGCGCCGGAGCCGTCGTCAAGGTCGAGCCCGTCGGGATCCATACCCAGTAGTACGGCGTGCCGCGGCCGTCACCGAAGAGCTGCCAGCGCCCCTGCGGATAGACGACTCGATCCGCGGGAACTGCCGGAGCCGTCGCGGGCGCTGGGACCACTACCGGCTGAGGCGCCGGCGTCATGACCACGGGGCTTGGAGTGGACTTCTCGACGCTTCTGTACACGCAGCCTCCCAGCGTGGCCAGGAGTGCTGGCGCAATCAACACCGCACGAACGACCCGGATGTTCATGTCTCTTCCTCCCATCCTCTTGGCGATATTCGCCTGTTTGGCGATACTCGCCTGCCGAGGTATGGGGCATCTTTTGTGCCACGGCCTCGATCGGCGAAGCGCTAGGTGGAAGCCGGCGCGATTGCGTGGGGTTAGAAGAGCCGGCTCACCGGACACTCGTCAGGCGCCCCGACGGCATTGGGGTAAGAACTACACGCGAGTTTTTTCCCAGCCCGCTCATGTCGTTGCCAGAGCCTCAGATCCTGCATTAGTCCGACGGTCTCGACGACTTCGCGTTACCATCCCGCGTGACATCGACCGAGAGAGCGCGCCGTGCGCGCCACGGGCCGTCGTGGGCTTCGTCCCAGCGGCCGAGGAGGCCTCAATGCTGGCGATCTGGGTGAAGGTGCGTGTGAAGGCGGACCAGAAGAAGCGGTTCCTCGAGGCGATCGAGGCCGACGCGCTTGGCTCCGAGCGGGACGAACCGGGTTGCCTGCAATTCAACGTCCTGCAGGACGAGCAGGACGAGAACATCTACTACTTCTACGAGGTCTACAAGGACATGGCGGCGCTGGAGGCGCATCGAGCGGCGCCGCACTATGCGATCTGGCGCGCCGCGGCCGACACCCTGGACGGACCGACCGCCCCGACCCGCTGCAAAACGGTGTTCCCGGCTGATCGGGCCTACTGGGGGAAGATGTAGCGGGAGGGGGCATGCGGTTGGTTGTCGCGGGCTCTCGCTCGCTGTCCACCGGGCGTCGCTGCTGTCACGACTCGATCACCCGTGCCCGGTGCCCGATCGCGCGACGACTTTTCGAATCACGCAGTTCGAGCGCGCGCCGCCTGTGGCGCGGGGATTGCTAGCTGTGGCACCGATGCTACGAGACCGCCTATTCGGCCTGTTCTCGTCGGACCTGGCGATCGACCTGGGAACCGCCAACACCCTCGTGTTCGTCCGCGATCGCGGCATCGTCCTCAACGAGCCGTCGATCATCGCGATCCGCAAGACCGACAACGAGGTCATCGGGGTCGGGCACGAGGCCAAGGCGATGCTCGGCCGCACGCCCGAGAACATCCAGGCGCTCCGCCCGCTGAAGGACGGCGTCATCGCCGATTTCGACGTCACCGAGCGGATGCTGCAGTACTTCATCGAGCGGGCGCGCCAGATCTCGTCCGGACGCAAGCGCGCCTGGGTCCTCGACCGGCCCCGGGTCGTCGTCGGGGTACCCTCGGGGATCACGCAGGTCGAGAAGCGCGCGGTGCGCGACGCGGCGCTCCAGGCGGGCGCGCGCGACGTCTATCTCATCGAGGAGCCCACCGCGGCGGCCATCGGCGCGGGGCTACCGATCCACGAGCCGGGTGGTCACCTGATCGTCGACATCGGCGGCGGGACGACCGAGGTCGCGGTCATCTCGATGTCCGGCACCGTCTACTGCAACTCCGTCAGGATCGCCGGTGACGAGATGGACGAGGCGATCATCCAGCACATCAGGAAGCACTACCGGCTGCTGGTGGGCGAGCGGCGCGCGGAGGAGATCAAGATCGCTCTGGGCTCGGCGCATCCCGAAGCGCTGGAGCGAAGCTCCATCGAGGTCAAGGGGCGCGACCTCGTCGACGGCGTCCCCAAGACGCTCGTGATCACCGACGAGGAGATCCGCGAGGCCTTGCGCGAGCCCGTGATGACGATCGTCGAGACGGTCCGCACGTGTCTCGAGCGCACGCCGCCCGAGCTCGCGGCCGACATCATCGAGAAGGGCGTGGTGCTGACGGGCGGCGGCGCGCTCCTGCGCGGGATCGACTGGCTCCTCCAGCACGTGACCCAGCTGCCCGTGCGGGTGGCCGAGGATCCCTTGAGCTGCGCGGCGCGCGGCGCCGGCAAGGCGCTCGACGACCTCGAGCTCTTGAAGAAGGTCGCGATCCCCGCTTAGGTCCTAGTCGATCCCGAAGTCGTAGACCTTGCCGGAACCGGCGGCTGACCCGAACGTGAGGACGAAGGCGTACTCGCCGGCCTTCAGCGGCTCCTTCGGCGTCACCTTGTAGAGACCGCGCGCGTCCTTCTCCGCGTCGACGTCGATCTTGTCCTCGCTGCGCACGCCGAACGACTGCGTGCCGCCGAACGGCATGAACGAGCCGCCGCCGATCTTGAGGTTCCGATCGTCATGGTCGCTGCCGGGCTTCATGCGCACGAGCGGCGCCTCGTTCGGACCCCAGGCGCTGTAGAAGACGGGCTTCTTGTCCGTGACGCGGTACTGGGCTTTCCTGCCCTTGAGCACGAGCTCGCTCTTGTTGGAATAGAACGAGACGTTGGTCTCCATCGACGACGCGGCCGGATTCAGCTCGACGTACTTTCCGCCGGCCAGATGGTAGATCGTCTCCTTGGTGGTCGCCGTGCCCGCCGCCGCGGCGGGGGCGGCCGGTGCGGCCGCGGCGGGCGGAGCCGCCGTGCCGGACCTGGCGTTGACGACGGCCTCGATGACCTGATCCGAGAGGCCCGCGTTCTTCAGGCCGATGAGCCCCTGCGTGCTCACGTCGAACTTCGTCTGGCTCGACTTGATCTTCGAGATGATGATCGAATCCGAGAGCCCGGCCTTCTTCAAGGCGACGAGCGAATCGTTCGTGAGCACTTCCTGCGCGGTCAGCGATGTCGCGGTGAAGAGCGTCAGTGCCGTCACCACGAGCACGAGCGTGTGCCTGAGCATGCGCGAGCCGATCATGTGGCGATCCTCCCGGTCTGCGGCGACCTCGCGGCGGGTTTCGCCCCGAAGCGAGCCTTTCGAGCGTTATCGTCTGCGACGGCTGTTATAGGGCGCGGCCTCGTTCGCTGTCAAGCGGGATGCCCCGGTCCTCTCGGCTGCGCCGGTGAGCGAGGGCGAGGCCACCGACGACCGAGATGAGCCCGACGGCGAGCAGCGGCGAGACGGGCTCGGCGAGGAGCCAGGCGCCCAGGCCGGCCGCCGTGACGGGACTGAGCGCCAGGAACACCGTGACCTGCGTGGGCGTCGCATGGTTCAGCGCCCACAGCCAGAGATAGTAACCGCCGCCGCTACTGAGCCCGATGAACGCCACCGCCAGCCAGCCGCTCGGCGTGAGATCGGGTGGGGAGGCGAAGAACCCCTCGCCGGCCGCCAGCAGCGCGAGGAAGGCGACCGACGCGAGCATCGCGAAGGCGCTCACCGGAAGGGTCGGATACTTCTCCAGATAAGGCCGGTAGAGGACGCTACAGACGGCGCCACTCGACGCGCTGGCGAACACTGCGAGCTCACCGAGCCACCCGCCGTCGCCGACGCCGGGCTGGAGCGTCTTGTCTCCGAGCGCGAGGCCGACGCCGAGGATGGTGAGCAGGACACCCGCCAGTTTTGACGATGTGAGCCGCTCGCGGCCGAGCGCCGCCGCGACCAGCGAGGTCAACAGCGGGAACGTCGCGAAGATGAGCGCCGCGCGTGCCGACGGAATCGAGCGCAGACCGTAGTTCAAGAGCGCGATCAGGATGCCGAACTGGGTGATCCCCAGGAGCGCGATCGGGGCGAGATCCCGAGCTGCGAACCGCACCCGGTGTCGGGCGAGGAGCATCGGCGGCATCAAGCAGCACACGCCGATGACGTAGCGCAGCAGCGCGAGCGAGGCCGGCCCCGTCTGGTCGGCGACGAACCGCGTCGCCACCATGGCCGAGCCGACCTGGACGCCGGTGACGGCGGCCGCCGCGGCCGACCAGAAGCGGCGACTCACAGCGACAGCTCCCACGTCTCGCCCACGAGATCGCGGCCGAAGCTCCGATGCTTCTCGCGATGGACTCGTCGAAATCCGGCGGTCTGATAGACGCGGCGGGCGACGCGCAGCACGCTGTTGGTCCACAGCGTGATCTTCCGGTAGCCGGCCTGGCGGGCGAAACGGATGCACTCGGCCACCAGGCGCTCTCCGATACCGAGGCCGCGCGCCTTCGGCTCGACCTGCAACAAGCGCAGCTGCGCCACGGAGCGCGAACGGCGAACCAGGAAGACCGAGCCGACGATCTCGCCGTCCTTCTCCGCGATCCA
Source organism: Candidatus Rokuibacteriota bacterium (assembly GCA_003221615.1). Lineage (GTDB taxonomy): Bacteria > Methylomirabilota > Methylomirabilia > Rokubacteriales > CSP1-6 > AR31. The sequence goes on along the minus strand of QHSQ01000170.1, from coordinate 11,930 downwards.
GCAGCGCTCGCGCCGCGGGTCGTAGCGGTCGACGAACTTCGCCACGACACGAGCGACGAGCCCCTCGAACCGTTCGTCGAAACCGTACTCCTGGGCGTACAGCGCGCCGTGGCGATGGACGACCCAGCCCATGTCGCCGGGCTGGTGGGGGCGCAGGACATACGGAGCCTTCGCCGCGGGCGCGCCGCCCAGCAAGGCCTCGATGGTCTGCATCGCGTCGACCAGCCGTCGCTGCTCGCCGGGTCCGAGCCGCGCCAGCATCCCGCCGATGTCGGCGCGCGAGCGCACGTCGAGAGGTGCGAAGGCGGCCCGACCCCGTGCGGTCAGCGACAGGTGGCTCTGGCGGCCGTCGGCCTTGGAGCGCGTCCGACGCAGCAATCGGCGACGCTCGAAGCCGCGCAGGATCCGGCTCAAGTAGCCGGCGTCGAGCGCCAGCTCTCGGGCCAGCTCGGTCGCCGACGGACGCTCGCGGTGCGCCAGCTCGTAGAGCACCCGCGCCTCGGTGAGCGAGAAGGGAGTTTCGAGATAGCCCTCGCCGAGGAGGCCGATCTGCTTGGTGTAGAACCGGTTGAAGCGTCGAACGGTCGAGATCCGCTGCTCGGCTTCGGTGTCGGCCACGCCGCCCTCCACTTCACGCTGATTTGCCATAGTCAAGTATTAGCTTGCTTATGTCAATCCAGGGACCTGCCTTGACCGACGAGCCCGTCGCGTGGTACCCCGTGCTCCAACGAGGGAGGACGCGTGATGCTGGATCTCGTGATTCGCGGGGGTGACGTCGTCACGCCGCAGGGCGTCGGCCGGTGGGACGTGGCCATCGAAGGAGAGCGCATCGTCGCGCTGGGCCTGCCGGAGCACGGGCTCCAGGCCGGGCGGGTGATCGACGCCAGCGGCAAGATCGTCGTGCCGGGCGGCGTCGAGCCGCACACGCACCTGGCGCACTTCATCTCGATGCAGCCCGAGGAGAATCTCTCGACGCTGGGGCCGGAAGAGGACACCCGGGGGATGGTCTTCGGCGGGACGACCACCCACGTCGACTTCTGCTTCGTGCGCCCGGGCACCGACGTCCAGCAGGTGATCGAGACGCGCGCCGCGCGCTGGAAGGGCAACTCGTACGCCGACTACTCCTTCCACGTGACCCTCCAGGGCGCCTTGCCGCTCAAGACCTTCGATCAGCTGCCCGAGGCGATCCAGGCGGGATTCCCGAGCTTCAAGGTATTCACGGTCGACGTGCTGCCGCCGCATCCCAAGCGGCACCCCTACCGGCTCGACTTCGGACGGATCCAGCTCGCCATGGAGAAGGTCGCGCCGCACAACGGGATCATGGTGGTGCACGCCGAGGACCACGACATCGTGCAGTTCATGTACGAGAAGTTCCGCGAGGAGAAGCAGACGGACGGCTGGCTCCTGCCGCTCGTGCACAACAAGCTCTCCGAGAAGCTCGCGTTTCGCCGCACGATCCAGCTCGCGGCGCACACCGGCGCCGGCGTCTACTTCGTCCACACCTCGGCCCGCGAAGGCGTCGAGGCCGTCGCGGAGGCGCGCGCCGGCGGGTATCCGATCTACGCCGAGACGCTCCACCACTACGCGTGCTTCACCGCGGAGGACTACAAGAGCCCGCGCGGCTTCTGCTACCACACCTATCCCTCGCTCAAGTATCCGGAGGACCAGGCCGCGCTCTGGAACGGGCTCGTGCGCGACGGCGTGTCGACGACGGCGACCGACGAGTTCCCGACCTCGCTCGAGGTGAAGCTGCGCGGTCAGGACCTCGAGAACGTGACGGGCGGCAATCTCGGCGCCGAAGCGCGAATGGGGATCGTGTACTCCGAAGGCGTCGTGAAGCGCCGGATGTCGCTCGAGCGGTTCGCCGATGTCACCTCCACCAACGCCGCGAAGATCCTCGGGCTCTATCCCAGGAAGGGCGTCATCGCCCCCGGCAGCGACGCGGATCTGGCGATCATCGACCCCACGATCAAGAAGACGCTCGTGCGCGAGGACTTCCACGTCAGCGACTACAGTCCCTGGGAAGGCTGGGCGATCCAGGGCTGGCCGGTCACCACGGTCCTGCGCGGGCGCATCGTCGTGGAGAACCGCCGCCTGGTCTCCGACAGCCGCGAGGGCAAGCTGGTCGCGCGCAAGATCTCGTCCGAGGTGCTGCGCCGTCCGACCTGCTGAGACGCGAGACCGGGTTCGTCTTCGTGAGTGACCTGACGACCGAACAGGTGGGCGCGCTCGCCGCGGCGCTCGGCCTGCCCGTCACGCTCGACGACCTCGCGGAAGTGACCCACCGGCTCAACGCGCTGATCGAGGCGCTGGAGCCTCTGGCCGAGCTGCCGCTCGACACCGTCGAGCCCGTGCCGGGTCTCGGCGAGCCGCCGGGTTCGTGACCGCCGAGGGCGCCGACCGCGCCTTTCTCAGTGCCCGGCGGATCGCGGCGCTCGTGCGCGAGCGCGAGGTGTCGCCGGTCGAGATCACGCGCCTGTATCTCGAGCGGATCGAGCGGCTCGATGCCCGGCTGCGCGCTTACATCACGGTGGTGCCGGAGGCGGCGCTGGAGACCGCGCGCCGGGCGGAGACGGCGGTGATGCGCGGCGCGCCGCTCGGCCCGCTCCATGGGGTTCCCTACGCCGTGAAGGACCAGTTCGATACCGCGGGCGTGCGCACGACGTCCGGGTCCCGGATTCTGGAAGACCACGTTCCCACCGAGGACGCGACGACGATCTCGCGCCTGAACGCGGCCGGCGGAATCCTCCTCGGCAAGCTGAACCTGACGGAGTTCGCGCTCGGCGGCACCCAGCAATTCCCGTTCGGTCAGCCGCGGAACCCGTGGAATCTGGACCACGATCCGGGCGGTTCTTCGTCGGGCTCGGGCATCGCCGTTGCGGCGGGTCTCTGCGCCGCGTCCCTGGGCGAGGACACGGGGGGCTCCGTGCGATCGCCCGCGTCCTTCTGCGGCGTGGTCGGGCTCCGGCCGACCTGGAGCCGCGTGTCTCGCCACGGCTCGTTTCCGCTGAGCTGGTCGATGGACACGCCGGGGCCGCTCGCGCGCACCGTCGAGGACACGGCGTGGCTGCTCCAGGCGATCGCCGGCTACGACGCGAAGGATCCGCTCTCGAGCCGCGCACCGGTGCCGGAGTACGCGCGCACGCTCGGCGACGGCGTGCGGGGGCTTCGGATCGGAATCGTTCGCGAGCTGACCTTCGGGCCCGAGACCGACGCCGAGGTGCGGGAGGCCGTCATCGGGGCGGCGCGATGTCTCGAGCGCCTCGGCGCCGTCACGGAGGAGGTCTCGCTCCCTCTCGTGCCGTTCGCGGGCGCGGTCTTCATGGCGCTGGCCGACTCCGACGGTGCCGGCGTGCATCATCGCTGGCTCCGGACCCGCGCGGGGGACTACGACCAGGGCACGCGACGTCGTCTCCTGACCGCCAGCTTGATCCCGGCCGCGATCCAGCAGCGGGCCGCGCGGGTTCGAGCGCTCCTGCGCGCCGAGATGCGCGCGGCGCTCGCGCGCCACGATCTGCTCTTGTGCCCGACCGCGCACCAGGCGGCCCCACCGATCGCCGCCGCCCGCGGCGCCATCACCGGCCGCCACGAGGTCGCCGGGCGTTTCTTCACGCGACGCTCCTACGTCACGCCCGCCGCGCTGGCCGGGCTGCCGGCCATCGCCGTGCCGTGCGGCTTCACGGGATCCGGCCTCCCGCTCAGCCTCCAGCTGATCGGGCGCCACTTCGAGGAGGCCACGGTGCTTCGCGCGGCGCATGCGTACGAGCGAGGGTCCGAATGGTCGCGGCGCCGTCCGCCCGCAACCACCTGATCGGCGACTGACGCGAGAACCGCGGCGGGCTCGAGGCTCAGGAGCGGAGCGCGACTTCCGATTCGTCTTCGCTCGATGACGGGGCGTGCAACGGTACGAGACGCCGGATCGCGTCGATGTCGAACGGCTTGCTCACGCTGACGGCGCCGGTCTGCTCGAGGAACTGCCTGGTCGTCGGATTGAGGTTGTCCCCGGTCACGAAGATCATCCGGCGCTCGACGCCGGGTCGCCGGCGCGCCACCTCCTCGTACAGCTCGATCCCGTTCATGCCCGGCATCTTCATGTCGCTGAACACGAGGTCGTAGCTCGTGGCGAGGAGCCGATTCAGCGCGGCGGCGCCGCTGTTCACGGTATCGACCCGGTGACCGTCGAGCCGCAGCGCCTCGGCGAGCACGTCCCCGACGTCGGGCTCGTCGTCCACGACCAGGATCGACTGGCGCTGCGCCGGCTCGAGCCCCGTCTCGGCTCGATGCGCGTCGGCGGCCTCGGCCGGCGCTCCCGGGGGAAGCTCCATGACGAAGGTGGCACCGCCACCCGGCGTCGCCTCGAGTCGGAGCACGCCTTCGTGACCATCGACGATCCCGCGGCACAGCGAGAGCCCGAGCCCGGTGCCCTGCCCGGCCTCTTTCGTCGTGAAGAACGGGTCGAAGATCCGGCCGCAGACGTCGGCCGGCACGCCGGGCCCGTTGTCCGCGACCTCGAGCACGATGCGGTCCGTCGCGCGCGCGTAGCGCGTCGTCAGGACGAGGTGGCGCCGCGTCGAGACGCCGCGCAGGGCCTGATGGGCGTTCGTCAGCAAGTTCACGATCACCTGCTGGATCTGATGCGGGTCGGCCCAGAGCTGGGGTAGATCGGGCGCGAGCCGCCGGATTACTTCGACGTTGTCGATCCGGAGCGGGTAGGCCAGGAGCTCGACGGCGTCCTCGACGAGCTGGTTCAGCTGCGCGACCTGCTGCTCCGGCGGGTACTGGCGCGCGAGCGCGAGGAAGTTCGTCACGATACGCGTGCACCGCTCCGCCGACTTCGCGATCTTCTCGAGCGGCTCGGCCATCGATCCGGCGCCGACGCGCATGAGGAGGAGCTGCGTGTAGCCGACGATCGTCGACAGGGGATTGTTCAGCTCGTGCGACACCCCGGCGAGCAGCTGGCCCATCGCCGCGACCTTCTCGGCCTGGAACAAGGCCTCGCGCTGGGCCTCGAGCTCCCGGTTGCGCACCATCACCTGGGCCTCGAGCTCGGCGGCATGAGCCCGGAGCGCCTCTTCCCGGACCTGGCGCCCGTAGACCTGCCGCACCAGCGGGAAGAGCACCAGGTAGAGGATGAGCGCGCCCGCGAGCGAGATGGTCCAGATGACGATGTGCGCGCGCTGGATCGTCGCCAGTAGCCGGATCGGGTTCTTGTAGACCTCGACGACGCCGAGGACCCGGCCGGTCGTCTTCGAGACAATCGGCACGTGCACCTCGGCGAGCGTCGTGAACCTCGGACGCTCGTAAGCGTGCTCGCGGCCGTCGAGCGTCTTGATCTCGACGGTGACCTCGCCCGCCAGGGCCTCCTTGAGCTCGTTGTCATCCGCGAATCGCTGGCCGATCAGCCGGGGCTCGTCCGACCAGACGACCGTCGCGTCACGGTCCCACACCTTGACGCGCACCACCTCCGGAAGACCCCGCATCAGGCTCGACAACTGCTGCTCCCTTGTCCGTTCGTCCAGCGGCGCACTCCGCGGAGCGGCCAGGACGGTATCGAGGCCGCGAAGCTCGATCTCACGCCGGGTCAGGGCGGCGGTGTTCTCCCACTCCCATTCCTGCACGGCGCGCGTGAGCAATGACGAGAGGGCGAAGCCCATGGAGAGTGCGAACACCATGACGCAGAGGAAGCTCAGGACCGCGAACTTGGCTCCGGAGGCGAGCCTCACCCAGGGGCCTCAGGCAGTGGCGGCGGGCAGCTCGACGATGAACGCCGCGCCGCCTTCCGGACGGTTGACGGCCCGCAGCGATCCCTGATGTTGCTCGACAATCGAGTACGAGACCCAGAGCCCGAGCCCCGTGCCTTCGCCGGGCGCCTTCGTCGTGGTGAAGGCGTCGAAGATTCGCGGAAGCACGTTGGGATGGATGCCGGGCCCGGAGTCGAGCACCTCGAGGCGAACGTTCGGCCCTCCGGGCTCGGACAACCGCACGGTGATCTCGCGCTCGCCCTGGTGACCGGCCATCGCCTGATGCGCGTTCTGGACGAGGTTGAGCAGCACCTGCTGGATCTGGCCTTCGTCGGCCAGCACCGGACGGACGTTCCCGAAGTCGGTGACGACCTTGACGCTGTCGTGGCGCAGCTGGGGGTTCTTGAGCTCGAGCACCCACTGGATCTGATCTTCGAGACGACACGGGTGGCGCTCGGCCGAGTGCCGGCTGGTGAACCGCAAGAGGTTCTGGAGCATCTTCGCCGCCCGCGACGTTTCCTGGACGATGGTGTGCAGACGCTCGCGGCTCTTGACGGGATCGTCCGCGCCCATGAGCAGGAGCTCCGCCTGTCCGAGGATCGCCGTCAGGCGGTTGCGCGTCTCGTGCGCGAGACCCGCCGCCAGCTTGCCGACCGTCGAGAGCTTCTCGCCCTCGATCAGCTGAGCCTCGGCCGACTTGAGATCCTCGAGCTGACTCCGGGTCGCCGAGTAGAGCTGCGCGTTCTGAAGCGCCAGACCGATCTGGTTCGCGCAGGCTTCGACGAGCGCGATCTCGGATTCCGAGAACGCCTCGCGCGTCCGGCGGCCGAGCGACAAGGCGCCGAGGATCTGCCCGCGGCTGTGGATCGGCACGCACACGAAGGCGTGGATGCCTTCCTGCGTGACGGCCGCCCGCGCCGCCGGCAGGAGGTCGGCAGACTCGCTGACGTGCGCCCAGTGGAGCGTCTTGCCGGTAGCCGCCACACCGCCGATGAGCCCTTGCCCAATCGGCAGGACGCTGTTGATCTCGCGCAGCCGGGGCCGCAGGCCCCGGTCGCCGCGCAGGTGCAACGTCGCGCCATCGGCCGAGAGCAGGTGGAGGCTCGAGATCTCGTGGCCGGTGACGTGCGTGAGCGCGTCCAGGGCGATGCGCAGGACCTCGTCCACGTCGAGGGTGGCGCTGATCGCCTCGCCGATGCGGTGCAGGATGCGCACGTGCGATTCGACGTCGACGGTCGGCGCGCCCACCGAGCGCCGGACCAGCTCGTTGAGCTCCTGGAGCCGCTCGTCGCCGCGGTCCCTGAACGCGAACGCGTAGCCCTCGTCGTCCGCGCGTACGAGGATCGAGGGGACCTCGAGCTGGGTCTCACTCTCCGGCAGGGTGATCGAGAGCGTCGCCATGCCCGCGGTGCGGCGTGATCCGTTGGCCCGCACCTTGATGCCGGAGGCGCTCAGGTTGACCGAGGTCGACTCCCACTCGGCGCCGCTCTGCTCGCGGATCCGTACCGGCAGCGCGACCATCGCCCGCGGCGCGCGCCGCCGCTCGGGTGGGACTTCGGCGTCCTTGACCTTGGTCGGCGCCGCGGCCGGCGCCTCGAAGCACGCCAGCACCTCTTGCAGGCGCCGGAGCGCGACGGGCTTGCCGATGAAGTCGAACGCGCCGGCCCGCATGGCTTCCTGGGCCTGGCTCTCGGTGGCGCGGCCAGAGATCACGAGGATCGGGACGCGCAGGTCGCGCACCGCCTCGAGCTTCATGAAATCGAGCCCGCTCATGCCGGGTAAGCAGACGTCGAGGAGCACTGCGTCGGGCCGCTCCTCGCGCAAGGTGTCGAGCGCGGTCTCGGCCGTGTGGGTGATGACTGGCTCGTGGCCGATTTCGTGGAGAAATTCCCCGAAAACCTCGCAGACAGCCTGATCGTCGTCGATGACCAGAATGCGCATAGGGCTACCCTCTTTCCAGCAATCGCCGTACCACTGCACGGGGGCCGATAAGTGGCTGTTAAGCAGGGCTATTCCAGAAAGTCTGACGTGACCGGGTTGGATGATCCGGGCTCACCGCTGGGCGATTCCTGGCCACGATTCGAGGCTGATCCGAGGCGGCGAGCGCGAGGAACAATCGGGGAGCGAAAACGACTGCCGCTCCCTGAGCTAGAAGACGGTTGGACGAAGCCCCATCGGGACCGCGATCTTGTAGTACGACGCGAGGAATCCTTCCCACCACGCCTGACGCTCGCCGCCGCGGGCCACCTCGGCGAAGAGACGAAGGCTCTCGTCCTGCCACGCTTGAATCGTGTCGAGATTGGCCGGATCGTCCTCGATCAACGCCTTGACGAGGGCGCGACCGTAGCTGATGTGGCGGGTCTCGTCACGAATACGCGCGCGGTGATTGACCGCCGACAGCACGTCGCCGCGCGCCTCCGCGCCGTCCGCCAGCACGGTGAACGTGCCGGGGCCGGCGGCACCCTCGGCCACGAAGTTGCCCTTCACGAGAATCTCGATCGAGTCCTCGAGCTCGAGCAGATGCCGGAAGAAGCGGCACGTCGTCCCCGGCGACTCCCACGCGGCGAGCCAGTCGCGCTCGGGGATGCCGGCCCGCTCGAAGACCTCGCGGTCCATCTCGAGATGCCGTTGCTCGTCGGCGAGCTGGAACAGCGCCGACTTCTTCAGCTCGTCGAAGGGAGCGTTGGCGGCCGCGGTCGCCACGTAGTGCGTGGCCGACAGCTCGGAATAGTAGTTGTTGGCGAACTGATCGACCGCCTGGTGGAGGTAGCGGGGGCTGACGGTCTTGTAGTTCAGCGCATCGTCGGGGATGGTCGCGCGCTCGGCGAGATACCGCTCGCGCTCGCGCGCTTGCATGACGACGTAGCGCTCCCAGCTGAGATTCGCCGGGTCGCTGAACAGCGCCGTGTTCTTGAGGACGAGCCGCTTGCGCGCCATCGCGCCTCCTCGATCTATCTTCACGCCTCGGCCTATCTTCGCCCCTCGGCCGCCTGGGCGCCCGCCCTGCCGACGGACCGCGGCGCGAATGCTACGCGCCGGGCCCGCGCTCCATCGAGTAGGGCTGCCAGCGCACGAGCTTGCTCTTCTCGAGAACGGACGGATTCACGCAGCTCCGCGGCCAGCGGCCGCCCAGCACGAGGGCGATCTCCTGACCGACGCGCCGCTTGCGTACGGGATCGAACCTCGCGGACGCCGAGGCCACGTGCGGCGTGAGGATGACGTTGTCCATCTTCAAGAGCGGATTGTTCGCCTCGGGCGGCTCCTGCTCGAGCACGTCGAGCCCGGCCGCGGCGATCCACCCTTCCTTCAGCGCCTTGATGAGCGCGGCTTCGTCGGTGGTCGGCCCGCGGCCCGTGCTGACGAAGAGCGCCTCCGGCTTCATGAGCCGGAAGTGATGCTCGGTCATCATGTGGTGGGCGTCGGCGGTGGACGGCGCGTGCATCGAGACGATGTCCGAGCGCTGAAGGAGCTCGGTCAGGTTCACCGGCTCGACGCCGTACTGACTCACGACCAGCTCCTCGACGTACGGGTCGTATGCCAGGATGTGGAAGCCGAAGGCGCGCGCCCGCACCGCGACCGCGCGGGCCACGTGGCCGAAGGCGATCAGACCGAGGGTCTGGCCCATCAGGCGCGGGAACTGAGACAGGAGCGGGCGTCCCTCGGACCAGCGTCCCTCGCGGACCATCCGGTCCATCGTCGTGAGGCGGCGATACGTGGCCAGGATCAGCATCATCGCGTGGTCGGCGACTTCCTCGATGAACGTGTCGGGGACGTTGGTGACGGGGATGCCGCGCGCCGTGGCCGCGTCGACGTCGACCGAGTCGACGCCCACGCTGCCGAGCGCGATCACCTTGCAGCGCTCGAGCCCGTCGATGAGGCGCTTGGTGATGCGGCGCCCCTTCGCATAGAGCGCGTCGGCGTCGCGCGCCTCCTTGACGAACTCCTCGTCGGTCTTGGCCGCGATCTCGACGATCTCGGCGTCGATCGGCGCGAGAGCTTCCATCTCGAGCTTGTAGCCCACACCGGGAACCGTGAAGCTGGCACCGCCTGGAGTCACTACCTTGAACTTCGCCACGTGCGTCCTCCTGGGTCGTTCTGGCCGTTACAGGCCGTACAGCGCGCGCGCATTGTCGCACAGGATGCGGCGGCGCGCGGGGTCCGCCACGTCCTTGAAGTTCGCCGCGATCGCCTGCTGGGATTCCGGCCAGGTGCTGTCCGCGTGCGGGTAGTCCGACGCCCACATGACGCGGTCGTCGCCGAGCACGTCGATGAGACGCAGCCCGACGTGATCGATCTGGAACGTGGCCCACACCTGGCGCCGGAAATACGCGCTGGGCGCCATCGTTAGCTGCAGGCCCCCGTGAGCGCGCCAGAAATCACCGGCGTCGAGGAACCGCTGGTAGGAGTCATCCATACGCTCGACCATGTAGGGAAGCCAGCCGATGCCCGTTTCGGCGAGCACGATCTTGAGCTTGGGGTGGCGCTCGAGGGCGCCGGAGAAGATCACCGCCGCCAGCGGCTCGTCCATCTGCAAGGTCGAGCAGGCGACCCGTACGCCCATGTTGCCTGGATCGCTCGCCTTCGGGCCGCTGAAGGTGACCGTTCGCAGCCCGCCGCCGAGGTGAAAGCCGATCACGATCCCGGTCTCGGCCGCCGCGTCCCACAGGGGCTCCCACGATTCGTCCCAGAGCGGCACGTCGACCCGCGCCGCGAGGAACATACCCGTTCGCAGGCGCAGCTGCTTCAGGTGGCGGACCTCGTCGGCGGCGCTCTTCGCGTCGTCGATCGGGATCAGCCCGGCGCCGACCAAGCGGTCGGAAGCCGTCGCGCAGAACTCGGCGAGCCACTCGTTGTACGCGCGATAGCAGACCCTCCGGAGCTCCGGGTCGGCGATGAGCAGGGGCACGATCGGGCCGTACATGACCGTCGCGTCCACGGAATCGCGATCCATGTCGGCCAGCCGCAGCGCGGTCGTCGTTGGCCGCAGCACGCCCGGCTCGAGGACGCCGCCCTTCTCCAGGGCCGTGCGCCGGCCGCCCTGGGCGCCGGCGGCGCCCCTGCGCCCACCCCACGGATCCCAGCGGTCGCCTGAGCAGACCCAGCAGGGCCCGTCGGGAGTGTCGACCACCTTGGGCGCGCGCTCCCGCCACTCGGCCGCGACCCGTTTCTGCCAGAGATCCTTCGGGAGCCACTGCAGGTCGATGTGGTCGTCGGCGGAGATGATCCGGTAATTCATCCCTGGCCTCCCTGGGTCCCGATCATCGCACACTCGCGCTCGGGAGGCTCTTCGGCGCGCAAGCTTGCGCCGTTTTGGATTCTTGCCCTAGTATCTCGCCATACTGTGCCGCACCAGGCAGAGCGAGTTTCGAGCTCTCCGGAGGGAAACTCTCATGGTCAAGCGCACCATTGCGATCGCCGCCGTCGCGCTCGCCCTAGGCATCACCGCAGCGCACGCGCAGGAAGTCAAGGTCGGCGTCGCCCTGCCGTACACCGGCATAGGCGCCGAGTTCGCCCAGCTGGTCGATCGTGGGATGGAGCTCTACCTCAAGCTCAACGCCGACAAGGTGAAGCCATACAAGATCACGTTGCTCCGGCGCGACGTGAAGGATCCGAGCGGCGCGAACGCGAAGATCGCCGTGCAGGAGCTGCTCACCCAGGACAACGTCGACGTGCTGGCCGGCTGGATCTACTCGCCGAACGCGATCGCGTCGGCGCCGATCGTGAGCGCGGGCAAGAAGCTCGCGGTGATCATGAACGCCGGCACCGCGCACATCACCAATCTGTCGCCCTACTACGTCCGCACCTCGTTCAGCATGTGGCACGCCGGCTACGCGCTCGGCGAGGCCTCGGCCAAGATCCTGAACGCGAAGACCGCGGTCGTCGGCTATACGGATTTCCCGCCCGGCAAGGACAGCCTCGCGGCGTTCAAGCGGAGCTTCGAGGCCAACGGCGGCAAGGTGATCGACGAGATCCCGATGGGCGGCGCCGGCGCGGTGCCCGACTTCACGCCGTTCTTCCAGCGCGCCAAGGACAAGAAGCCGGATCTCTTCTTCGTGTTCGTGCCGGCCGGTGACCACGCGGCCGCGGTGGTGAAGACCTACGCGGCGCTCGGCATGCGCGAGGCCGGCATCAAGCTGATCGGCCCGGGCGACATCACGCAAGACACCAAACTGCAGGCCATGGGCTCTG
>QHSQ01000062.1 GCA_003221615.1 Candidatus Rokuibacteriota bacterium | reverse complement strand
ATCGCGTCTACCGCGCTCACCGAAACGAAGTAGCGAGTACCAGTCATGAGCCCGGTGAGCCGGGCGCTCATCATCTGGCTGGAAACCGGGCTCGATGTCACGGACTCGACCTGAAGAAACGAGGACCCCGGACACGGAGAGGCAGACGCGCCGTAGTAGAGGCGATACGACGCAAGATCCGTCAGCGGGCTTCCGTCGGTGTTGGTAGTTGGGGCGGTCCAGGACGCATCAAGAATGCCGGTTTCTCCCTTGGCTGTCACCAGAAGGACTCCAACCAGGAGGGCAAACCCTACGCGCGTGACGGCGACTCGCGATCTCTTCACTGACACATTCATCTCCTTGTCGAGGGAAGACTTCCTAACGGTCACTGTTGGTCGGACGTTCCGTTCACGTGTTGCAATAGCTTTTTGACAACGCGATCGCAGCGCTGCAACGGAAGTGCCATGCATGGTCAGCACCTGCACCGGAAAGCCCTATTCGCGGGTATTGATGCGTCTGTTGAGTGCGAGCCCTGGAAGGTCGAATGGGCAAATCCGACGCTGCGAGGACGCGCGTGAGTGTCGATGAGTCGCGCGTTTGACAGTGAAGCGTCGCTAATGCGACGACTTTCTCAGATTTGAGAGTCCAGCGACCGGGGGCTGTCGGGGATTTCGCGCGCGACTAAAAAGAGAGAAGCACAGTCATGCGCGGCATCGGCAAGACTCGGAGCTCCACGTCAGGAAGGCGTCTGAGCCCTCTCGTGAGGGCCCCTAAACGCCCCGCGGCGCCCCATCTTAGCGAGCGGGCGCGTAACCCCTTGGTTCTGTAGGCCGCGGTAGATTTCGGGATCATACCTCCCACTGGGCTATGCTGTGCCCCGTGTTTGGCCGGAGCCCGGCACGAGCGTGGCTCGCGATTGTGAGCGTCGTTGCCGCGGTACTCGTCCCGCTCGTCGATGCGGTCGCCTTCGATCGCACAAACCTGCCGCTCAAGAACTGGGGCGGCTTCTCGGAATATCGCGACGCCACCTACGACGATCTGGAGCGCCTGGTCACCGCCGGGCTCGCCGATCGCACGCTCCTGAACACGAAGCCGCTGAGCCGCGTGGAGGCCGCGCGGATCGTGGCCCGGGCCATCGCGCGCATCCGAAGTGACGAGCCCGACGGCCTCAACCTGCGGCGCGACCTCGAGCCGGTGCTCGATCGACTGATCGAGGAGTTCAAGGTGGAGCTGGCCGCGCTCGGCGTTCAGGTGCCCGACGGCGTCAAGCCGCCGGGGACCTTCTCGTTCACCCCGATCGATCGCGCCCAGGGGTTCGGGGGCTACGCGAACCACGGTCTCTCGCTCTTGAACGAACAGGGCAGCTCGTTCCATCGGGGATTCAACAACGGGCTGACGTTCGAGACCCGCATGCAGATCGGGGACTATCTGACGTTCTACCTGCAGCCCGAGCTGCTCGCGAACGAAGACTACACGGCCGCGCGGCTCATCACCGGCTACGCGAAGCTCACCCTCTGGAACGTCGAGCTGCTGGTGGGCCGCGACAGCCTCGCGTGGGGCCCGGGATACCGCAACAATCTCCTGCTCTCGAACAACGCCGCGCCTCTCGACCAGATCCGGCTTGGCTCCGCCGAGCCGTTCTTGCTGCCCTGGATCGGGCAGTGGGTCGGGCCCATGAAGGCGATGATCTTCCTCGCCCAGCTCGAAGAGCGCCGGGATCATCCATACGCGAAGCTCTCCGGGATGCGCGTGACATTCTCGCCGGCCACGTGGCTAGAGCTCGGCGCGAGCCGCGCGGTCATGTTCGACGGGGGCGGACCGTACTTGGCCGCGAGCCAGTACCCGGCGGCGATCTTCAATCCGAAGTTCGGAGATGTCCGCGCGCGCCCAGAGGAGCGAACGAACAACCTGTTCAGCGTCGACGGCGAGCTGCGCTTTCGTAACGTCGATCGCTTCTATCTGCCGAGCCGCGATCTGAGACTATACGGGGAATTTTACTGGGATGACACGTGCGGCGAGTGCGGCCCGAGCAGCGGCATCGGCCACTTCCTGGCCTCGAACTTACTCCCGAAACGCAGCACGGTCGGCGGCGTTGGGGGCGTGCACTTCCTGGGGCTCTTCGGGCAGGACTGGCTCGATGCTCGGCTCGAGTACGCTCGCAGCTCGTTCCAGTCGTTCAACCAAGACCAGTTCACCGACGGTTACTGGACGCGCGGCCACGTCATCTCTGACTTCATCGGCACTGACGGCCGCGACTATTTCGCACGCGTCTCGGCGCGTCTCACACCGAATCTGATGCTCGGCGTCGACCTCGACCGGGCCATCATCGGAAGCACCGTCAACGCGTTCTCGGGTCCTCAGGAGAAGCGCTTCGGCGGCGGTATCGACGTCTCGTATCGCTTCTGGGATCGCTACTCCCTCTTTGCTCAGTACCTCGTGAGCGACGTCAAGAACCGGCGTTTCGTCGCCGGCGATGACGGGCTCGACCATCTCGTGCGGCTCGAGGTGACGCGCTCGTTTCGATAGTACGGCGCACTTCTCGGGCAGGATCCAGTGGTTCTGGAGCTCAAATCAGGCGTGGCGCACTGAGCAGACTCAACGCCCCAATAGCCATGGGGAGTGCGCAAATCTCGTTCCTTAGTGTGCAGCGCGGTTCAGCATTACTTGTTCGAGGCTCGCCGTAAATCACAGAGAAATAAGCGCTTCGTTCGGGTAGGGCCCCTGGCATCGAGTTTGCCCCTCGCCCCCGTGGATCAGCGTGGATAACTCGATGAAACGACATAAAGGTGTGCCTCGAGCGCGGATGATCTCCTCATCGATCCCTCGGCGCAATTCCTAGCGAACATTTTGCGAACGGGACGGCTCATGAAACTCGCGAGACCTCTGCCTGGTTATAGGAGTTTGCGATGAAGATGAATAAGAAGAAGTGGTCTTGGATGGTGGCCCTACTGGGCCCGCTGATAGTGGCGGGATCTCTCAGCGCGGACCCCGCGTATCCGGTGAAAGTCGGTCCCACCGGCCGCTACCTCGTCGACCAGAACGGCGTCCCGTTTCTCATCACTGGCGACTCGCCTCAGGCGATGATCGGCAATTTGAGCGAAGCCGAAGCGGAGCTCTTTTTGAGCAATCGTCGCGCATACGGCTTCAACACGGTCTGGATCAATCTCCTCTGTACCACGTATACCGGCTGCCGCGACGATGGCATGACCTTCGACGGTGTTCCCCCGTTCACGACTCTGCTCGCCAACAGCCCGGCGCCCTATTACGACCTTTCCACACCGAACGAGGACTATTTCGCGCGCGTCGACCGCATCCTCCAGCTCGCCGCCCAATACGGCTTTCTCGTAATCCTCGACCCCGCCGAAACCGGGGGCTGGCTCGACGTCCTGCGCAATAACGGTATCGCGGCGTCCTTCGACTACGGCCGCTTCCTCGGTCAGCGCTATGCCGGCTACGACAACATCCTCTGGATGCATGGCAACGATTACGATCCCAACCCCAGCGACGATCTGTTCGTCGGGGCCCTCGCGTCCGGTATCCGAGAGCGCGACACGCGCCATCTCCACACGCTGGAGCTCAACCGATTCAGTACGTCTCGAGACGCCGAACAGCTGGCCTCAGTCATTGGTGTTGATCTGGACGCCGCCTACTCCGATGTGTTCATGGTCGGGCAGGTCTTGAAAGCCTACAACCGTCCAAATTCCTTGCCGACGTTTACTGTCGAGGCCGGGTACGAATTTCAGATGGCCTCGACCCTGGCCCTTCGCGCGCAGGAATACTGGGTGCTCCTCAGCGGGGCCGCCGGTCAACTCTACGGCAACGATTACACCTGGCCATTCGTACCCGGCTGGCAAGACCATCTCGATACGCCTGGATCGGTTCAAATGACGTATGTGAAAGCCTTGTTCGAGCCGCGCGCCTGGTACAACCTCGTGCCGGACCAGGGCCACACCGTCGTGACGGATGGCGTGGGCATCATCGACACTGTCGACTATGCAACGGCCGCGCGAACGCTCGACGGAACACTGGTGATGGCCTACGTGCCGTCAATCCGACCAGTCACTGTCGATATGAGTCAGCTCAGTGGGTCCGTCACCGCGCGCTGGTACGACCCTTCCGCTGGCACCTTCGCTGCGGTCGCCGGCTCGCCGTTTCCCAACAGCGGCCTGCTGATCTTCACGGCCCCGGGAATCAATGCCGATGGGGATCAGGATTGGGTGCTCGTGCTGGAGGCGTCCCAGACACAGGGAGTCAGCGCCATCACACCCAACCCGATCGATCTGGCGGCAGCACCGAACAGCTTCACGATCAGTGGCGCGGGCTTCGTGAGCCTGGGCGCCGCGTTGCCGGTGGTGAACTTCGTGGCGAACGGGGTGCTGGTGGGGCAGGCGAGGGCCACCGGCCTCACGGGCGGGACGCTGACGGTGCCGTTTCCGACGGACCAGACGAGTCTATCGGGGCCGCTAGCCGGGCTCGGCGCGGGGTCGGTGACGGTGTCCGTGTACAACCAGACGCCGAGCGGCTTCACTCCGGTAGGTAGCACCAACCTTACGGTGAACGACACGCGGTGCACGACCTGCGCGGTGATCGCGCCGAACCCGATCGATCTGGCGGCAACACCGAATAGCTTCGCGATCAGTGGTGGGAGCTTTGCCGGCCTGGGCGCCGGGCTGCCGGTAGTGAACTTCGTGGCGAACGGGGTGCTGGTGGGGCAGGCGAGGGCCACCGGCCTCACGGGTGGGACGCTGACGGTGCCATTTCCGACAGACCAGACGAGCCTGTCGGGGCCGTTAGCGGGGTTTAGCGCGGGGTCGGTGACGGTGACCGTGCACAACCAGACGCTGAGCGGCTTCACTCTGGTAGGTAGCACCAACCTTACGGTGCACGACACGCGGTGCACGACCTGCGCGGTGATCGCGCCGAACCCGATCGATCTGGCGGCAGCACCGAATAGCTTCACGATCAGTGGCGGGAGCTTTGCGAATCTGGGCGCCGGGCTGCCGGTAGTGAACTTCGTGGCGAACGGGTTCCTGGTAGGTCAGGCGAGGGCCACGGGACTCACGGGCGGGATGCTGACAGTGCCGATTCCGACGGACCAGACGAGTCTGTCAGGGCCGCTAGCCGGGCTCAGCCCGGGGTCGGTGACGGTGTTCGTGTACAACCAGACGCCTCTGAACGGCTTCATTTTGGCAGGCAGCATCGGCCTCACAGTAAGATGACTCGCGGTGAGGGCACGAGTTTGCCGGTGCTCGACTCACCACGGCTGCATCTCGCACTATTCGTGCGACCCGCCACGACTTAACGCCTGATCAATCATAGGCGGGAGCCTCGACGTTCTCGCGTTCGAGCTGCTTGAATCGCGCGCGTTCGTCCGTCGTCAGGCCGGGCCGCCGGCCAATGTCACGCTCGGCCTGCCGTACCCCCAGTGACGTAGCGTCTGGGCCGCGGACGCGATCTTCTAGGCGATCGCGGCGATCGCCCAATCCGAGAGAGTGAGAGACGAGTGAGAGACGTATGAGCGGATGGCGGTCTCAACTTCCGCGTTCTGCGATGCACACCGCAACGCTGGCAGTGTTCGCGGACTCGTCACTCATTGTCATCTCGGCACTCACTGTTCATTTGGTGTCCGTCTCGTAACAGCGGCCATAGACTTCACTGCCGGCAGCGTCGGAAAGTCCGCGGTTCACAATATGTATTGTCAGGCATATCCCTGACACAGTTTTTGGCACCCCCTTTGCGTTAGCGCGCGCCTGGTTCATTCGCATGAGTCCACAAGCGCGTAAGGCTGGATATCGACGGATAGCACACGCAACGCACCAGACCCTTCGTGCCGCAGTTCGCACGAGGCCGTGCGTGAGAACGCGTTCGAAGAATCTCCCAGCCTTTCGTCTCCCTGGCCGCGGCGTCTTCTGACCCAGCGGCCCAATTTCTAGTCCGCTCCACCAGCAGCCCGCAACGCGTGGATTCATCGGGGATCCCGGCGCGGTCACCGAGCGCTTGCCGTTCGCTGCCCGCCTGCGCAGTGGACGCTTCGATCAAAGGATAAGAGCAATCACATGCTTGAACGCTGGCGTAACGAAGGTTTCCATTCCGAGTTTGTCCGATGGCTTCGCGGTATTGGTCTGGCACTCAGCGGAGTCCTCCTCGTGGCAGGCCCGAGCCACGCAGGGTTCCTCGATGCCTCGTGGATCGCTCCGACCACGAATACCGATGGAAGCCCCTTGACGGATCTGGCGTCGTATCGCGTTTATGTCGGATCGGCGACGACCCCCTGTCCCGGGACTGCCTTCTTCCAAGTGGCATCGCCGGCGTCGAGTCCTGCACCCAATACCACCCTAAGTTTCAGGCTCACGGGGCTCCCCACCGGTATCCCTTCCTACGTCTCGGTGAGCGCCATAGACCAGAGCGGCAACGAGAGTGCCTGTTCGACCATCGCGAGTGCCATCCCACACACCGATGTCTCTGAGATGGGGATCACGCCCAACCCTATGGACCTCGCGGCCGCACCGAGGACTTTCACGATCACGGGCGTGGGTCCCGCGAACTTGGGTGCCGGACTGCCGGTGGTGAACTTCGTCTCCAACGAGGTGCTGCTTGGCCAGGCGCGGGCAACCGGACTCGTGGGGACCGCAC
Source organism: Candidatus Rokuibacteriota bacterium (assembly GCA_003221615.1). Lineage (GTDB taxonomy): Bacteria > Methylomirabilota > Methylomirabilia > Rokubacteriales > CSP1-6 > AR31. The sequence goes on along the minus strand of QHSQ01000062.1, from coordinate 174 downwards.
TCACAGTGCCGTTCCCCACGGACCGGACGAGTCTCTCGGGCGCTTTGCCGGGACTGAGCGCGGGGTCGGTGACGGTGTCCGTGTACAACCAGGTGCCCGGCGGCGCCGGCTTCGATCTAGTAGGCAGCGCAAACCTTTCTGTGGGCGATACGCGGTGCATGACCTGTGCAGTGA
>QHSQ01000169.1 GCA_003221615.1 Candidatus Rokuibacteriota bacterium | reverse complement strand
CGCCGACTATCTGCATTCCCAGTTCGGCCCCGGCCGGCGCGTGGCGACGCCCGGACATCCGGAGGTCGAGATGGCGCTGGCCGAGCTGTACCGAGAGACCGGTGAGCGGCGTCACCTCGACCTTGCGGCCTTCTTTCTCGAGCACCGCGGGCGCGGCTGGCTGGGGCCGGGCCGCTACAACAGCTCGGTCTCCTTCCAGGACCGCGTGCCCATCCGCGAATCCACGACGGTCGAGGGCCACGCCGTCCGCGCGCTCTATCTCACGACCGGCGTCGCCGATCTCTATCTCGAGACGGGCGACCGGGCGCTCTACGAGACCCTGGACCGGCAGTGGCGCGACATGGTCGAGGGCAAGCTGTACCTCACCGGCGGCGTGGGCGCGCGGCACCTGTCGGAAGCGTTCGGGCATCCCTACGAGCTGCCGAACGATCTCGCCTACTGTGAGACGTGCGGGGCGATCGCGAGCGTCATGTGGAGCTGGCGCATGTTGCTGGCCACCGGCGAGTCGCGCTTCGCCGACCTCATCGAGCGCACGCTCTACAACGCGGTGCTGGCCGGCGTCTCGCTGAAGGGTGACCGGTACTTCTACGTGAACCCGCTCGCGAGCAACGGCGACGTCGAGCTCTTGAGCCGCGGCGGCAATCGCCGGAAGGAGTGGCACCTGGTCGCCTGCTGTCCCCCTAACGTCATGCGGCTCTTCGCCGCCCTCGGCCACTACGTGGCGACCCGCGATGGAGCGGGCCTGCAGATCCATCAGTACGGATCAGCGCGAGTCACCGCCGACCTCGCGGCCGGGAGCGTCGCGCTCCGCATGGAGACTGCCTATCCGTGGGACGGCCGCGTGCGATTGACGATCGAGGACGCGGGCGCGAAGGCGTGGACGCTCGGTCTCCGCGTGCCCGGCTGGTGCGCGGTGGCGAGCGCGCGGCTCGACGGCCGAGCCGTGGGCGTGCTCGCCGCCGCCGGGTATCTCCAGATCGAGCGCGCGTGGAAGCGAGGTGACGTCGTGGAGCTCGATCTGCCGATGCCGGCGCGGCTGACCGAAGCGCATCCGCGGATCGAGTCGACGCGGGGCTGCGTGGCGATCGAGCGAGGACCGCTCGTGTACTGCCTCGAGTCGGCCGACAACCCTCACGGACACGTGGCGGATCTCGAGATCGACGCGACCGCGCCACTGGAGTCGGTGTGGACGCCGGACCGTCTGGAAGGCGTCGCCCTCGTCCGCGGCGCCGGCTGGGTGGTCGACACCCGATCGTGGGCGAATCGGCTCTATCGTCCGGTCGGCGCGCCGCCGGCGGCGCGCGGGCGCGTGATGCTGACGGCCGTGCCCTACTACGCGTGGGCGAACCGCGAGCCCGGCGCGATGCGCGTCTGGATTCCGCGAGGTGCGCCAGGCCCCGCGTAGCGGCGCCGCGCGGTTACGCGCGCGCCGCCGACTGAGTCGAGGCGTAGCGGGGCATCACCTCGGTCGCGAAGAGCTCGATCGAGCGCATCGCATCAGCGTGGGAGATGTCGCCCCACTGGAACGAGCACACGAAGTAATTGGCACCGGTCGTCACGTACTCTTCCATGTACTCGAGCACCGCCCGGGGCGTGCCGGCCAGCGCGACGCCGCCGATGCGGTTGGGATGTGAACCCTGCTTCACCTGATCGAAGCGCTCCAGCTCGGCGTCGATGTCCCGCCGCATCTCGCGCGTCGGCAAGCCCTTCGGGCGCTCGCCGACGAAGCCGAACGATCCGTCCTTGGTCTGCATGAACTGGGTGAGCCCGCGCTTCTCGGCCTCGAGCCGGCGCGGGGCGGCCAGGTTCCAGCGATATTTCTCCCACGCGGGCGTGGCGATTCGCATCGCGTCCGCGTCGCTTTCCGCCACGACCAGGTGCACCACGAGGCCGATCATGGGCTCTTGCCCTTGCACCGTGAGCGTGTCCGCGCCCTGGTGCTCTTCCCACGCCGCCCGGTACCGCGGGACCGCCAGCGCGAGCCCGTCGATCGAGCCGACGATGATCGTGTGCATCCGCTCCATCGCGGCCGTCACCGGATTGCGCATGTACCAGAGCGGGGGGTAGGGGTTCTGCAGCGGCCGCAGGTACATGGGCAGGTTCTCGAAGGCGTGGAAGCGCCCGGCGTAGGTGAGCTGGTCGTGGCTCAACCCCTCGCGGAGGATCGCGAGAGTCTCCTGGTAGCGCGCGTAGTTGGTCTCGGGATCGGCTTCCTGGCCCCAGAAGAAGGCTTCCATGACGCCACCGCGGCCGACGCCGATCTCCAGCCGCCCGCCGCTCAGGTTGTCGAGCATGCTGATCTCCTCGATCAGCCGGAGCGGATGGTGCAGCGGCAGCACGTAGACGCACGGGCCGAACCGCATGCGCGTCGTGCGCTGGGCCACGCTGCCCAGGAACACGTTCTGCGACGGCGCCAGGCTGTGGATCGCCGGCGTGTGGTGCTCGGCCAGGTGATAGGCGTAGAAGCCGGCACGGTCGAGGCGCTCGATCTGGACCAGCCGCTCACGGTAGATCTGATCGAGTCGCTGACCCGGCACCGGCTCGATGTGATCGAAGACTCCGAATCGCAGTGACATGTCGCCCCCCGTTCCCGCAATCGTACAGGATTTCTCGGCGCGGCGGCTTGACAGCCCCGGGGGCGTGGCGTAGCGTCGCGCCATTCATCTCCAAAGCGAGGATCGATCAATGAGGATCTCGCGGAGCTTCAAGTATCTGGTCGGGGCGTTGCTGGTCGTGCTCGCGGTGGCGTCGGGCGCCGACGTGCCGGCGTCGGCGCAGGGCAAGGCGATCACGCTCTCGATGCTCGCCGGCTACAAGGAAGACGTGCTGCGCGCGAGCCTCCCCGACTTCGAGAAGAAAACGGGCATCAAGGTCGTCATCGACGCCTCGCCGTTCGGTGATCTGTACAAGAAGCAGCTTCTGTCGCTCAGCACTGGCGCCGGCCGGTACGACGTCGTCTTCGTGGACGAGCCCTGGATTCCGCCGCTCTCGGAATTTCTCCTTCCGCTCAACGAGCGGATGAAGACCCTGGACCTTCAGGATTTCATTCCCACGACCGTCGCCTCGGGCGCGTTCCAGGGCACTCAGTACGCGGTGCCGGTGGATCCCAACGTGCAGCTCCTCGTGTATCGGAAGGATCTCTTCGAGCAGAAAGGGCTGAAGCCGCCGGCCACGTGGGACGAGCTCCTGGCCGACGCCAAGGCGTTTCACGATCCGGCCAAGCAGCAATACGGCATTGCGGTCACCGCCAGCAGCGACATCCAGACCGCGCTCTACATGCTGCTGGCGATGTGGTCCTACGGCGCCGAGCTGGTCGACGCCAACGGGCGCGGCGCCCTCAACAGCGCGGCCGGCAGGAAGGGTGGCGAGGTCTTCCTGGAGCTCCTGAAGTACACGCCGCCGAACGTGAAGAGCTACAACTTCGCCGACGTGAACAAGGCGATCCAGCTCGGTCAGGCGGCGATGGCCATCCAGTGGGCGTCGGGCGCCCGACCGATGGAGGACAAGACCCGCTCGAGCGTCGCGGGCAAGCTCGGCTACGCGCTGGTGCCGAAGGCGGTCCGGCAAACGCCCATGCGCGGCGTGTGGACACTCGCGATCGCCAAGAACAGCACCAACCAGGACGCGGCCTGGCAGTTCGCGACGTGGCTCTCCGGCAAGGACTTCGGCCATGCGGCCGTGAAATATCCGAGCGCCACGTCGGCCATCCACAGCCCGCGCTTCTCGGTGCTGAAGGATCCTGGCACGAAGGCGGCCTTGCCCTACGCCGACGCGCTGCTCGATAGCTTACAAATCACGAAGGAGCGGCCGCGCCTGAGGGAGTACGCGGACATCCAGGAGAATCTCCGGGTGACCGCCGGCAAGCTGACCGCGGGCGAGCTGACGCTCGAGGCCGCGCTGAAGGAGATCGACGCGGGGACGAACCGCGCGGTCGTCGTCACCACGCTGTTCACGGTGGGCGCGGTGCTGCTCGAGTTCCTGGTGGGCCTCCTGCTGGCGCTACTCTTCGCCCAGCCGTTCAAGTTCCTCCGGCCGATCCGCGTCCTCCTGCTGCTGCCGCTGTTCGTCGTTCCGGTCGTCGGCGCCACGATGTGGCGCGTCATCTTTCACCCCGAGGTCGGCGTGTTGAACCACTACCTGGGCGCGGTCGGTCTCGGCGCGCTGCCCTGGCTCAGCGATCCGCGGCTGGCGCTGGTGTCGATCACGCTCGTCGACGCCTGGCGCACGATCCCGTTCATGTTCCTCGTGATCTACGCCGGCCTCGAGGTGCTCCCGTCGGAGCTGTTCGAGGCCGCCGCGGTCGATGGCGCCTCGGCGTGGCAGAGCTTCAGGCACATCACGGTGCCGCTGCTCACCTACATCATGCTGCTCGCCGTCCTGATCCGCGGGATGGACGCGTTCCGTGAGTTCGACATCATCTTCGTGCTCACCGGCGGCGGGCCGGGCACCGCAACGCAGACGATCCAGATCCTGAACTACCGGGCGTTCGGCCTGGGTCACATGGGCGAGGCCAACGCGATCGGGATCGTGACCCTGGTCATCGTGGCGGTGATGTGCTTCGTCCTGATGCGCGCGGTGCTGCGGCCGCAGACGACGCGGGGCTGACGTGAAGCCGACGCGCCTTCGCGCGGTCCTGACGGGCGTGGCGCTCCTGCCGGTGCTCGCCTGGACGCTCTTCCCGATCTACTGGATCACCACCGCGTCCTTCAAGACGGAGCTTGCGCTCTACGCCAAGCCGCCGCAATGGCTCTTCACGCCGATCCTCGACAACTACACGCGCGTGCTGACCAACATTCCGTTCTTCCAGTACTTGAAGAACAGCCTGGTCATCGCGATCGGGACCACGGTCGGCAGCCTGGTGCTCGGCACCCTGGCCGGCTACGGCTTCGCGCGCTTCCGCTTCCGCGCCTCGGAGGCCGTGCGGTTCCTGGTGCTGGTCACGCGGATGGCGCCGCGCATAGTGCTCGTGGTGCCGTACTACCTGATGATGCAGCGGCTCGGCCTGCTCGACACGTACACGGGCTTACTGGTGGCATACGTCTCGTTCGCCTTGCCGTTCTCGATCTGGCTCCTAATCGGGTTCTTCGTCGACGTGCCGCTCGACGTCGAGGAGGCCGCGATGATCGACGGCTGCTCGCGCCTGGGCGTGCTGATCCGTATCGTGATCCCGATCGCCGCGCCCGGGCTCGTCGTCGCCGCCATCTTCGCCTTCCTGGTGTCCTGGAACGAGTTCCTGTTCGCGCTGATCCTGAGCGGCGTCGAGGCCAAGACCTTGCCGGTGGTCATCGCCGGGCTCAACACCGACGCCGGGCCGCTCTACGGCGAGATGAGCACGGCCGCAGTGATGGTGATGCTGCCCAACATCGTCATGACGCTCGCCCTGCAGCGATACCTGGTCAAGGGCCTCTCGCTCGGGGCGGTCAAGGGGTAGATCGACGTGGAGACTCGCAACCTCGGCATCGTCAGGGCGCTCGGGTGGGAACGAACCGCGGCGGGCATCGAGTTCCAGTGCGTGACCGAGGCACTAGCGGCGGCGCGGGTCGCGCTGAGCGCCGTCGCGCCGCGGGTCGTCCGCGTGCGGATGACAGCTGGTCCCGTCGCGGCGCCGAAGCGATTCAGCTACGTCGTCGGCCGGCCCGATCCCGGACCGTGGTCGGTCGACAGCGGCGCGAATCGCGTCACGTTGAGCACGGGGCACCTCGTCGTCGAGGCGAGTCTCGATCCCTGGCAGCTCACCTACCGGACACGAGACGGCCGGCTCCTGACCCATCAGGTTCACGACGACGCCAACTTCGCCGGCCAGCGCTTCGGCCCGCGCCCCGGGCTCGAGGTCGAGAGCCTGCCCCACGATCCGGCCCGTCGCGTGCGCGGAGTGGTCGAGACGTTGCTGCTCGATCCCGAGGATCATTTCTACGGCAGCGGCGAGCGGTTCGGCCGGCTCGATCTGGTGGGCCGGTCCGTTCGCATCTGGAACCGGAACCCGTACGGCGCGCGCTCGGAGCTGGCCTACAAGAATCTCCCGGTCATCGTCGGCAGCCGCGGCTATGGGATCTTCGTCGACGTGCCGACCGCTGTCGGCCTGCATCTCGGCAGCCGCTCAAATCGCGCCTACACCGTCGAGGCCGAGGGTGACGAGCTCGACTACTACCTGATCGCCGGCACGCCGAAAGAGATCGTGACCGCCTACACCGAGCTGACCGGTCGCCCGGCGATGCCGCCGGAGTGGGCGTTCGGCCTGTGGGCCTCGACGTGCTTCGTGCAGTTCACCGAAGCCTCGGTGCTCGAGGTGGCGCGCCGCCTGCGCGCCGAGGGCATCCCCTGCGACGTCTTCCATCTGGACTCGTTCTGGCAGCGCGCCTACATGTGGTGCGACTTCGAGTGGGACTCGGCCCGCCTCCCCGATCCACAGCGCCTCCTGGCCGAGCTCCATCGCGAAGGGTTCCACAATTGTTTGTGGATCAACCCCTACGTCTCGCTGCAGAGCGCGCTCTACCGGGAGGGCGCGACGCACGGCTACTTCCTTCGCCGGCCAGACGGCAGCGTTTATCACCCGATCGTCTGGAGCCAGCGCACCGAGCGCGGCATGGGGCTCTGCGCGATCGTCGACTTCACGAATCCGGCGGCGGCGGCATGGTACCGCGCCAAGCTCACCGAGCAGCTCGACCTCGGCGCCGATTCATTCAAGCCCGATTTCGCCGAGGAGATTCCCGCCGACGCGGTCTTCGCCAACGGACTCACCGGCGTCGAGATGCACAACCCGTATCCACTGCTGTACCAGAAGGAAGTCTTCGACGCGACACGCGCCCGCGCCGATCGCGTGGTGGCCTGGTCGCGCAGCGCCGCCCCGGGTGCCCAGCGCTACCCCGGCCACTGGTCGGGCGACCCGGAGTGCACGTTCCTCGATCTCGCCAACACCTTACGCGGCGGTCTCGCCGCCTCGATGAGCGGGCTCGCGTACTGGAGCCACGACATGGGCGGGTTCTGGGGCGATCCGTCGCCGGAGCTCTTCGTGCGCTGGTCGCAGGCCGGCTTTCTGTCGGCGCTGAGCCGCTTCCACGGCGCGACGCCGCGTGAGCCCTGGCGCTACGGCGACGACGCGCTGAGGATTTTTCGGCAGTACGCGCGGCTGCGCAGCCGGCTGGTGCCCTACGTCGTGAGTTATGGGTGGCAGGCGTCAGAGGACGGCGTGCCGCTCATGCGGCCGATGGTGATGGAGTTTCCTGACGACCCGGCCGGATATGCGTTCGATCTCCAGTACTGCCTCGGGCGCGAGCTGCTCGTTTCTCCTGTCGTTCGCGCGGACGGCATGGTCACGACCTACCTGCCGCGCGGGAAATGGACCGACTGGTGGACCGGCACCGTCCACGAGGGGCCGACGACGATTCGCCGACAGGTGCAGCTCGAGGAGTTGCCGCTCTACGTCCGGGACGAGAGCCTCGTCGTCCTCGGACCCGAGCGCAGCCACGTCGGCGAGCGAGCGGCCGATCCGCTGACGATCGAGGCGTTCGTCACGAACGAGGCGGCGTTCACGTTACGGGGCGATGCGGGCACCGTCACGTTACGCTGTCGGCGCCGGGGCAACGAGGTCACGTTCGAGGCGAGCGCGGCACTCGTGACGTTCGTGCTTCGGCTCCGTCCGGGCTTTTCCGCCACATCGATCTCTGCCGACGGCGGGCCGATCTCCCGAGTGGACTTGGCGCGGCTCGAACGGAGCGAGGCGGGCTGGACCGTCGACGATCACGTAGTGGTCGTCAAGGCGCGCGCCCGCCGAATCGAGCTTCGCTGACCTCGCCCGATCAAGCGCCCTGCATACGACCTAAACGCAGGGGGACGTGTCGCCCAGGCTCGATACGCAGCCTGCGGCTCCGCCGCGAGCGACGTCACGAGCAGGTGAGTTCCTCCCCAAGCGCTAGCGAAGCTGCACGAGACATCGTTCCTCCCAGCTAGGCGACTGAAACCAAGCGGTTCGTCCGCGGCGTCGTCGACCGCCACCAGAGTGAAGCTCTGGCCTTCTAGGCATTGCGCGGCCGCACCGGCAACGTCCCAATCGGCCCAGCCCGGGCCACTCCACAAGATCAGCGCCATACTTATGAGCGCGTGTCTGGCAAAGATCATCGCAATGCTGCCCAACGGTCACGCTCACCGGCCGGGTGCGAGCAACGCGAGCACCGGTCCGGTGGAGCGTGGAGTTAGGCATCCGCTGTCACGACATGAACGCCTGCCGGTACCGTCAAGTGGTCACCCTCTTCATAGGGGCGGAGCGCTTCGGTTATGTCTTCGATAAGGGCAGCACGCCGGTCGGGAAGCAGTCGAGCAATCGTCTCTGCCATCGGGAGCGCAGCGAAGTGGCCGGGGACGAACTCCTTTGGCAATGGGAGCTTTGTCGTCTCGATCGTCGGACGCACGCGCACGTTCCGAAAGCCGGCCGACGCCACGAGACCGTGCAGCTCGACGGCGTCATGAAGTGCATGCGGCGCTCGCACCATGGAGCCGGCCTCGGGACTTACGTGTCGCGCCAGTGCATCGGCGAGGGCCGCCTGGTAGGGCGTGTCCCCGATGGCGCTCCACACCGTGAAGGCCAACCGACCTCCGAGACGGAGTACGCGACGCATCTCCCGCAGAGCTTGGAGACGATCAGGGAAGAACTGCACGCCTTGCTGACAGAGGACCACGTCGAAGACACCCTTCTCGAAGGGTAAGGCGGCGGCATCGCCGGTTCGCCACTCGATAATGGTTGACGCATCCCGACCTGATGCGGCACGGGCAGCGGCGACCATGCCTGAGTTCAGATCGACACCGACCACTCGCCCGTCGCCCCCGACATACTGCGCGGCTCGTCGCGCGACAAAGCCCGTCCCGCAGGCAACGTCGAGAACGCGCTCGGCTGGCTTGAGCGCGGCCACGTCGATGAGGCAACGTACCCAGGGTTCCATGAGGAGCCTCACGTACCGATCGTAGAATTCCGCCGCGTCGCCGCTCAGCTGCCAACGCTCTTCATTGCTCATGACTGACTCACTTCGCCTGTATGCTAACGCACGGTTCAGCCGCCGCAGCGAGCGAAGCGAGCCGCGGTCGGCTGCAACCGGAAGTTCGGCAGACGCATCGACCGATTTCCGGCCTGACGATCCGCGACAGATCTTTCTCGCAGGGCCGTCCGGGATCCCCGTGTGCCGTCGCAAGGCTTCAACGGCACCGGCCGTAGGATTGGTCCGGAGAGGGCGCGATCATTCTTCCCGTTCCGAGGGCGCCCATGCTGTCGCAGCTGGCGAAGCAGGGTCGCCCGCTTCACCCGACGACGACCTCAATGTCTTCTCCTCCCTGTCGGCCCAGGTACGTACACAAAGGGCTGACCTACATCCTCGGATTGCGACTTCCAGCCAAGGCACGCCGCCGCGGGTTCGCGAGGAACGCGGATTACCGGCGTACACCCAGCCGCCGAACGCGCCGACACACCGAGGGACGCGGCCGATTCAGGAGCGTAGCCCGGCTCGCGGCGCGAGCTTCCAGGCGCGCACCGACCCGAGGTTCTTGGCCTCCACCGGCTCCATTCCGAGGAAACCATCGCGGGTGCGGTCAGTAAGCCGACTGTACAGGCTGTTGCTCACGACGATCTCGTGGGTCTGCGCGACGCCGCAAAGACGAGCGGCGAGGTTGATCGCGTCGCCGACGACGCCGACATGTGTGCGACTGAATGGCCGAAATTCGATCACCTGCAGATCGCCGGTCGCCATCGCGACGTGCACGCCGGTCGATGGCTGGATCTGGTCGATCTGGCGCTGCCACTCGATCGCAACGGAGGCGCCGATGTCGATCAGCGCCGTCGCGCAGGCGAACCCACGCTCGGCGTCGTCGGGAGCGGCTTCCGGGATGCCAAAGATCGCGATGACAGAGTCCCCGAGGAACTGGTAGAGCATGCCGCCGGCGTTGATGATCTGGTAACGGGTCCTCGAGGCGAACGCGGTGAGCGATCGGCGCACGACGTCGTCGTCGCGGGTATCGCGGACAAATCTCGTGTAGCCGGACAGGTCGGCGGTGACAACAACGACGTTGGGATACAGCCCGGGCGGGAGGATGTCGCGCGCGGTCTTCCTGCCGGCCTCCCGCAGCTGTCGCAGCCGCCAGAAGCCGAAATGCCACAGGAGCGTGGACTCGAGAGGGTCGGCACTGAAATCGTCCCCGAAGGCGTGGCGCCCCTTCGCGCGGTCGACGGCGGCCCGGAGCTCGAGGCGATCGTGCTCCTCCAGCGAGCCCAGGCTCACACCGAACCGTCGACGGACCAGCTCGTCGAGACGGCGTTCGTCCCAGACTTCGAGCGCGAGACCGGGGCGCAGGACACTCCGCGCGCGCGCCTCGAGCCCGGGCCAGCCCTTGCGGCCATTCACGTCGATGACGAGCACGACCTTACTCGCGGCGGCGGTCGCTTCGTTCGGCTCGCCGTACTTGCGCCGCAGGCTCTCGATCAGCCGCTCCGGTGTGTACCCGTAGTCGACCTCCACGAAGTAAGGTGCTGTCCCCCTCGGCGTGACCTGGATGTCCGCGAACGCAGACGGGCCGACCGCCACTTCCTGCCGTATCACGACGTCCTCGGGGGCGATGTGCTCCGTCGCGACGTGCTCGAAGCGGCAAAGGTCGCAGCAAACGCTTTCGAGGAATAGGCGCAGCGCCTCGCGAAAACTCTGGCTCCCGCCGCCCGTCGCCATGCTCGTCAGACCGGAGGATGTCGGATTCGGTCGCGTTGCGTGGAGGGGTCCCCCGCTCTCAGCGTCCTGCCCCCCGGCGTGGGCACGCCACGACAGCGCCCACTCCACCCACAGTCCCATTCCCACTGCACCGCCCGAGTATACGATCCCCAGCAGAACAACCAGCAGTCGCCGGTCGCCTAACCGGCCAGGCTCAGCGCCCGATCTCGGGGATCGAGAGTCCGCGACAGATCTTCCGAGCCAAGATGTCCGAGATTTCGGTGTGCCGTGGAATTGCCTCGAGCGCACCGGTGGCCGGATTGGTCCAGAGCGAGTGCGAGCGGCCTTCGCGTTTTAGATGGCAACCGTGCTTCCTGAGGTGGCGAAGCAAGTCGCCACGCTTCACCCTACGACGACCTTCTCCCGACGCGCCTTAGCCGGTACACCCCGCAGACCATCCTTCCGTCGATCCTCCAGGATGAGGCTAATCGCACCAGCGAGGCTCTTCAGCGCCGCCGCCTTCGTCCTCCCCTGGCCGTTCGCTCCGGGAATTTCGGGACAGTAAGCGATGTACCAACGTCGATCACGTTCGACTAGGGCGGTGAACTCGTTTCGCATAGTCCTACACCTCAGCCCTTATCTTACGCGGAGAGCTCCCTTTTCCTTGCTCCGGCTAACGCCACGCTCAGCGGCCGGAGGGCGAGCATCGCGAGCCCCCGGGCCGCTGGAGCGTGGAGTTGGACCGGCGGTTGCCTTCTACTCCTTTACTGGATACGCGAGCGGCTGGCCCTTATCGGTGACGAGGACCACCAGGAGTTTCATGCGATCGGTATTGCTGAGATTCTTCGCCTCATGTACGTACGTTGGCTTCTGAGGGTCCGACCTGAAGAAGAGTCCCACACCGGGCTTCAGCTCGACCGGGGGCTTACCCACCTCCTCCATCACCCCATGTCCTTCCAGCACGTAGATGAACTCGTGACCGGGGTGATAATGCTTGCCACTCTTCGCGCCGGGCGTGTATTCGGCAACAAACATGTTGCCTTCCTTCCCCGCCAAACCTTCCAGATCCGTCTTCAGGATGACCGTGCGTGTCAGACCCTGGGCGCTCAACATTCCGTGCCCAAGCACGCCAACCACGATGCCGACCACCAACGTCAACCCCAGCACCAACACTGTTCGCCTCATAACTCCTCCTCGGGTTAGGGTGTGCACGCTACGTACTACTCGCCGAGATCACCTCGAAGCCCGTGAGGTTCTTCCTCGTGGGCGGTTGCCGCACCGAGATCGGCCCAACGCGATCTATCTTGAACTCGGCGATCTTTTCGCACAGTTCCGTATATCCGGGCTGAGCGAGCAGAAGGCGAGCGGAGGCGGCTTGAGTTTTCGTGACGTTGCAACGTGTGTCGCGGTAGGCTCGCCCAGATACACTGCGAGGCGCCACTGGGTAGCATCGGAGCGCCTGCGGTGGTCACGACGTCTGAGGCCAGCGAGGTCACGACAGGAACATCCGGTCGGCGGGGCTTCGGACTCCGGCTGGACCCCGATTGAGCACACGCGTGTAGATCATGGTGGTGCTGACATCCCGGTGGCCGAGGAGCTCCTGGACGGTCCGGATGTCGTGATTGTCTTCCAGCAGGTGGGTGGCGAACGAATGACGGAAGGTGTGGCACGTGGCCGGCTTGGCGAGGCCCGCCGCACGGACTGCGTCCTTCACGGCGCGCTGGAGGACGGATTCGTGGAGATGGTGGCGGCGACGCTGCCCGGTGAGGCGGTCCAGATAAAACCGTGTGGCCGGGAAGACCCACTGCCACGCCCATTCGCGCCCAGCGTTCGGGTACTTTCGGAGGAGCGCCCCGGGGAGCTCGACCCAGCCGGCACCGCGACGGAGGTCGGCCTGGTGTTGCGCGCGCACGTGGTCGATGTGCGTCATGAGTAGGGTCTTGACCGCCGCCGGCAGCATCGTGACTCGATCCTTGCGGCCCTTGCCGTCGCGGATCATGATTTGGTTCATCGCAAAGTCGACGTCCTTCACCCGCAGGCGGCAACACTCCAGCAGACGGAGGCCCGCGCCGTAGAGAAGGAGCGCCATGACCCGCGGTACGCCGTTCAGCCGTTGGAGGACGGCACGGGTCTCGTCTCGGGTCAGGACCACGGGCAGGTACTGGGGCCGCTTCGCCCGCACAACGTCGTCGAGCTACGGCAGCTCCACGCCGAGCACCTCGCGATACAGAAAGAGCAAGGCGCTGAGCGCTTGGTTCTGGGTGGAGGCGGCGACCTTGTCACGCACGGCCAGAGAGGTCAGGAATGCGGTGACCTCGGCCGCGCCCATGTCGGCGGGATGCCGCTTGTCATGGAAGAAGATGAACCGCCGGATCCAGTGGACGTAGGCCTTCTCGGTCCGCCGACTGTAGTGCCTGGCGCGGATGGCCTCCCTGACCCGGTCGAGGAGCCGGGGCGGGTGCGGTGCGGGCGGGCCTGGTTCGCGCACGATCCACGGTGCGAATGCTGCCGCCGGGTAGCGGAGACTGGTAGCGGTTGACCGGCTCACGGTGCCAGCATCATAGGACTTGGAGTGGAGAATCCACAAGACGCCGCCGGGTACACGCTCTCGACCAGGCCTCGACCGGCGCCGGCCCCGACTCGCGGGCGCTGGCCCACGCCGTCGGGGGGCCTTACAGGATATGGACAGTGCACGGTAGCTGCATGAGAGTTGCTGCTCAGCAGCCAGAACTCGCGCGCCCCGACCACGGTCCCGCTTCCAGCTCGCATCCCGCGGCGAGTAGCCGAGGCCGATGACATTCGGCGGACCGATTCCCGGGAGCGCGCCGACAGTGGACCGGCAGCCGGCACCCCTTACGAGCTGCCCAACGTCGCAAGCCCGGGGACAACGAGCTCGATGTCAGACACGCCATCGGCGCATGAGCCATTCGCGGCCGTCTTGAACCTGTTTCAAACGCCACCCCGAAGGACTCGCACGGAGCCACCACGATGGCTTCCACGTGGGCGCTCCACGTCATCGCGGTGGAGGCGACGCGGTGTGCTCGACGAGAGGTTCATGTGCAGGGCGAGCGCAAGGATGCCGGCGGCCATCGTGCACGCGATTGGCACACCGACGGTAGCGCGACTGCACGGCCGACGGTACGCGCCGGCGCCACCGCGGTCGGGAAAGCACGAAGTACCCCAGAAGGGGCGTGCTTCACGACTTGACACGTCGCGGCGCCGACTTGCGTTGCGCGTGAGGTGAAGCTTTATCTTGCTGTACCCCTTCTTCTTCCCTCCTCTCTTCCCGCGGTCTGATCGGCGCCCCGTCGCGCCGGTCCGGCACCGGGCCCGCTTCGATCGGGCTCCGCCGCGCCTGGGGCACCGGCGTCTGGGCGAACCACTCGCACATCAGCATGGTCAGAGACCGCTCATCGATCGCCTGGTCGGTGATCTCGGGATGGTGAGCCTCAGCCGTCAACCCGGCGTGAAGCTCAGGCGGCGCGTTTGCGTGAGCATCGCCACCGGAGAGGTCAGTCAGGATTCCTTCGAGCCTCGTTGCCGTCCCGTGTCGACATGCAGTGGTCATCATGGCGATGAACGCGGTCGCCTGAGGGATCTCGGACGGTGTGGGTGTCCTGATGCGGTGACGGATTAGCTTGGCCCTGCTCCGGGCCAGCTCTTACCCCATGGCGGACGCTGCCGACGCAGGGCCCCGCGAGGCCCACGGCGATGATGATAGCCCGCACTTCGTGCGGCTCCCCTCTAGGCCGCGCTGGACTTCCCAGCCGGCCGTCCGGGCGCTTCGTCGGCTGCGGCGGCCGGTGTGATTCCAGCAGATTGCCGGGAGGACCGCCGCGGGGGCTCGAGATCACCGGCGTGGTGTCGTTCGCCCGGCCGTGCTTCTGGTCCGGCCGGTTGTCCGAGCAACATCTGATCGACAGGAGGCGAACGGCAGGAGAGCCGCGCTGTCGGGCCGCGAGTGCCGAGCTGGCGGCCCACCAAGTCGAGTTCGTCGCGGCGGCTTGGCCACGCGCCCGGCGGTTTGATCGCCCTTCCGTTCTAGCGCTCGTGGGCGTTGTGACCATTGCAGTAGATTGCAGCAGGCCGCGGAATCTCGCAGCGCCGGGCCCGGCGCGATCAGCCCGTCGTCACGACCGACATTCGGTCGAGCACACTCGATTTGGTTAGGGCTTAGGGGTCGGCGAGCTGCGCTCGACCAGTGGGCTGGCACGCGACTCGCTCTTCGGCCACGAAGTCTGACGCACTGGTTGCAGCGCACATGGCCGAGGACGTTCGTGGGACGCGCTCGTTGCGAGCGCAACCCCGGGAGCGCGATGACACGTCGGAGACCGACACTAGAACAGCAGCGCGCAGCGCTGCGGCTGAGGGCCCCGGCCTCCTCGCATCGGTTCCGCGTGGTGGTCGACCCTGAAGGCTTTCCCCGGCGTGAAGCGCCACCAGACGGGGGATGATGAGATCCGAGCCGTGTTCCTGCTCGAGGCACTGGAGCAAGTCGCGGCGGTCATCAAGGCTCGCCGGCGGCGGGCGCTCGCACCCTCGGAGGCGTGCAGGCTTGGCGCGAAGACGGCGTACAGAGCGACTTCCGGCGGCTAGAAGTGAGGATCAATGGATGCCGAGGGGAACGGGCTTGGTGCGGCGATCACTGCGAAACGAAGGCGGCCCACCCGGCACGAAGACCGCGTCGGCCAGGTGAAGAGCCTACTGTTGGAGCACGACTCCGTGCCACAGATGGGGCGCTTGTTCGATCTCGACCAAGCCGCGGCCTACCTCGGTGTCTCCCCGTGGACCGTTCGGGATCTCGAAGCTGGCGGAACGATCAGGAGAGTGCGCGTTCCGTTGTCCAATGGGCGTGAGCTGCGGAAGCTCCTGTTCGACAAATCAGACCTCGACCGGCTGATCGAAGCGTGGAAGACTTGACGCCTTGCTGCGGCGAGCGACACCGGCCGGCAGGAAAGGAGTCAGGATGGGATCACTTTATCGCCCGAAGCTGAGAGGCCTTGGCTACTCGCGAATCTGGTGGTGCAAGTACTACGTCGACGGCCGGCCGATCCGCGAAAGCACCGGCATCGCCAGCGACACGGAGACGGCGCCGGCCGAGGCGCGCCGCTTCCTGAAGGTACGCGAGGGCGCGGTCGCGACCGGCCAGCCCGTCTTGCCCCGTGTCGATCGCATCCGCTACGAGGAGCTTGCTGCGGACCTCCGGCGCTACTACCAGACGACAGGAAAGCGCAGGATGAAGGAGGCCGAGACACGGCTCCGGCGTCTGGACAAGTTCTTCGTCGGCTACCGCGTAGCGGCGATCTCACCGTCCACGATCAGCGCCTTCGTCGAGGGCCGCCAAAAGGAGAACGCTGCGAACGCGACTATTAACCGCGAGCTCGCGACGCTGCGTCGAATGCTCCGACTCGCATACAAGGGCGGAAAGCTCCTGCGGCTTCCTGTCTTCGAGATGCTGAAGGAGCGCGCGCCGCGCGAGGGCTTCTTCGAGCGCGACCAGTATGAATCGGTCCGGCGTCGGCTGCGGCCTGACCTTCAGGTTGCGACGATGATCTCGTACACCTTCGGCTGGCGCACACAGAGCGAGGTGCTCACGCTCGAGCGCCGGCATCTCGACCTTGAGGCCGGGACGCTTCGTCTTGACCCGGGGATGACGAAGAATGACGAGGGCCGCATTGTCTACCTCACACCCGAGTTGAAGGCTCTCCTTGCTACGCAGCTCAACCGCGTCGAGACTCTCCAGCGGCGCACGGGCAAGATCATCCCCTATCTCTTCCCGCATTTGAGTGGTCGCCGCGCCGGCGCCCGCCGCCGCGACTTCCGCAAGGCATGGACAACGGCATGCGAGAAGGCCGGAGTGGCGGGCCGGATCCGTCACGACTTTCGCCGGACCGCGGTGCGAAACATGGTGAACGCCGGCGTGCCTGAACGGGTTGCGATGAAGGTGACCGGGCACAAGACCCGCGCCGTCTTCGACCGCTACCACATCGTGAGCCCCGCGGACCTCCAAGACGTTGCTCGGCGGCTCGCGGGCACGTTTTCGGGCACGTCACACCTTCCCGAGGTTGACCCCCGTCTCGTAACTAGCGATGATATCGGCGCGCGCCTGTAGCTCAGTAGGATAGAGCATCGGACTTCTAATCCGAGGGTCGCAGGTTCGACTCCTGCCAGGCGCACCAGCTTCGTAGCGTTTCCGCGTAGTTTCTCGAGCCTTCCGGTATGCGGTCGCCTACGACCGCACACCACGCCACAGGACAGTCGAGGACAGAACGAGGACAGTCGTGGCCGGCCGCCCGTCGTGACGACGCTCGAGCTGGGCCGCCACTCGCCGTCAGCAACGGACGCGCCGCTCCCGACCACGTTGCCGGGGGCAACGGATGAGCGTTCTGTGACAAACCCGCTCGTGCTCGGCGCCAAGAGTCGCGATTGGGGAGGGAGCAGTCGTGACGACGCGCGGGGTTCGGAGATTCCTCGTGCACAACGACCGAGACAGGGCGTTCACAGTGGCCCCCCGCCCTGCGCAAATGAGCCTAACTCCATGTTGCTTCCAGTCCCCTTCATCCCACCCCCTGCCGCTGCAGGGTCAGCACCACCGGCCAGACGCCCGAGAATCAGGTCGACGCTCTTCGCGCCTTTGCAGCAGCTCGGGGCTGGACCGTGACCGAGTTCGTCGACCACGGCGTTTCCGGGGCGAAGGATCGCCGTCCAGCCCTGGACAGCCTGCTTGCCGCCTGCCGGCGCCGCCAAGTCGACGTCGTGGCCATCACCAAACTTGATCGTCTCGCACGCAGCGTCCATCACCTTGTCGCACTTGGCCGTGAGTTGGAGACGCTCGGGGTGGATCTCGTCGTGCTCGACCAGACGATCGATACAACCACCCCAAGTGGTCGCCTCCTCTTTCATGTGCTCGCGGCCATCGCCGAATTCGAGCGCGACCTGATCCGCGACCGCGTCATCGCAGGGCTGAGACGGGCAAAAGCCCAGGGTCGGCGCCTGGGCCGGCCTCGGCTGCACCAAGTTGACGCCGCCGAAGCAGCTGATGGCTCAAGGACTGTCGCTACGAGCTGCAGGGCGGGCTCTCGGAGTTCACCCGATGGTCGTACGGCGTGCGCTCGCCAGCTGACCCATCGTCACAAAACCCGCGGCTCCGGCTCCAGCTAAATCCTTACCAAACGCGGGTCATCGAGCTCGAATGCAGGCGTCCGAAACCAGATCATTTTGGACCGTCGCTGTCGGTCGCCGGCTGTTCACAGAATGCCACACAGGCCCGGCGCGGTACTGGGTCGACCTTCGCTGTGGACGACGCTAGCGCACTCATCTGAGGGACATCCGCCACCCCCCGCTGTCGCTCACCGAGCTACTTTCCGGAAAATAGCCCGCCTCGCAGCGGCGCCGCCCCGTTCGCCGGAAATCACTTCTCGGGTATCTTCCACGCGCGACCTCATGATCCATCTGATGGTGGCCGCTCACCATCGAGCTTAGGCTGAACCATGATAGCGGTGCGCTCGGGGATGTGAGGATGAAGCGGCTTATTGAGGTGCTCCTCGCCGGGTTGTTTGGGCGTCCCCGCACGCCGCCATGGCCATGGGAGAATCCGCCCGGGAGAAGACTCCCCGCGACGTCAGACCGGAAGCACTTGCGGGGGTTTCGGCTGGACTGACCTGGCCGTGTCAGGCGAAAGCCCAGCCAGAGGTTTCCTGAGCTCACCCATCGTCAGGGCGGAACAACTGTCGTACGAGCCGCTCGTGCTCCTCGATGATGCTCTTGTTGATCCCGAGTCCCGGCGCAAGCCGAGACGCGCCATGACCGTCGCTGACGGGCCCAGGTTTTCCCGGCCCCGAATGAAGACTTCACCCGGTGGATTCCCACACGAGAACGTGGCGCAGTGGGATTACTCAGTTGTCATGCAGCCCGAAACAAGTGAAGTTGGTGACGTCTGGCGGATGATCGAGACCGCGCTGGCTCGGCGACAAGAGGCGTTTACGCTGAGCCATCTGATGTGGAGCGATGACGGCTATACCGTGAAGTTTCGCCAAGGCCCCGTCAATATCGTGCGGACGACCATTGCAGCTGGTGTATTCGGGGATGAAGCAGGGCTGAACAAGCTGCTTGATGGAGTTCGCAGCGACTTTCGAGTATTTGATCCTTTGCGTGGCGGACCGCACTAGCCCGCTCCATCAGGACGCCCCATGGCCTGGATCTTCCAGAGGAGAGTGGATATGGACGACCTCACAGATGACCTCCGCATCCGCATACATTACAAGCTCGAGAGCGGCCAACTGCCCTATGACAGCCCCACGAAGGTCTCAGGACGCCCGGCAACTGGCGAAACCTGCGCCGCCTGTGACAGCGCAATTGGCGAGGGATTAGTGATGGAGTGTCTGGTTGGGGCGGGCGGGCGCACAGCGTGGGTTCGATTCCACGTCCTCTGCTTCGAGCTGTGGAACGACGAGAGGCGACAGCCACACAAACAGACCGCATAGCACATTCACTTGTCTCGGTCTGCGTGCTTGAGCGCGTCCCATGGACTCTGGACGGCGTGCCACGGCGTGCGCTCCCACGCGGTGCCCGTCGCGCTCGTGGGCGAGTGTTCCATGCCGCTCGCGTAGAAGGTCGCGCGCCAGCCGCGCTCGTCGTACCGGGTGGGCTGGAGATCGTAGCCCTGCCATGCCATGCCGACCGCAACCCGCCCGATGCCAGCTCAGAGTTGAGCAAGACCGCAAGGCCCAGAGGACGCGGTCATACGACGAGCACGCGTTTCTCGATGACCTGGAGCTGCGGGACGAAGAGGCTAGAAGCGACGTCCGAAGTAGAGCGCGCGTCAGATCATCGCGCCAGTAAGACGGCCACGATGCCAGCGACCACGCCCGCCACGAGCCAGAGCTTCCGGCGTGACCGCGGCGCACGCGGGCAGTAAGGGCACTGCAGCCGCCGGGGCGGCCGCGTGGCGACCGACGAGCCGCATATCGGGCAGACCGCGATGTGTAGGCGGGCCCGAGTGGTCACTGCCCCGTACCACCTCCAGGTGGTCATTTCCGGAATGTTCGTACCACGAGTGTGGCCTCTCTCTATCACATCTGGCCGCGCAGTCAAGATCGCGGATCTGTTGCGCCGGTCGGCCACCTACGTCCACAGGACACTGAAGGGAGCAAGGCCCGGTCGAACAGCCAACCAAGTTCGTTCCGCCGGCGCGGGCGAGCGTCTCAACTGATGCCGACCTGAGTCGGCTCCGGCGGAGTAGGCAGACTGAGTGCCCTCGGGCAGACGTTCCAGTGGGGCGTTCCGGGGGTGGTTTATGGTCTCCATGACCGATCAGTTGATTGGAGCGCCCACCTTCGGCGACTTGGTTCGCCGACGATCGCAGACGACGTCATGCGTGAACGTGCGCGAATGGATGATTGACGAACGCTGCTGCCGGGGGACAGCCCGACAGGACTGCCTTGACTTCCGCGGACGCGTTCTCATGGATGAACCACCCCGCCCGCCGGATCTCGCTCCGGAGCGCGAACGCCCTCCTGAGCTCGACCCTGACCTGAGCCCACGCCTCCGCGCTCCAGTGCTCGTGCAACATCGCGCGCAGGACACGGTTGATGCGAAGCCACGGGTGCCAGAGGCGCTCGTCGGTGTCGCGCTCTTCGTTCATCTCGTCTTCGGCCCGCGCGACGAAGCCACGCTGATCGTCCGTCGGGGACGATGGCTCGCGCGCGAGCGTAGATGCTGGGGCGAGATTCTGGCGCGACTAGCCCCGCTCATCGATCCACTTCTTCGCCATCTCGATGGCGTAGGCGTCAGCGTCCCGTTCGGTGGCGTACACCACGTCTGGCGGCGCGGCTACGTGATGCTCGTGAACATTACCGCCGTCGCGGATGCTCACGAGCGCCTTCGGATGCCAGAGGGCGCGCTCCGACTTGTACGACTGCCGTTCGATCTTCCAGCCCCGGTACTGGACGTCTTCAGCCATATCTAGGCCGCCTGCTCCTGTTCACGCTTTCGAGCACTGGAGCCGCCTGGCTCGGCCCTTCGCTAAGAATTCCGTATACTCTGATAGGAGTTCACCGTTCAAGTACGAACCTTGAGGTGAGGTACAACCGAAATGGTTCCTAAAGCACCGCGTCGGCGGGTCGTCGATGTCCAGGACATCTTGACCAGTATCTGCACCAAGTGGGGCCTGCTCATCCTGTATGAGCTGTCGAGAGGGACCAGGCGGCACGGCGAGCTCCGGCGGGCGATCAGCGGAGTGTCCCAGAAGATGCTGACGCAGTCGCTGCGCACGCTTGAGCGCGATCGGTTGGTACGGCGAACCATCTATCCGATCGTTCCCCCGCGTGTGGACTATGCGCTGACTCCACTCGGTGAGACGCTCATGCAGCCGCTGTCGGCGCTCTACCGGTGGACGGAGAGACACCTCAAGAAGATCCAGGAGGCACGCCGCGAATCGCAGAAGACCCGACGGGTTGTCGCACCGGACCGAAGCACCTAACACTCTCGGACGGCCCCTCTAGCCGCGTGGTGGACGGCGCGGGTGTACCAGGTGGCGAGCGCTTGCCGCGACGACGCGCGGAGTATTTGCGCTCCTTCCGTTAGCTCGGCTCTTGTTACGGCATCGATGACCTCGTCGGAGGGGACCAACGCTGCGACATCTGCGCCCACTAGACTCGCCGCCGCTAGGCCACCTTCGGACCACAACACCCACGCGCACTCGGCGTTGGCCGTCGCGGCCGAGGCGAACAACACAGCGCGGCGGTCGCAGAAGCTCGACGCAGGCGCATCATCTCTTGCCCTTCTCGGCGGCCGCACGCCGTATCACACTGACCTTCTCGTACGCTCCCCACATCTTCGTCTCGGTCATGCCCGGCTGATTCGCCCGCTGGACTCGCACGTGAGCATTCTTCCCGCCGTTGGTGGTGTACGGTCGCCCGACCACTTCCCATTCGCCACTTGAGTCGGTCATGCGATCACCAATCTGGAGCTGCATGGGGAGGATCCGAGCGGTGCCCGGTGGCTCGGGCGGCGGCATCCCGGGTAACGGAGGTTGTACCGGCTTGGCCTTCTGGCGCTTCTTCTCGGGGCGTGGCCTAGCCACCCGCGCCGGCCTTCTTCAACGCCTCCCACGCGGCCCGCTGCGTCGCGTGCCACGGCGTCCGCTCCCAGCCGGTGCCGGTCGCGCTCGTGGGCGAGTGCTCCATCCCGCTCGTGTAGAAGGTCGCTCGCCAGCCTCGGTCATCATACTGAGTCAACTGAAGGTCGAAGCATTGGCGATGCATCCCATAGCGATGTGTCCAATCCCAGCCCACGAGTCCAGCCACGTGCGGAGAGAGTGGAGGGCGCGGTCGTAGGAGGGCAGCGGGAGAGTGGCGAACCCGACGGCTGCCCGGAGGAACTGGCCGCGTTGGTCGAGCACGCGCTACTCGATGACCTGGTCTGCCCGCAGCAGCAACGTCTGCGGGATCGTGAGCCCGAGAGCCTTGGCGGTCTTGAGGTTGAAGGCGAACGTAAAGCGCGTCGGCCGCTCGACCGGAATCTCCGTCGGTGGCGTGCCACTCAGGATCTTGACCGCGAGCGTTCCGGCTTGGGCATACATCGTCATCACCTCAGGCCCGTAGGAAACCAGGCCGCCGTCCTTCTCATAACCGGGGAACGGGACGAGCGTCGGCAGACGATAGCGCGCTGCGAGCGCCACGATCTCTCGGCGCCCAGAATTGAAAATCGGCGAGGTCAACACAATCATGCCACTCGGACGGTTACGCATTGCCTCTCGAAATGCAGGTCCGATTTCGGCGGTGGTGCGTGCTTCGATGGGGTACAGCGCCAGCTTCAGAATCCGCGCGGCGCGGTGGGCAGCATCAAGCTGCGCGGAACCCGTGGCGGGATCCCAGAGGACGGCCACGCGCGCCAATGCCGGTATCGTCGTCTGCAGGATCTCGAGCCATTTCCCGGCGAGCTCGGGGAAGTCCATGAATACCCCGGTGAGGTTGCCGCCGGGCCGCGGAATCGTCTTCACGAAACCCGACGCGACGGGATCACTCTCGAGGTCGAGGGCCACAACTGGGATTGTCGACGTCGCGGCGTGCATCGCCATCACGCCAGACCGAGCTATGGCGAGGACCAGATCAGGACGGAAAGTTGTCAACTCTGCCGCGAGCGGCGCCAGGGCGCGGCCGTCGCCGAACCGCAGGTCAAACGCCAGATTGCGTCGTTCGACGTACCCGGCAGTGCCGAGCGCCTGGCGAAACCCGTCGAAGTTGGCCCGAAAGAGGCTGTTGTCCGCGCCTGGATAGAGCACGCCGATCCGCCAGACCTTCCCTGCCTGCTGTGCCTCGCCCGCGAGCGGCACAAGCGTGAGACCCAGCGCGAGAACGAGCCCGATCAGCCGCACGCGCACCTCACTTGGGATGGCTGGCGGGAAGTCTAGCCGAACGCCACGACGCGCACCAGCACGGCGCCGCATGAGGAGGGCACGGTCACGAGCCTAGTTGAACCGGCCCGCGCGTCGGATCTGACTTCGGAGCGCGAGCGCCTTCGTGAACTCTGCCTTGACCCGCGGCCGCGCCTCCGCACTCCAGCGCGTCTGCAGCATCACGCGCAGGACGCGGTTGATTCGGAGCCAGGGGTGCCAGAGGCGGGCGTCGGTGTCGTTCACTTCCCCTTCGGCCCGCGTGGGTCGGCCGGTCAGCCGCCGATCAGGCAACGCGGCGGATCGGCGACTGGCGCATGGTCTCCCGGAGCGCGTGGAGCGCAGCTTCAGCCTCTCGCAGCAGCACGTCCGCAGCATCGCTCAGTTGGTGGCTTTGCTTCACCAGGCTTCGCGCCGCCTCACGCGCCACCTGCGCCCGGCGTCGTATGTCCACTGGAAGCATCGCGCAGCCGTAGAGGTGCGCCCGGATACTGTCGGTCAGGTCTGTGTGACACCATGGGCACGCGTGTAAACGGACGCCGAACTGATCCTGCGAGACAAGTTCGCGCAGGCGGAATCTCCTCGTGCAAGTGGAGCACTCAGCGACCTCATGGTCCCGACAGTAGAGGAAGGCAAGCGTGCGCTCCTCGGCGCTCAGAACACGGGGCCGACGACAAACGAGATGGCCCAGGCGCCCGTAGCCGAAGACGAGGGTATCCCCTGGCGAGATCGTCCGAGAGCACTCCCGACACGTCGCGGTCTGCTGTTCCGCCATTGGAGCATCCCCAATGCAAAAGGAAGAACGGATGGGCCTACCGCAGGGGGCACGACGCCAGCTTGCGTGACGGGAGCAGCCGCTGCATAGCGCGTGTACCGCGGCTGGACGGAATTGACGGCGTCGGACATCGCGGTGTGCACCATCGCCATGGCGCGTGACCAGGGATTCCCCGCGAAGTTGGCGACCTTCAGTACCTCCAGCGTATTCTGATTCCAGTCGGTGATGACGTCGGCATGCGCCGCTGTTGCGTACAGCGTCATGAGTATTGCGAGAGCTGCTCCAGCAAGGCGATTCATGGTGCTCCCCCTCATGGATATTTGCCAAAGCGTGGATGCACATGCCGCGTCGCAGAACTTAACCAGGCCTCACATCGTCGGAGCGTTGCGGTGACCGTCTGGGCTCTTCGCTACGCGCCGATTTTCGCTGAGTAGCGACGCTTGCGCAATCCCGAGTAATTCCCGGGGGCCGGACCCTCGAAGCGGTGAGACACGGAAGCGTTTGCGGCCGAATCGCCCGCTCCACTCTGTCACGGAGCTACCGGCTCCGATGAGCGGCGCATACCGCTGCGCCTGAATCGGACCCGGTTGCTTTGGACACGATGTACGCCGGTCGAGAAACGGCGCCCCGTTTACAACGGCGTTCTCTAACTCGAGGACACGAAAAAAGGACGTGGGTCCGGGACGACTACGGGAATTCAAAGCTGGTATT
The DNA here is from genome assembly GCA_003221615.1 of Candidatus Rokuibacteriota bacterium. GTDB lineage: Bacteria > Methylomirabilota > Methylomirabilia > Rokubacteriales > CSP1-6 > AR31. The sequence continues at coordinate 1,743 of QHSQ01000169.1, read as the reverse complement.
ACAGCCCGTCTTGCCGCTGGTGAAGTTGATTCGGCCCGACGTCGCGTCGGACAAGGGGAGACTATTACCGCACGATGCTCCAAAGCCATTCTGAATCTGGTAGCGTAACAGCCACGATCCTGCCTTTAGATCGAACACCGTCTTCGCTGCGTCACAGTAGTACTGGTCCCCGCTAGAGTGGGTCGCCGGCGTATTCGACCAGCTTACTTGCTTGCTGAAGGATGGCTGACCACTGAATGCATTCGGCGCTGGGTTTTGCAGTGATCCAGAGAATGTGATGGTGGCCGTGCACTGCGGCCATGTCGACGTGCCAGACGTCCACTGCCTCAGAGTAACGATAACCGTGGACGGGCCAATCGTAACCGGCGCATTCAGTGGCCACTCGTTTTTTACCACCGCCCCTGATGGCAACTGGCCGGCGTCGCTCGGGTCGGCACCGAACCAGTTCGTGCTCGGCCAAGAGCGGTCGACCACGCTGCGCTGTGTGCCGTCAACCATCTTCGCGATGAGTTTGAAATGCTCCGGCAACCAGGCGTTGCGCCCTCTGGTGCGCACGAAGACATTTGCGCTGTCCACTTGTTCTCGTTGCAGCCGACAGCCGAAAACATCGAATACGTACGTATCCGTTCCGCCTGTCTCCCTCTCGTCGTAGTCATACGTGGGGAACTCGCGACTACAAAGGCTACCCGTAGTCGGGCGCACCAGTAACGTGAACGGGCTGTCGGTGCCCGCCCGAGCGACATTTGCCGTCTTGTGCGTTACGATCAGTTGGGTGATGGTCTGCGCCGATAAGTCAGATGCCGCCGCAACCACAGCAAGCATCGCGACTGACAGAAGGGACACAGCGTCGCGGTGCATACGTTCCTCCACTGCACGGAAGCTTTTGCCGGTCGACCGGAGTCCGCTTCGATCGTGTGGGCGAGCACTCTTCCTGAACTGCTCGTGTCACAGCGCCTGTCACCCTAACTCGCCCCACAGGATAGGTCGAGCGAGCACCTCACCGCAAATGTAGCGGCGCATGGCAGCCCCTCGGCTCATCACTGGGCCGCTGGCGTTTAGCTGGAGCGTCCCTCTGGAACCAGGCTCTTTCCGGCCTATGCCCTCATGTTCGCGGCACCAGGATCCTGCTTGACACCGCTCCGCTTCGGGCACATCGTCGCGCGCGTCAAAAGGATTCGCGTCGGTCGGAGAGGAGCCAGGATGCGGGCTGGAGCAGCGGTATTCGCGACCCTGCTGACGGTGACGCTCTCGGTCTCCTCGGCGTTCGCCCAGTCGGTGAAGATCACGCCGCTCGGATCGCACGCGGGCGAGCTGTGCTTCAACGATCGCGCCCTACTCTTCGAGGACCCGACGGGCGTCAGGATCCTGTACGACGCCGGTCGCACCGTGGCCGGGGGGACCGATCCGCGGCTCGGCGAGGTCCACGTCGTGTTGCTGACACACGCGCACGGCGATCACATCGGAGATACCAAGGCCGCGGGTCCCGACGCCGGCGCCTGCGATCAGCCTGCGACCGTATCCGCAGCGCCTAATTCCAACACTGCGGAGATCGCGGCCTCCAAGAACTCCGCGGTCATCGTGAGCAACGACATGGGGGCGTTCCTCGCCCGGAAGATCCAGAACATCCGGGGCGCCGAGACGCCGGCCTGTCCGGCGACGGGCCTAGGACGGGAGGTGACTGTCCCCCGTTCGTCGCCGTGCGTCGGCAACGTCCAGCTCGGCGGCAAGCGAACGGTGCGGGAT
>QHSQ01000168.1 GCA_003221615.1 Candidatus Rokuibacteriota bacterium | reverse complement strand
CGGGCACATCGCCTTCGAGGACCTCGATCTGTTCCTGTCGGCGCGCCGGGCGACCGACGGTGAGATGAAACGCGTGATCGCTACGAGGGGCTTCTGTGCGAAGGGCCAGCGCTACGACCCCTTCCGCCACAACGCGTGGATCCTCACGGAGTGAGGCTCAGGCGGACGGGCCGAGGACGAGCCTCCGATGGAGCGCGCTCAGGATCTCGTCGACACCCGCACGCGCCCAGACCTTGAAGAACGGCGACTGCTGAAGCTCCGAGAACTCGCGGTCGCCTCGCTTCTGGGTCTCTTCCTTGCTCTCGCCGGGCCGCGCGCCGCGGAGCTGCGCGACCACCTCATCCTTCAAGTAGATCGCCGGGTACTCCGTGTAGTGATAGAGGTACTCGAGATTCTTCGTGTAGAAGACGGCCACCGGAATCGACTGCCAGGTCTGCCCGTTTTTCGTGTTGAGGAACTCGGTCATGATGTCGGCGTTGCTGTCCGGCGCATCGGCGAGGCTCGGCCGGTGGCTCTGGCTGAAGCGCTGCCCGTCGCGGCGGAAGATCCGGAGCTCCAGACCGCCCGCCTCGACCAGCCGCGCCAGCATCGGGACGTCGCGGCGGCAGTCCGATGACCATTCCTCGGAGATGACCAGCACCTTGGCGGGGCCGTTCGGCCTCGACGCCAGCCACTTGATCGCCGCGGTCTGCGCGTCGTCCAGCCGCGCCGCGGCGTAGCCCGCGCGCAGGTTGGCGCTCATGTCACTTCGCGGCCGTCCACCCGAGCCCTCGCGCTTGAGATTCTCCGGCGTGCCGACGTAGGTGACGTATTGATCGAACGTCATGCCGGACGCGAACCGCTCGGAGGTGACCACGCTCGTCTTGCGCTCCATCACACTCTCCTCTATCGTCTCGACACCGGTCTCGGCGGCCGGGCGGCAGCGGCACTCTAGCACAGGAGGCTCTCGATGAAAGCGCTCGCCCTGGTCCTCGTGATGAGCTTCTCGCTTCTCCTGGTCGCGGGCGCCGCGGCCGATCCGCTCCCGCGAGCCAAGGCCGAAGAGGTCGGGCTCTCGTCCGAGAAGCTCGACCGTATCGGCCGGATCCTGCGTGCCGACGTCGAGCGCGGGCGCATTCCCGGCGCCGTCGTGATCGTCGCGCGCAAGGGACGCATCGCGTACCTCGACACGGTGGGCTTCCGCGACAAGACCGCCGGCGCCGCGATGACACAAGATGCGATCTTCCGCATCGCCTCGATGACCAAGCCTCTCGTCTCCGTCGCGACGATGATGCTCTACGAGGAAGGCCGGCTCTTCCTGAGCGATCCCGTGTCGAAATACCTCCCCGAGCTCGCGAACCGTCAGGTCGGCGTCGAGAAGCTCGATCCGGTGACGGGCAAGACCGTGTTCTACACGGTGCCGGCCGAGTCCGAGATGACGATCCAGGATCTGCTCCGCCACACCTCCGGATTCACCTACGGCAACCGCGGCACGACCCACGTCCACAAGCTCTACGAGGGCGGCACGAGCGGCCTCTCGCGCGAGCTCACGCCCCCGGAGTTCATCGAGCGGCTCGCGAAGCTTCCCCTTCTTAACCAGCCGGGGACGAAGTGGGAATACGGCGTCTCGACCGACGTTCTCGGGCGCGTCGTCGAAGTGGTCGCCGGCAAGCCGCTCGGCCAGGTGCTCGCCGAGCGTGTCTTCCGCCCGCTCAAGATGACCGACACGGGCTTCGTCGTGCCCGCGGACAAGAAGGGGCGCCTGGCCCAGGCCCTCGCGGTCGATCCCGACACCGGCAAGGAGATCAAGCTCTTCGATCCGACGACGCCGCCGAAGTTCGAATGCGGCGGCGGGTGCGGGGTCTCGACCGCCGGTGACTACGTGCGCTTCACGCAGATGCTCTTGAACCGCGGCACGCTCGAGGGCGCGCGGCTGCTCGGCCGCAAGACGGTCGAGTACATGACCTCGGACCACCTCGGCTCGGCGATCGCGCCGGGCGCCGCGTACTCGCCGGGACCGGGCTACGGCTTCGGTCTCGGGTTCGCGGTGCGCAAGGACACGGGGGTGTCCTCGGTCACCGGCTCGGCCGGCGACTACAACTGGGGCGGAGCCTTCGGGACGGGCTTCTGGGTCGATCCCAAGGAAGAGCTGACGGTCGTCTTCATGGCGCAGGCGCCCGGCCCGATCCGAGTCCACTACCGCCAGCTGCTGAAGACCCTGGTGCTCCAGGCGATCGAGTAGGCGCAGCCGATCGACTGGCGGACGGGCGATCGAGAAGGTCACCCGTCAGCGCGCGACCTCGAGAGCGAGATTCGGGACGATGGTGGCGTTCGGGATGCGCCGGAAGACTTCCGGCGCAATCTTGATCTTCGACGAGCGGCTGCCGCTGCCGAGGATCACCCACTCGCGCTCCATCAGCTTGTCGTCGACGTAGATCGGCAGGTCGGGCGGCAACGCGAACACGGTGACGCCGCCGATCATCATGCCGGTGAGGGTCATCGTCTCCTCGGCGGAGGCGAACGACACCTTGGAGGTCCCGAGCAGCGCCCGCACGGCGTGGTTCACGTCGAGCCGCGTCGTCGCCTTCACGACGCACGCGCCGAATTTTCGCGGCTCCTTCTTCGACGCGACGACGATCGTGTTGCCCGCGCTGTCCAGCGGCAACCCGTACTTCTCGCAACAGGCCGCCGTGTCGGCGAAGGCCGGGTCGATCTGCATGAGCTCGTACGGAACACCGAGGCTATCGAGGGTATGGACGACGCGTTCTTCGATCATGGCCGAATCAGGGTGATGCCGTGGGCCGCGAGTGTCAAGCCGACGGTCGCGCCGGGCGCGAGCGGTGCGTCGACCGCGGGGCTCGTCACGAACAGCTCGCCGAGCTCCGACGCGATCGAGTACTCCATCCGCGAGCCCAGGTACGCGGCCTGGCTCACGGTGCCGCGGAGCACGCCGTCCTCCACGTCGCCGCGGGAGATCAGGATCGCCTCCGGCCTGATGGCCACGTCGACCGCGCCGTCGGCGAGCCCTCGATGGGGCAACATCCTCGTGAGCCCGCCGATCGTCACCCTGCCGGTCCGGTCGTCGAGGCGCTGGAGCACGCCCTTGACGCGATTGGCCTCGCCCATGAAGCCGGCCACGAACACGTCGCCCGGCGACTCGTAGAGCTCGCGCGGCCGCCCCTCCTGCGCGACGACAGCGTGATTCATCACGATGATGCGGTCCGAGACGCCGAGCGCCTCCTCCTGATCGTGCGTGACGTACACCACCGTGATCCCGAGCCGCCGCTGGAGCGTTCGGATCTCCTCCCGCATCTGGCGTCGCAGCCGCGCGTCCAGGTTCGACAGCGGCTCGTCGAACAGGAGCACGCGTGGCTCGAGCACGAGCGCGCGGGCGATAGCCACCCGCTGCTGCTGGCCACCCGAAAGCTCGCTCGGCAGCCGGTCGCCGAGCTCGGCGAGCCCCACGCCCGCGAGCGCCTCGCGAGCGACTTCGGCCGCGTGGCGCCGCGATCGGCCGGCGACGCGTGGGCCGTAGGCGACGTTGTCGAGCACCGACATGTGCGGGAAGAGCGCGTAGCTCTGGAACACCATGCTCACGTTCCGGTCTGTCGCCCCCAGCGCGGTCACGTCGTCGTCGCCGATCAGGATCCGTCCCGACGTGACGGTCTCGAGCCCGGCGATCAGGCGCAAGGTCGTCGTCTTGCCGCAGCCCGACGGCCCGAGCAAGGTCACGAGGCTCCCGGCGTCGATCGTGAAGCTGACGTCGCGTACGGCCGTGACCGGCCCGTACTGCTTGGTCACGCGCGAGAGCTCGATCCGTGCCGCGCGGCGCTCGGTCACGCGGGAATGGGTCCGGTCGGCAGCGGGGCGTGCGCCGTAGCCGCGCGCCGGAGCTTGCGCTCGCCCACCAGCAGCTGGATGAGCCCGATCGCGCCGAGCATCAGCACGATGAGCACCGAGCTGTAGGCGATCGCGACGCCGTAGTCGCCATTCAGCACGCGGTGGATGATGTAGGTCGTCGCCATGTCGTAGTCGGCCGAGACCAGGAAGATCACGGCGCTCACGGTCGTCATCGCACGAACGAAGCTGTAGACCAGCGCCGCCACGACCGCGGGCCGCAGCAGTGGCAGAATCACGCGGCGGAGTGTCACGAAGCTCTTGCCGCCCAAGGTGCGCGACGCCTCGTCGAGGCTTCCGTCGATCTGGCTCATCGCGGCCACGCCCGCGCGGAGACCAACGGGCATGTTCCTGAACACGAAGCAGACGATCAGGATCAGCGCCGTGCCGGTCAGCTCGACCGGCGGCACGTTGTACGCCAGGATGTAGCTCACGCCGATCACGGTGCCGGGAATGGCGAAGCTCAGCATCGTGGCGAACTCGAACACGGCGCGGCCGACGAAGCGCTGCCTCACCAGGAGATACGCGGTCAGGATGCCGAGCGCGGCGGTGAGTGGGGCGGCGATCGAGGCAAGCTCGAGCGTGGTCCAGAACGAGCGCCACGCGGAGCCCGACCAGATGATGCCCCCACCACCCCACTCGATCGAGAAGGCCTTCGCGTAGTGGCGTAAGGTCGGCCTATAGTCGCGCCCCCATGTCTCGACGAACCCGCCCGCCAGGGCCATCGCGTAGATCGTCAAGGTGAGCGTCGCCCACGGCAGCGCGACGCCGAACGCGAGACGCCGCACCAGCGGCGGCAGCGGTGCCGGCCGCCCACTGTCGCCCTTGCCCGAGATGGTCGTGTACACCGTGGGACCGACCACGCGGCGCTGCACGAAGAACGCGGCGAGCGCCAGCGCCAGCAAGAGCACGCCGAGCGCCGCCGCCCTGCCCTGATCGAGCTGCGCGCCGACGATCGAGAAGAACACCTCGGTGGAGAGAACGCCGAAGTTGCCGCCGAGCACGATCGGGTTACCGAAGTCGGCGATGCTCTCGATGAAGCCCACCAGGAACGCGTTGGCGAGACCGGGGCGCATCAACGGCAATGACACTCGGCCGAAGGTGTGCCAACGGCCGGCCCGGAGGGTCTGCGACGCTTCTTCGAGAGACGGGCTCACGCCTTCCACGACGCCGATCAGCACGAGGAACGCGACCGGTGTGAAGGCCAACGTCTGCGCGAGCCACACGCCCGGCAGGCCGTAGATCCAGCGCGACGGCGCCACCGTGAACGCCCACTCCATGAGCTGGTTGACCAGACCGGACCGGCCGAAGATCAGGATCAGCCCGAGGCCGATCACGAACGGCGGCGTGATGATCGGCAGCACCGTCAGCACGCGCAGGAGCCGCTTGGCCTTGAATCCGGTCCGCGTGACGACCAGAGCGAACGCGAGCCCGAGCGTCGTCGTCGTGGTCGCGGTCAGCACGGCCAGCAGGAGCGTGTTCCACCCGACACCGCAGCTTCGCCCGCCGGTCACGCAGTCGAGACGCCAGATCTTCGCCGCGAACAGCCGCTCGACGAGCGCCCGCATGGAGAGCGCGCCGTCGCTCTCCTGGACTGCGCTCAACAGGATCCGCGCGACCGGGTAGAACGTGAAGAGCCCGACGAGCACCGCGACGACCACCACGGCGCCGGCGACGAAGGCGTCGCCCTTGAACAAGCCGCGCGCGGCGAGCCCGAGCGAGAAGAGCATCAGAAGGCTCGTCGAGACGAGCGCGGCGCCGAGTCCCATCCCGGGCTGGCGGTCGATCGCGAATCCCTGGACCACGATGTAGACGAAGCCGGCGCCGCCGAGCACGAGCAGCCGGCGGCCGAGGGTCGCGCGATGATCGCGGTAGTCCGCGCGGCAGGCCGTCGCGGGACCGGCGCCCCGCCGGCCGAGGCGCGACTGCAAGTCGAGCAGCACGGCCGCGAGCGACGCGAGGAGGGCCACGCCTGGTGCGAGGAGCCAGATCCGGCCGATTCCGACGCCGTCGGGGGTCGCGTACCACGGAAGCAGCGCGAGAGCGGCGCCTCCGACCACGCTCCAGACGAGCGCCCAGCGGCGAAGACCGTCGCGCATGGCGGCGGCGCCTACTTGGGCTGGCTGTTGACTTCTCGCTCCCATCGCTCGAGCAGGCGCTTGCGCTCGGCGCTCGCGCCGTACTTCGCGAAGTCGTAGTTGATCAGCTTGATGTCGGCGAACCGCGGCGCCTGTGGGGGCAGCTGCGCCTCGCGGTTCGAGGGCACCTGGAACTGCTTGGAATCGGCGCCGAGCTTCTGCGCCTGCGGGGTCAGCGCCCAGTCGACGAATCTCTTGGCGCCCTCGAGGTTGCGCGCGCCCTTGATGATGCTGAGCGAGCCGACCTCGTAGCCGGTGCCCTCGCACGGCGCCTGGGCTTTCACCGGGAAGCCCGCGAGAGCCTCGGTGACGACGTCGTGCATGAAGCTGATGCTCACGGACGTCTCGCCGCGCGCCACCGCCTTGATCGGGCCGACGCCCGAACGCGTGTACTGGTTGACGTTCCTGTGAAGCTGGCGCAGATAGCGGAACGCCTCCTCCTCGCCGAAGATCTGAACGATCGTCGCGACCGCCGTGTACGCCGTCCCGGACGAGTTCGGGTTCGCGACCTGGATCTCGTCCCTGAAGTCCGACTTCACCAGGTCTTTCCAGCACGTGGGCGCGGCGAGCTTCTTCTTTTGCAGGAGCTCCGGGTTGTAGCCGAAGCCCAGCGCTCCGGCGTAGATGCCGACGGTCTTGAAGCCCGACTGCTCGGCTTGCCGTCGAGCCCACTCGTGGAGCTTCTCGATGTTCGGCGATTTGTAGGCGACTGTCAGGTTCTGCTCGGCCGCGGCCAGATGCGGATCGCCGGTGCCACCGAACCAGACATCGCCCTTCGGGTTGGCGGCCTCGGCGGTGACCTGCGCGAGGGTCTCGCCGGACCCCTTCAAGGTGAGCGCCACTCTGGTGCCCGTCTGGCGCTGGAACTCGTTGGCGACCGCCTGGCACCACTCGGCCTGGACGCTGCAGTAGACGTTGAGGCTTCCCTGTGCGAGGACGGCGGCGGGCGCCGGCAGCGACACCGCAGCGAGGAGCACCACCGGGGTCAGGAGCCGCCACGCGCGCGTCATCAATCCGCCTCCCGTTGGCATCGAGGTCGCGGTATTCTCCCACACGGGAGGATCGCTATGACCCTGGAAGAGCTCCGCGACCGCATGAAGGCGGCCCGAGTCGAGATCGCCGAGAACCGGCTCGAGGTCGTGCGCCGGCTCCTGACCGACGCGCTCCGGCCGATCCACGCGATGGATTCGCGGGCCAACCGAACGCTCGAGCCCGCCGTGACCTTCGATACCGTCCGATCGCGAGGCGATCGTGGCCAGTGAGGAGCTCTTCTACGCGACCATCCGCGACATTGGCGCGCGCTTCCGGCGCCGGGCGCTCTCGCCGGTCGAGCTGACGCGGGCCCATCTCGATCGCATCGAGCAACTGGACCCCAAGCTCCACGCGTTCGTGACCGTCACCGCCGATCGGGCGCTGGCGGACGCCCGGGCCGCCGAAGCCGCCCTCGGGCGCGGCGACATCTCGAGCCCGCTCCTCGGCATTCCGATCGGCTACAAGGACATCTACGCGACGCGCGGGATCCTCACCACCGGCGGCTCGGCGCTGCTGGCCGACTGGATCCCGGACGAAGACTCGACGTGCGTGACACGGCTTCAGCGAGCGGGTGCCGTGATGCTGGGCAAGCTGATCACGCACGAGTTCGCGTTCGGCATCCAGTTCCCCGGTCACCGCTTCCCGGCGGCGCGGAATCCGTGGGACCTCGAGCGGATGCCCGGCGGCTCCTCGAGCGGCTCGGGCGCGGCGCTCGCGGCCGGCATGGCGTTCGGCGCGCTCGGTTCGGACACGGGCGGCTCGATCCGGGGGCCCGCGTCGCTCTGCGGCATCGCGGGACTCAAACCGACCTACGGGCGCTGCAGCCGCGCCGGCGTCCTGACGCTCTCGTGGACGCTCGACCACACCGGGCCCATGGCGCGTACCGTCGAGGACTGCGCGTACCTGCTCCAGGCCCTCGCGGGTTACGACGCGGCCGATCCCGCGTCGAGTCGCGAGCCCGTGCCCGACTACGTCGCGCCGCTCGGGCGGGGCGTGCGCGGGCTCCGCGTCGGCGTGCCCCGCGAATACTTCTTCGAGGGCATCGACCCCGAGGTCGAGAAGGGATTCGAGCAGGCGCTCGCGACCTTGCGGCAGCTCGGCGCCACCGTCGAGGACGTGCAGATCCCGAGCATCCAGTCGGCGGGCGCCTTCATGGCGATCATGCTCGCCGAGGCGTTCGCCTATCACGAGCGCGACCTGCGCGAGCATCCCGAGCGCTTCGGCGAGCTCCTGCGCGAGCGTCTGACGGCCGGCGCGCTCATCACCGGCTCCGAATACGTGCAGGCCCAGCGCATCCGTGCACGACTGCTGGCCGACATGAGCGCGGTGCTCCGCCGGGTGGACGTGCTCGCGACGCCGACCAGCCCCAAGCCCGCGCCCACGTTCGCCACGGTCTACGATCCCGACTACGGATTCCCCCGTGGTAACACGGGCCCGTTCAACATGACCGGGCTGCCCTCGCTGGCGGTGCCCTGCGGCTTCACCGCCACGGGCCTGCCGATCTCGATCCAGATCTCGGGGCGCCCGTTCGACGAGACCACCGTGCTGCGCGTGGGCCACACCTACGAGCAGGCCACCGACTGGCACAAACGCCACCCGAGTGTTTGATTCCCTACATGGGGGGCCTCGAAGGGCCCCCCAAACCCCCCGCGCTCGGAAGCGCCCCGGCACAGCCGTGGCGCTCCTCGACTTCGCGTGAGCTCGTGGGGCCTCGCAGGGCCCCCCATGCCCCCCGAGCTCCTGGACTCCTCGGTCTAGACATGGGCCGATTCATCGACTAGGCTTCGGGGCCATGTCACCTTCAAAGCTCGAAGACAGGTTCCAGACACTTCACGAGATCGTGCGCGCGGCGCGGCTGAGCCTCGCCCCGGGACCGTGGGACTACCTCGCGGGTGGTACCGAGACCGAGACCACTCTACGGCGCAATCGGCAGGCGCTCGACTCGATCGCGTTCCGGCCGCGCGTGCTCCGCAACGTCTCGAAGATCGACAGCACCTCGACCTTGTTCGGGCGCACCGTACGGATTCCGGTCATGATCGCGCCCGTCGGGTCGGTGGAGACCTTCGAGCCGGGCGGCGGCGCCACCGCCGCCAAGGCGTCCGCCGAGTTCAACGTGCCGCAGATGCTGAGCTCGGTCTGCAATCCCGGGCTCGAGGCGGTCGCCGCCGCCGCCGACAACTTCCGCATCTTCCAGCTCTACGTCCGCGGCGACGACGCGTGGGTGGACGAGCACGTGAAGCGCGCGAAGGACAACGGCTACGCCGCGTTCTGCCTGACCGTGGACACGGCCATGTACAGCCGGCGCGAGCGCGATCTGGCCCGGCGCTTCGTCAAGCCCTGGCGCACGCGGGCGACCGGTCAGGAGTTTCAGGCCGCGCTCAGCTGGGATCACGTGAAGCGTTTCAAGGATCTCCACGACATCCCGCTGATCCTCAAGGGCATCGCCACCGCGGAGGACGCGGCGCTCGCGTGCGATCACGGGGTCGACGGCGTTTACGTGTCCAACCACGGCGGCCGTCAGCTCGACCACGGGCGCGGCAGCGCCGACGTGCTGCCCGAAGTGGTCGCCGCCGTGCGCGGGCGCTCGACGATCATCGTCGACGGCTCTTTCATGCGGGGGACCGACGTCGTGAAGGCGATCGCGCTCGGCGCGCAGGCGGTCGGGATGGGTCGTCTCTGCTGCTGTGGCCTCGCCGCCGCCGGCCAGGCGGGTCTCGTGCGGGTGTTCGAGCTCCTGGAAGAGGAGATCCGGATCTGCCTGGGGCTCCTCGGCGTCGATCGCTTCTCGGCGCTCAACTCGTCCTACCTCCATCCGGCGTCGCCGGTCCGGCCCGCGCACGTGGCCAGCGCGTTTCCGCTCCTGGAGGAGGAAGGCTACTGACATTGCTGCGCCGGCTCCTCGTCCTCGCCGTCCAGCTCTACCTGACCGCCGACTACTGCGATCCTTCCGTGCCCGGCGTCTTCTTTTTCGAGTCGGATTCGTACTTCGTGGAGAGCATCGAGGCCAAGCCCGCCATGCCGGTCCTGGCGTCTCCGGCGATGCGCTGGGTGCTGCCCGTGCGCGAAGTGCTCGAGCCCCCGACGCTTCGCGCGACCGCGACCGCGCGCGCGAGCGTGCCACTCGGTCGCTACTCACCGCGTTCGTATGTCGTCGCCTCGTCCCCGGCCGCTCCGGAGACGTCGGAAGAACACTAGTCCTCGCGTCCCTCGGTAGTTAGCCGCTCCGTTCGCGACCTCCACGCCCGAGCCGATTTTCGTGGGCCCGTCATCGCCGGGATCGCGCGATGGCGCGACCGAATGACGCGAACCGGCAAACGACATTGCGAGGCGAATCGACATCATGAGCTCCGTGGATCGACCTGTCCTTTCTGGAGTCAAGGCGCTGGTCGTCGACGACCATCACGATTCCGTCCAGCTGCTCGCGGCTGCCCTCGAACCGTACGGCGTTGCCGTCATCACCGCCGGCTCCGTGGCGGAGGCCCGACAGATCCTGGGCGCCGGCGAGGTCGACATCATCGTGAGCGATCTCGGGCTGCCCGGCGAGAACGGCCTGGAGCTCATCCGATGGGTGCGCTCGCAGCCGTCGGGCCGCGACGTACCCGCGATCGCCGTGACGTTCTTTTCCGAGCGGTTCGGCGTCCGCGAGGCGCGCGCCGCCGGCTTCGACGTGTACCTCCGCAAGCCGATCGACCCGACCGACATCGTCCACGTCGTCGCCACCCTGGTGAATCGGCGGCGGCCTCCGAGCCCATGAAATAAGGTAGTCTTCCGGCAGGAGGCTCGACATCCCCAAGCCGGCGCTGCCCACGGACCTTCCGGCGGACCCGCTGCCACTCCTCGACAGCTGGCTGAAGGAAGCCTTCGCCGATATCCGCAACGCGCACGCGATGACGCTCGCGACCGTCGATCCCGACGGCCGGCCCTCGGCGCGCATGGTGATCTGCCGTGGTATCGACGTCCGCGCCGGCTGGATCGTCTTCTACACCGATCGCGAGAGTGCCAAGGGCAAGGCGCTCGACGTCAACCCCTACGCGGCGCTCGTCTTCAACTGGGACGCGCACGAGCGGCAGGCGCGCATCGAAGGTCCGGTGACCCTCGCACCCGACTCGGACTCCGACACGTACTGGAGCTCGCGACCGCGTGACGCGCGCGTCGCGGCATCGGCCAGCGACCAGAGCCAGCCGATCGAGTCGCGCGCGGCGTTTCTGGCGAAAGTCGAGCTGGAGGCCAAGCGCGCCGGCGGCGATCTGCCCCGGCCCAAGCGCTGGGGAGGCTACCGCGTGTGGGCCGAGCGCGTCGAGCTGTGGGTGGGCCAGCCGGCGCGCGCCCACGATCGGGCGCTGTGGACGCGCGCGCTCGCGTCGACCGACGCGGGCTTCAGCGGCGGCTCCTGGCGCTCGACCCGTCTACAACCCTGAATCGACGCTCGTGAGCGCGTGGTGTCGGCGATGAGCGCAGAGACTCACGACGACGTGATCGCGCTCATGCCGGCTCGCCGCGGCCATTTTCTGCTCGAGTCGGGTCATCACGGAGAGCTATGGCTCGACCTCGAGCTCCTGTGCCTCGCGCCCGATCCCGTCCGGCGGCTGGCCGCGCGGCTCGCAGCGAGACTCGCGCCCTACGCGATCGAGGCGGTCTGCGGCCCGCTCGTGGAAGGCGCCTTCGTCGCGATGATGGTCGCCTCCGAGCTCGGCGTGCCCTTCGCCTACTCGGAGCGCTTTCCGAATCCTGAGCGCGGCGGCCTGTTTGCAGTCGACTATCGCGTGCCGCGCGCGCTGCGGGCGGAAGTCCGCGGCCGGCGCGTGGCCATCGTGAACGACGTCATCAACGCCGGGTCGGCCGTGCGCGGCACCCTCACCGATCTCGAGGCCTGCGCCGCCCGCCCCGTCGCAATCGGCGCCTTGCTCGTGCTGGGCTCGTCGGCCTCGCGAATCGCCGCCGACCGGTCAATCGCCCTCGAGACGCTCGCCTCGCTTCCGAACAACATCTGGACGCCCGGCGAGTGCCCGATGTGCGGGCGCGGTCTCCCGCTGGCCAGCGGCCTCGGCCCCGACCCGATCGGCGAGCCCTGACCAGCTCGCCTGAGACGAGCTACCCGGTCATCGCGACGACTTCGACCTCGACCAGGAAGTCGGGATGCGCGAGGCGTCGCACCTCGACCGTCGTGCTGGTGGGAAGCGCCGGACCGAAGTACTCCATGCGGACGTCCACGTGGCGGAAGTACTCGTCCATGTCGGTCACATACGTGTTGGTCTTCACGATGTCGCCGAGCGTTGCGCCCGCGGCCGCCAGCGCGGCCTTGATGTTCTCGCCGACCTGACGGATCTGCGCGCGCATGTCGCCCTTGCCGACGACGTTGCCGGCGCGGTCGCGCGCGAGCTGGCCGGCGACGAAGACCATGCGACGGCCTTCGACCGCGACGACGTGGGAGTAGAGCGTGTGGCCGTTTCTGACCGGAGCGGCCAGCGCCTCCGGCTGCATGTTTTTCCTGGTGACTGCCATGGTGGTGTCCTCGCCTCAGGCCGTCCAGTGATCCCACGCCCGCGCCGCGAGCGCGACCTCGAGCTCGACGTCCTCTTCGAGCATGTAGCGCTGAGTCACGAGCGCCGCGCCGGCGCGGCGGACTCGCTCGAGATAATCTTCGCGCGACCGGTAGCGCTCCTCGATCGAGGGTCGCGGATCGCCGGCGGCCTCGCGCTCGAGCCGAGTGCGCGCGAACGGAATCGTCGCTCCGGCGAAGACCAGACGCTGAGCCTCGCCGCCGATCGACGGATGCCGGAGGGTCCATCCCGTATGGGTGCCGAGCGGCACGGCGACCTCCGGCAGCGCGATGCCGCCGACCTCGTTGCCGTCGGCGTCGACCGCGGAGACGAGTGAGCCGCACGCCGGACCGGGGCGCGGCGGCAGCGCCGAGAAATCGAGGCGGCACGGACGCGCGTGATGGCACGGGTAGCTGGCGCCGGGGATTCGATCGAATACCGCGTGGAGCGCCTCGAACGCCACCGCGGTGCCCTCGGCCAGGCGCGGATGCCGGCTCGGCGGCGGCTCGACGCCTTCGGTGACCCAGCGATCCAGGTTGACGAGACACGCGCGCAGGAGCGGCGCGTAGTCGATCGTGTTCCGCAAGTTCTGCGAGTGTTCGGGCGGCTCCGACGGATCGGCGGCGGCCGCTTTCTCGGCCGTGGGCGGCCACACGCCGAGACCATGCTCGGTGCCCGCGAAGTGATAGACGCGCGCCAACGGACCGTTCGCGACGTCGCGAGTGCCCTCGGCGTTCGTGTGGGCGAGCGAGGCGTCGCCGCGGTGGTATTCCGCCGAGCTGTTCGTGTAGAACACCTTCAGCTTGCTCGCGCGCGCCGTGAGCCGCCGGTGCAGGTCCTCGTCGGTGGCCGGCTGGACGTAGTCCATCATGTGCGGCCGGTCCTTCGAATTCTGGCCGAACCGCTGGTTGAACTCGCCGCGCAGGCCGCCGGCCACGTTGGCGATGATCCCGTCGAGCGCTTCCCGGCCCTGCTCGTCCAGATTGAGATCGTTGAACACGAGGGTCCGCAGCAGTCGCCCGGTCTGCGAGCGGCCGTAGGCGTACACGTACCGGAGGACGTCGGGCGCCGGGTTACCCTCGCGCGCGGTACCGCTCTTGAGCCAGGCGGCGGCGTCGCGCAGCGCGGCGATGCCGAGCCCGACCACCGGCGCGCCGATCGCCGTGTAGGCCACCTGGTAGATGCGCCCTTTCTCGAAGCCGCCCTCGAGCCAGATGTAGCGCGGATCGGCCACGACGTCGCCGCCGGACACGCGGGCGAAGCGCCACCGGCTCCGGTCGATCGGGGTCGCCGCGCCGTCGGGCTGATCGCGCACAAGCAAGACCGCGTCCCGCTCGGCGAGATCGACCGCCGGGTACGCACGGTGGCCGCGATCGGAGAGCAAGAGATGCGTCGCCGGCGACGGCGTCTGCAGCTGCGTGTACACACGCCCCGTGATGCGGTTGCCGCTCGCGTCGAGCGCCTCGGGCCCGCGCAGGCCGAGGAGCCCGGGCACCTCCGGGAGATCGATCTGCCAGCCGCAGGAGATCACGACATAGCCGCGCCGCATGAGGAAGCCGTCGCCCGGATCGACGGGCGGGTCGGGATTCGAGCCGGGGAGGAACGTCGGGCGCGTCGCGCGGTTGAAGTTGGGCACCGCGACCGTGTTTCCGCGGTTGACCACGTCGAGCATCACTCGACCGCGCGCCCGCCCGCGATCGACCGGCACCAGGATCGACACGTCGGATTCGAACTCGACGCGTCCGGAGTGATCGCGCGGCGCCAGCGCGACGTCGGTGATGCGCTCGTTCGCCGCGTGCTTGGGATCGATCGAGAACCGGAGCGTGCCCTTCAGCTCGTCGTACGGGCCGACGTCGCCGAACGCGGCACCACCGGCGAGCGGGCGCTTCAATCGCACGTCGAATCGGGTCACCGGCATCAGGCGCCCTCCACCAGGCGGGGCAAGAGGCTCGAGATCGAGCCACGCAGCACGGCGTCAGCCAGCTCGTCCATCTCGGTCGGCTCCGCATTGAGGATCACGACGCGGGCGCCGGCGCGCTTGGCGACCGGCACGACCCCCGCGATCGGGTACACCGACAGCTTCGTGCCGACGGCGAGCATCAGGTCACAGCTCGATGCGGCGCGCTGAGCGCGGTGCAGGTCTTCCTGCACGAGCCCCTGACCGAACGAGATCGTCGCCGACTTGAGGATGCCGCCGCACGTCCGACACGGCGGGTCGTCCTCGCCGGCGCGCACGCGCGCGAGCGCCCGCTCCATCGCCGCCCGCTCACCGCAGGCCAGGCACACCACCTCGTGCATCGTGCCGTGGATCTCGATCACACGGTCGCGCGACGAGCCGGCCTTCACGTGGAGCCCGTCGATGTTCTGCGTGATCAGGGTGTCGAGCTTGCCGCGCTTCTCCAGAGTGACGAAGGCGCGATGACCGTCGTTGGGCTCCGCCTTCCAGGCCGGCGAGGTGAGCCGGCTCTGCCACGCGCGCTGGCGCACCTCGGGATCGGCCACGTAGTTCTGCAGGGTCGACTGCTTCTCGGCCTCGGGGTTCTTCGTCCAGACGCCCTGCGGGCCGCGGAAGTCCGGGATCCCGGAGTCCGTCGAGATCCCGGCGCCCGTGAGCGCCACGAGGCACTGGGCCTCGTCGATCCACTCGCGGACGGTGTCGATCAGCGCACGAGCTCCTTGGCGACCGCGTGCTCTACCACCGTGCCCTTGAAGAAATCCGGGTTCAGCGCGGTATGAAGCCGCGCGGCGTTGCCGAAGACGAACTCCCGGAAATCGTCCATGGTGATCAGGCCGTGCTCGACCAGCTCGTGGGCCTCCTCCAGCACCTCGGACATGTCGGTCACGTCGAAGTGACCGACGTCGGAGCTGAAGATCGGGTTCAGGCGATGGTGACCGTGGCGGTCGAACGCCCAGGCCGTCGTCGGGTCGTCGGCCTCGCACCCGAAGTAGAAGTGCTCGGAGAACTGCCGGCGCAGCTCGTCGGCCGAGCCGACGTGGGCCGCGGAGAAATCATCGAGCTCTCCTCGGTACTCTCGCTCGGTCATCTCCTCGGCCGACTTGAACGGCGGCACGAGGCTCAGGCAGCTCATCAGCTCGTCCATCTTCTCCTCGTAGACGCGCCCGCCGAACCGGGTAAAGAGATCTTTGAGCCCCTGCTTGTCGAGGTTCGTCGGTCGCGTGTGGGCTTCCATGGCGCGGCCGTTGCGCTTCTCCCAGTGGCCGAGCAGGTCGGTCACGAGGTTGCAGGCCCAGCCCACGCCGCCCTCGAGCATCGCGAACCGCAGCGAGGGGAAGCGGTGCACGACACCGCCGAGGATCAGCGCTTTGGCGAACGCGTGACTCGCGGTGGCGAAGTGGCCGATGTGGTTGAACGTGAAGCTGTTGACCGACTCGCGGCCCATCCAGCCCATGCTGCCGGAGTGCGCGGTGACCGCCACCTTCAGCTCGACGCACCTGGCCCAGAGGGGGTCGTAGTCGTAGGGGCTCTCGTAGGCGAGCGAGTCGACGAAGTGGCGCACCTGTGTGGGGTCGGACGCCGTGCGGGCGAACGCCGGCACCGGGCGCCGCACGTGGTTGGCGATCATGATGACCTTCATGCCGAGCTCGCGCACGGCGTAGGTCGCCTCGTCGATCGCCTCCTGGGGCGTGTGCACCGGCACGACCGCCGCCGGCGCGATGCGATGCGCGTATGGCCTGAACATCTCCGCGTTCATCCTGTTGACCGCGCGCGCGATGGCCCGGCGCAGCTCCTCGTCCGGATTGGCGATGTGGAAGAGGCCGAGCGAGGTGTAGAGCATCGCGAAGTCGATCCCGAAGTCGTCGAGCCGCTCGTAGAAGAGCTTCGGGATCATCGCGGTCGCGCGGTCGAGCGTGTTGGCCGGCTCGCCCCACCACGTCGGGCGCGTGGGCCGCCGATCGAGGCGCTCGGCCGGCGTCATGTCGTACCAGCCGCGGTCGATGTGCGCGGTGGCCATCTTCCGGAAGCGCTCGACGACGGTAGATCCGGCGACCTCACGGAGGTAGTCGAGGAAGATCGGCACCGGCTCGAGCCAGTGCCCGTCGCCGTCGATCACGGGATGGTCGAGCTGAGCGCGCACGGCCGCGGACTTCGAGTCAGTCGAGTACGCCATCATGTCCTCCTAGACGGTACGTGCGATCGTGCGGCATCCGCGTGAGCGAGTCAAGCCGGGCCGCTCAGCGGTCGAGCCACGCGGCCATGAGCCGCCCGCCGTAGTCGTGCCCGAGGTTCGGCGCGAAGTTCTTCACGTACGGCTCCCAGGCCGACACGGTGGTCACCGAGGCATCGTAGGCGTAGTACACCTGCTCGGCGAGGTAGCGCTGGATGTCGTAGACGAGCTCGCGCCGCTTCGCGGTGTCGAGCGTGCGCCGCTGCAGCTTGATCATCTCGGTCAGCTTGGGATCGTCGACGCCCGAGGCGTTCAGGGCTTCGCCGGGAACGTGTCCGGCGTAGAGATAGATGTCGGCAATCGGGCTTCCGCCGCGCAGACTGTGGGCGAGCTTCTCGAATTTTCCGTAAATCACGCTCGACATGAAGGCGCCGAACTCCTTGCCGCGTAGCTCCGTGTCGATCCCGGCGTCCTTCCAGTTCCGCATGACCACCTGCAAGTTGTCGACGTAGTCCGGGCTCCAGCCCAGCGTCGCCTCGACCGGCAGCTTGAGTCCGTTCGGGAAGCCGGCCTGCGTGAGCAGTCGCTTTGCCTCCGGAATGTTCTGCTCGTAGTGACGCCGCCCCTCCGGGCTCAGCTGATTGATCGGGATCGACCACTCCTTGAGCGCGGCGGGAATCGCCGGATTCGGAACGCCATGCCCCTGGGACCAGGCATTCGTCTCGAGCACCTCCTTCCAGTTCATGGCTAACGCCAGCGCGCGGCGCACCCGGACGTCCTTGAACGGCTCGCGATCGAGCTTCATCATCGTGACGCCGCTGAAGAGCACGGTGAAATCCTGGGTCTTGAGGTTCGGCTTGCGCCCCTTGGCGACGTCGAGATCGAGCCGCCGCACGCACTGTCCGTACTCGGGGGCGAAGTCATACTTGCCTGAAATCCAGGTGGCGAGTCGCGACGAAGGATCCTCGTCGATGGTCACCTCGACCCCGTCCGCGTATGGAAGCCCGGGTACGAAGTAGTTCGGGTTCCGCACCAATGTCAGTCGCACGTTCGGCTCGTAGCGCTCGAGCATCCACGGCCCGGTCCCGATGACGGCCTCGGGTCGCTTGAGATCGCCGAACTGCTCGACGGCCTCGCGCGGCACGACCCACATCACGGTTTGCGCGAGATAGTCGACGAACCAGCCCGACGGCTCGTTGAGCATGAAGCGAACGGTGTACTTGTCGGGCGCGTCGATCTTCTCGACGGCGCCGAGCATCGAGCGGTTCGGATTGCCCTTGATCGACAGGAAGCGCTCGTAGGTGTACTTCACGTCCTCCGCGGTCAGCTCGCGACCGTTCACCGGAGGCTTCGGGTGCCAGCGCACGCCCTTCCTGAGCCTGAAGACGTACGTCCGGTCATTCGGCTGCGTCCACGATTCGGCCAGGTCTCCTTCGACCGGCAGCGTGCCCGGCACGATCGAGGGGCCGGCCTTCACCTTCACCAGGCGGCTATGAGTGAAGGAGAGATTCGTCGAGATCCGGTGGTGGTTCGAGAAGAGATGCGGATCGAAGCCGGTGGTCGCGTCCTCACCGCGGATCCGGAACACGCCGCCGCGCTTCGGCGTCTGGGCCTCCGCGGGCTCACGGTCGAGGAGCGGCAGCGTGGCTCCCGCGGCCGCGGCGCCTCCGAGCTTGAGCAGGTCTCGGCGGCTGATGGTGGTCGGCGCTACAGGTGAGCCCATCGTTTCCCCCTCATGCGTGATCATCTCTGGGCGGACTCTATGTCGGCTGCCGCAATTGATCAAGCCGCAGCGGTCCGCGTTATCATCCCGGCCACATGGCGAACCGCTGGGTGGCGCTGGCGATCGTGTTCGTCACCCGCACCTCGATGGGCTTTCAGTTCCAGTCCGTCGCCGCCGTGGCGCCGCTGATGGTCGCGGAGCTGCAGCTCACCTGGGTGCAGCTCGGCTCCCTGATCGGTCTCTACCTGCTGCCCGGCGCCGTGTTCGCGCTTCCCGGCGGCGTGCTCGGCCAGCGCTTCGGCGACCGGCGCATCGTGGTCGTCAGCCTCGCGCTGATGGTGGCCGGCGGCCTCGTCACCGCCGCCGCCCACGGCTTCATCGTCGCGGCAGCCGGACGCCTGCTGAGCGGCGTCGGCGCCGTGCTCATGAATATCCTGCTCGCCAAGATGGTCGCCGACTGGTTCGCGGAGCGCGAGCTCTCGACGGCGATGGGCATCATGCTGACGAGCTGGCCGGTCGGACTCGGTATCGCCGCCGCGACGCTCGGCGCGCTCGCCACGCACGCGTCGTGGCGGACGGCGATCGAGGCGACGGCGCTCGTCGCCGCGCTCGGGCTCGTGCTGATCGCGTTCGCCTACCGCAACCCACCGCGCCCGGCGAGCGGCGCCGCCAGGGCGGCCGAGCGACGGGTGCGCCTGCCGGCCCGCGAGATCACGCTGGCGACGAGCGGAGGCTTCGCCTGGGGCTGCTTCAACGCGAGCCTCGTGGCCATCATCGCGTTCGGCCCCGGCCTCCTGACCTCCCGCGGCACGTCGCTGGGCGACGCCGGCTTCATCGTGAGCCTGGCGATCTGGCTCACGATGCTCTCGGTGCCGCTGGGCGGGCTGCTCAGCGATCGCCTCGGCCGGCCCAACCTCCTCATCGTCGCGGGCAGCCTCGTCGCCGCTCTGGTCACGATGCTCATTCCGGCGTTCCCGCACCCGCTCGTGGCCTTCAGCCTGGTCGGCCTCGCGATCGGCGCGCCCCCCGGCGCGCTGATGGCGCTCTTGCCCAGGGCCGTGCCGACCGAGCGCCTGGCGACGGCGCTGGGCGTGTACTACACGACGTACTACGTCGTGATGGCGGCCGTGCAGCTCGCCGCCGGCGGTGTGCGTGACCTCTTCGGCAGCCCCGCCGCGCCCATCTATCTGGCCGGCCTCGTCATGGCCGCGACGATTCTCGGCTTCGGGCTCTTCCGGATCGTCGAGCGGAGCCGCTAGCGCACGAGCGCCGCGTTCTCCCTCTGCTGCTGATGATCCCGCGAGGCTCGCGGCGTTGACAAGACCGGAGCCTTGCTATGTAGTTGGGGGCCATTCTGCGAGAGGAGCCGAAGATGATCCGTCGCGCTCGGATGCTGATGCCCGCGGTGATGCTCACGTGGCCCCTGGTGGCGGCTGGGCCGCAAGCCGCCGCGCAGCCGCGCACCGTGGACGGCGTCGCCATCGATCCCGACGCCGAGCTGGTGGTCGCGCTCGCTGACGACACCACCAACATGGACCCGCGCATCGGCATGGGCTCGATTCGCTCGAACTACATCCGTCAGGTGTTCGAGAGCCTGGTCGACGTGGACGCCCAGGGTCGCCCGGTGCCGGGCCTGGCGCTCTCGTGGAAGCCCGCGGGGGAGCTCACCTGGGAATTCGCGCTCCGGCGCGGCGTGACCTTCCACGACGGTGAGCCGTTCAACGCCGACACCGTGCTCTTCAATCTCGATCGCTTCTTCCGACGGAACCTCGACCGCTGGACGATCAAGGACGTGCTGGCCGCGACCCCGTTCGAGAAGACGTACCCGTTCGTCACGCGATGGGAGAAGGTGGACGACTACACCGTTCGCATCCATACCAGCGAGCCCGCGCCGACGCTCTGGGATTTCATCGGCCGCGAGCCGATGGTGCCCAAGGCCTACACGCTCAAGAACGGCGTGGAGGGGCTGAACGATCGCCCGGTCGGGACCGGACCATGGAAGATGGTGGAATGGAAGCGCAAGACGTCGATGCTGTTCGAAAAGAACGACGCGTACTGGGGCACGCAGCCGCTCTTTCGCACGATGCGATTCCAGACGATCCCCGAGGGCGCCGCCCGCATCGCCGCGCTGCGAGCGGGCCAGGTCGGGCTCATTGAGGGCGTGCCGCCGTTCGACGCGCCCGCGCTCGGGCAGGACTCGAGGCTCAAGGTGGCCTCGAGCCCACAGAAGCTCTCGTGCCGGCTCTACCTCAACGGCCGCTCGAAGGACAAGTACGACTCGGGCGGCAAGGACGGTCTCTTCGTCGATCAGCGCGTGCGGCTGGCGCTCAACCTGGCCGTCAACCGGGACGCGATCATCAAGAAGATCTTCAACGGCTACGCCCTGGCCAACTCCTCGCCGGTCGCATCGGTCTCGTACGGCTATGCCGCGCAGGAGCCCTACCCGTACGATCCGGGTCGCGCCCGGGCGCTGCTCGCCGAAGCCGGCTTTCGCGACACGAATCCCCTGACGCTGCAGCTCCTGTTCCCGGCCAAGCACTACGGCCAGAGCTTCGACGAGATGACGCCGGCGGTCGTCGAGATGCTGAAGGACGTCGGCGTGCAGGTCACCTTGAAGCCCGTCGATTTCGCGACCCTGCTGCAGACGGGAACGAAGGGCACCTTGCCACCCAATGGCGGATTCACCGCCTGCCGGACCGGCAACAACCTCGACGCCGACGACTACCTGCGCGACTGGGCCGCGATCGCGCTGATCAACTGGGTGCCCTACCCACCCGAGCTGATGACGCTCTACACCGCCACGCGCCGCGAGGTCGACCCGCAGAAGCGTCTACGGCTCCTCGCCGATCTGCAGCGGCAGGTGCGCGACTGGGCGCCGGTCGTGGCGCTCTACCAGGAGGTCAAGGTCTACGCGCACAGCGCGCGCGTGCTGCGCTTCATGCCGCTGCCGGAGCTGAACATGGACTTCCGCGGCGTCGCCGTGAAGAAATGAGCCGCCGCCGATGCGCGCCTTCTTGCTCCGTCGCGCGCTTCACGCGGTGTTCGTGCTCTGGGGCGTGGTCACCGCCGTCTTCTTCCTGGTCCGCCTGACCGGTGATCCCACTCCATTTCTCGTAGATCAGAGCGCGACTCAGCAGGAGATCGCCGAGGCCCGCCGCCAGCTCGGCCTGGACCGCGCGCTCCACGTCCAGTATCTCGAGTTCTTGGGGTCGGTCCCGCGCGGCGATTTCGGGACCTCGATCCGCGAGAAGCGACCGGCGATGCGGATGGTGCTCGAGCACCTCTGGCCGGCGACGGTCGAGCTGGCCGCCGCCGCGCTCCTGCTCTCGACGGTGCTGGCGATTCCGCTCGGCGTCGCCTCGGCCACCCACAAGAACGGCGTCGTCGATCACGCGAGCCGCCTCGCGTCGCTCTTCCTCCAGTCGATGCCGAGCTTCTGGCTCGGTCTCATGCTGATCCTGCTCTTCGCCGTCGAGCTGGGCGGCCTCCTGCCCGCCTTCGGATCCGGGGGCCTACGGCACCTGATTCTGCCGGCGGTCACGCTGGCCGCCGCCCCGCTCGCCCAGAACGTGCGGCTGATCCGGAGCGGCATGCTCGAAGTGCTGCAGCAGGACTACGTCCGGACCGCGCGCGCCAAGGGCCTGACCGAGCGGCTCGTGATCTACCGTCACGCGCTCCGGAACGCCGCGATTCCGGTCATCACCGTCACCGGTCTCTCGCTCGGCTTCATGCTGAGCGGCGCCGTGATCATCGAGACGGTCTTCTCCTGGCCGGGCATGGGACGGCTGATCGTTCAGGCCGTCCCGGGCCGTGACTTCCCGGTCATCCAGGCCGGCGTCTTCGTGTTCGCGCTGATCTTCGTGGGCCTCAACCTGATCGTGGACCTGCTCTACACGGTGGTCGACCCGCGCGTGCGCCTGACGTGATCGGGCTCGGGCGCGACCAGAGCGCCGTCCTCGGGCTGATCGTCATCTGCGGGACGGTCCTGATGGCCGTGCTTGCGCCCGCGCTGGCGCCCGCGGACCCCGTCAAGAATAGCCTGGTCGAGCGCCTCACGCCGCCCATGTGGAACACCGGCGGCAGCGCGAGGCACCCGCTCGGCACCGACACGCTCGGCCGCGACGTCGCGAGCCGGCTCCTCTATGGCGCGCGGGTCTCCCTGATCGTCGGCCTCGCGGCCGTCGTGGTCGCCGGCGTGCTGGGCGTCGGCCTCGGGCTGCTCTCCGGCTATTACCGCGGCTGGGCGGACGACGCGCTGATGCGCCTGGGCGACGTCCAGCTCGCGTTCCCCGTCCTCGTGCTGGCCGTCGCCGTGCTCGCCGTCCTCGGCGCGAGCCTTGCGAACGTCATTCTCGTGCTCGGCGTGACGGGTTGGATCACCTACGCGAGGATCGTGCGGGGCGAGACGCTCTCGCTGCGTCAGCGCGAGTTCGTCGAGGCCGCGCGCGCGCTCGGCGCGACCGACCTCTATCTCCTCTGGCGCCATATTCTGCCCAACGTGCTCCCGCCCGTCACCGTCGTCGCGACCTTCTCGGTGGCGCGGACGATCATCGCCGAGGCCTCGCTGAGCTTCCTCGGGCTGGGCATCCCGCCGCCGGCGCCGAGCTGGGGCGCCATGCTGGACGAGGGGCGCAACTACATCACAACCGGCTGGTGGCTCGCGCTGTTTCCGGGGCTCGCCATCCTCCTCCTGGTCCTCGGGATCAACCTGGTCGGGGACTGGCTGCGCGATCAGCTCGATCCCCGGATGGAGCGCAGCATGTGAGGGAAGGCCAGGGGTGACGCGATATTCTCGAGGAGTATGACACCGCTCGAGAATGTCCACCTGGCCGAGCACTGCACGCTGGGCGTGGGGGGACCGGCCCGATTCTTCGTCGAGGCCTGCAGCGAGGCCGCCGTGCTCCAGGCCCTCGACTGGGCGCGGGGCCGGGGTCTGCGGCTCCGGGTGCTGGGTGGTGGCTCGAACCTGGTCGTCGCCGACGAAGGGATCGACGGCCTCGTGGTGAAGATCGCGCTGCGCGGCGTCCATACGCGCGAGGCGCACGGGGGCGTCGAGCTGATCGCGGCCGCCGGCGAGCCCTGGGACGATCTGGTGCGATCGAGCGTCGAGCGCGGCTGGGCGGGCTTCGAGTGCCTGAGCGGCATCCCGGGCCTGGTCGGCGCGACGCCGATGCAAAACGTCGGTGCCTACGGTCAGGAGGTCAGCGAGACCGTGATCTTCGTGCGCGCCCTGGACACCTCCACCGGGCGCATCATGACCTTCGAGAACCGCGAGTGCCGCTTCGGCTATCGCGACAGCCTGTTCCGGAGCGATGAGCCGGGACGCTACGTCATTCTCTCGGTCGGCTACCGGCTCCGGCCGCGCGGCCCGGCGACCATCCGCTACGCCGACGTCGAGAAGGACCTGGCCGCGCGGGGCATCGCGAAGCCGGCGATCGCCGACGTGCGCGCCAGCGTGCTCGCCGTTCGCCGGTCCAAGTCGATGGTGCTCGATTCTCAGGACGCGAACCGACGGAGCTGCGGCTCGTTCTTCACGAACCCGATCATTCCGGCCGCCGAGCTCGCCGCGGTCGAGTCCCGCGCCGGCGATCCGACCATGCCGCGCTGGCCGCTGCCCGGTGGCCAGGTGAAGCTCTCGGCGGCGTGGCTGATCGAGCGCGCCGGTTACACGCGGGGCCGCGCCGAAGGGCCGGTCGGGCTCTCGACGAAACACGCGCTCGCGATCGTCGCGCGCGACGGCGCGAAGGCGCGCGACGTCGTCGCCTTTGCCCGCCGGGTACAGACCGCCGTCGCGGAGCGCTTCGGCGTCCGGCTCACCCCCGAGCCCGTCTTCTGGGGCGTGGCCGAGCTATGAGCGCGATGCGGATCCTGGTCGTCGAGGACGACGAGCGGCTGGCCGAGATCTTCCGCGACTTCATCGCCGAGCTCGGCTATCAGCCGACCGTCGTCGGCAGCGCCGAGGCCGCGGTCGAGGCGCTGACGAGCGCGCGACCGGACACGATCCTCCTCGATGTCCGCCTGCCCGGCATGAGCGGCGTGGAGTTCTTGAATCTGCCAGTCGTCCGCGACTCCGAGGTGCCGATCGTGGTCGTCTCGGGCGTCGCCACCGAGATGGAGGCGCGCGCATGCCTCAAGCTCGGCGCGCTCGATTTCATCCGAAAGCCGGTCACGCTCGAGCGATTGGGGCAGGTTCTGGCCTACCTCGGGCCCTTCGCGCTCTCCCGCCAGCAGCGGACCGAGCATCCCGTCGAGCGCCGCCCCGCGGCGCGCGCGGCGGTCAAGCTGGGCGTGCGCATCGCCGCGTCGAACGGAACCATGGACGGCACGTGCGTGGAGATCTCGTCAACCGGCATGAAGGTCCGCGTGAGCCGGCGACTGCGCGCGGGCCAGGCGGCGAAGCTCGAGTTCACGCCGCCCGACGGCGGCGCGCCCATCGACGTCCTGGCGCTGGTCGTCCGCGTCGAACCCGACGCCGCGGCGTTCTGGTTTCTCGATCTGATGGCCCACGATGCCGATCGCCTCAACGCGCTCGTCGAGCGGCTGCAACACTAGCCTTCCCCTCCGCCCGCGCCGTCACGCGCCAGGAGCCGGGCCGCAGCCGAGGGCGAGCGTGACGAGACGGCTCAATTCGCGCAGATCGAACGGCTTGTGGAGATAGCCGGCGGCCCCTTCGATCAGCGCCTCGGCTTCCTTCTCGGTGTTCCGGACGCCGGTCATCATGAAGATCGGGGCCTTCACGCCCAGGAGGCGGACGCGCCTGAGCAGGTCGAGGCCCTGGAGCCAGGGCCAGGGATCGCCGATCCTCGGCACCACCATGTCCAGCAGAATGAGGTCGAACTGTTCCCGCAGCAGCAAGTCGTAGGCGTCGGCCACGGTGTGCGCCGGCGTGATCTCGTAGGCGTGCCCGTGCTGGAAGCGGGCAAAGATTTCTCGCAGCACGGCGATCAAGAGCGGCTCGTCATCGACGATGAGGACTCGCTTCGTCACGTCCGTCACACTAGCCGATAGACCTCGACTTCCACGGATTTTCCCTTCACGCGCACGGCCGGGAGCTGCACGAGCTCGAACTGACCGTCCAGGTGGCGGCGAGTAGTCCCGCTGACGAGGATGTCGGAGCCGAATTCCTTGTTGAGGCTCTGGATCCTCGACGCGAGGTTGACCGGATCCCCGACGAGGGCGTACGAGTGACGCTCGGAGCTCCCGATGTTGCCCGCGAGCACCGAACCCGTGTGGATCCCGATGCCGTGGCGGAGGGGAGTCTTGCCGGCCCGGGCGCGCTCGGCGTTCCACGCGCGAAGGCGCCGGCGCATCTCGAGCGCGGCGCGCACCGCCATCTCGGGGTGTGCGGGATACGTGATCGGCGCGCCGAACGCCGCCTCGATCTCGTCGCCGATGAACTGCAGCACCAGCCCGCGGTGCTCCCGGATGGCCTGGTCCATCTCGGTGAAGTATTCATTGAGGTCGCGCACCACCTCGCGCGGGCTCGTCGCCTCCACCCACGGCGTGAAGTCGCGGAGATCCGCGAACAGGACCGTGACCTCCTGCGCCTGGCCTTCGAGCGTGACCCGCCCGGCCAGGATCTCGTCGCGGACCTCGCGGCTCACGTACTTGCCGAACGTCTCCTTCAAGAACTCGCGCTCCCGCAGGCCGCCGACCAT
Source organism: Candidatus Rokuibacteriota bacterium (assembly GCA_003221615.1). Classification (GTDB taxonomy): domain Bacteria; phylum Methylomirabilota; class Methylomirabilia; order Rokubacteriales; family CSP1-6; genus AR31. The sequence goes on along the minus strand of QHSQ01000168.1, from coordinate 14,091 downwards.
GCGATTGAAGCCCTCGGCCACCGCGCCGATCTCGTCGTTGGTCACGACGGGACAGCGCGTCTCGAGATCGCCGCGCTCGACGTCGCCCATGGCAGTCTGCAGCTGACCGAGCGGGCCGGCAACGCTCCCGGCGACGTAGAGCGAAAGCCCGATCGCGGCCAGGGTGCCGACGGCCACGAAGAAGACGATGAAGATCAGCATGTTCTCGACGATGTGCGGCGCCGCCGCCGGATCGACGCCCGACAGCGCCGCGGCGCGCGTGTAGGAGAGGATCCCGAGGAGCGAGAGCGGGATGACGCTCAGCATCAGGAAGATCACGAGGAGCCGCATCCGGACCCGGAGCCGGAGCACCGCCGGCACGGCGCTCAGGTCGCCGCCGGGGAAGAACACCGGGAGCACGCGGCGCCACTGATGCTCGACGGAGAAGAAGATGAGCACGGCGGTCACGCTGCCCGCGACGCACGTGATGCCGAACACCGACCGGAGCGAACGCGCCGGTGTGAAGATGCCCCAGAGAATCGGGTACAGGACCCCCCAGACGAGACCGGCCAGGATCCAGCCGCTGAACGACAGCGCGGCAAACACGTACGGCACCAGGATCGCGCGGCGGCGCACGAGCGCGGCTTCGGAGCCCGCCACCGTGTGGGCGTGCTCGAGGGGGCGCGCCCAGCGCGAGCCCCACGCGATCCCGATCGCGATCAGCGTGCCGAAGCCGACGACGAAGAACACGATCTCCGCGCGGGAGATCTCCACCTGGAACTGGACCGCCGTGTAGTCGACGAACCGGAAGTAGAACCACGTGAGCAACGCACCGAGGAGGTTGCCGAGGAGCTGCGTCCACGTCAGCTTCCCGAACACGCGCTTGACGTCCGCCGTGGGCTCCATCCGCGAAAAGTCTAGCCGAGCCGAGGCCGGCGCGCGCGTGGTAGATTGCGGGCGACATGATCGGCGCCTCGCCGCTGCGGAAAGAAGACCAGCGTCTCCTGAGGGGCGGCGGACGGTTCGTCGACGACCTCACGCGTGACGGCGTCTTGCACCTGGGCGTCGTGCGGAGCGCCGAGTCCTCCGCGCGCCTCATCAAGGTGGTCACCGCGGGCGCGCGGGCCTTGCCCGGCGTCGTCCTCGCCTGGAGCGCCGCGGACCTCGGTGAGATCGCGCCGACCATGCCGACCGCGTACGGCGGCACGCAGAAAGGACGCGCCTGGGCCCAGCCGGTGCTCGCGCGCGACGTCGTCCGCCACGTCGGCGAGCCCGTCGCGGTCGTGGTGGCCGAGAGCGCCTACCAGCTCGCGGACGCGCTCGAGGCGTTGACGGTCGAATACGAGCGGCTCCCGTCCCTGGCGACGGCCGAAGCGGCGCAGGCCTCGTCGGCACGCGTGCACGCGGGCTGGCCCGACAACACGGCGGTGGTGGCCCGCGGGGCCGTCGGCGACCCCGAGCGCGCCATGGCCGGGGCGCATCTCGTCATCCGGGAGCGGATGCGCCACCCGCGGCTCAGCGCCGTGCCGATCGAGACGCGGGGCGTGTTCGCGTATCGGGATCGTAGCTCCGGCGCACTCGTGGTGTCGTCGTCGACCCAGAGCCCGTACACCTTGCGCGACGTGGTCGCCGCGGCGCTGGGCCTGCCGGTCGAGGAAGTGCGTGTAGTCGTGCCGGACGTGGGCGGTGGCTTCGGCCCCAAGGGCCCGATCTATCCCGAAGAGATCCTGGTCGCGGCCGCGGCGCACCGGCTCGGGCGACCCGTCAAGTGGGTCGAGAGCCGTCGCGAGAACCTCGCGTGCATGGGCCACGACCGCGAGCAGAATCACGACGTGCGCATCGGGTTCGCGCGCGACGGCACGATCGTCGCGATCGACGGCTCGTTCGTCGCCGACGTCGGCGCCTATCCGCTTCAGGGCGACGGCCTCACCGCGAACACGGTCAACCATATGCCCGGGCCGTACCGCGTGCCGCACTACCGCAACACCGGCACCAGCGTGGTCACCACGAAAACTCTCAACGCGGCGTATCGCGCGGCCGGACGGCCCGAGGCGGTGTTTGTGATGGAGCGCCTGATGGACATCGGCGCGCGCCGGCTCGGCCTCGACCCGGCCGAGATCCGCCGCCGCAACTTCGTACGCCCCGCCGAGATGCCGTACCGGCCCGGCCTCACCTACAAAGACGGCGTGGCCGTCACCTACGATCCCGGCGATTTCCCCACGGCCTTCGAGAAGGCGCTCGCGCTCCTGCCGTACGACGAGTGGCGCCGGCGGCAAAAGGCACGCGCGGGCGGTGTGCGCCGGATCGGCGTCGGTCTCGCCTGCTACGCCCAAGGGACGGGCCTGGGCCCCTATGAGGGCGCGACCGTGCGGGTCGATCCGAGCGGCAAGGTCTACGTCTACATCGGCGTGACGGCGCAGGGGCAGGGCCACGCGACCACGTTGGCGCAGATCGTCGCCACCGAGCTCGGCGCCGCCTGGGACGACGTCCACGTCTCCGCGGGCGACACGACGATGTTCCCGTTCGGCATGGGCACCGGCGGCAGCCGCGTGGCCGCCAACTCCGGGCCGGCCGTCGCGCAAACCGCGCGCGAGGTCCGCGAGCGCGCCGCGCGAGTCGCGGCCGAGATTCTCGAGTGCGCGCCCGAGGACGTGCGCATCGAGCAGAGCAAGGTCCACGTCGTCGGCATGCCGCATCGGGCGGTGAGCCTGGGGAAGGTCGCGCACGCCGCGGTGAAGTCGAAGGCGCTCAAGGCGACCGGCGAGCCCGGCCTGCACGCGTGCACCTACTTCTATCCCGACACCGTCACGTGGGCGTTCGGCACGCACGCCGCCGCGGTCGAGGTCGACGTGGAGACGTGCGAGATCCGCCTGCTCGCGTACGCGATCGTTCACGACCCGGGCCGCGCGATCAATCCGATGATCGTCGAGGCCCAGTTGCAGGGCGGCGCCGCCCAGGGCATCGGCGCCGGGCTGATGGAAGAAGTCGTGTACGACGGAAGCGGTCAGCTCCTCACCGGCAGTCTGATGGACTACGCGATCCCGAAGGCCGACCAGCTTCCCCTCCTCGCGGTCGCGCTCGACGAGCATCCCTCGACCATCAACGCGCTCGGCATCAAAGGTGTCGGCGAGAGCGGCGCCATTCCCGGTGCGGCGGCGATCGCCAACGCGGTCGAGGACGCGGTCGCCGATCTCGGCGCGCTGATCCGCGAGGTGCCCGTCACGCCCGCCCGGTTGTTCGCCGCCATCTCCCGGTAGCTCCGCCGCCCGGCCCTCGGTCGCTGCGATTCCCAGGATCGCGTCAGACTCCAAGACGCTCGGGTGTCACCCTGGCAGGGTCAGGCTGGTCCAAGGCTCGGTGAAAGCCGCGAGATTTCGTACATCTTCGTTGGCAGCCGCCTTGCGTACAGGTCTCTCGGCGCCACAACGGCCCGGGCAGACGTATGTGGAGGTGCACAGTTGGCCAAATTTGCCAAGAGCCCCGCCAGTAACCGGGAAGCCGCGGTCGTCGATTCGCTCATCAGAAAGCTCCGCCCTTTCGACAAGTCGTACGGGTCGGAGCGGGTCTCGACCCTCGGAGCGCGACCGCTCTCTCGCATGCGACCCATTCGAGCCCCGATGTCGGCGGCCGCCGTCTGGTCCTGTGTGGGTCTCGGCGTCCTGCTCGGCGCCGCCTTGCCCCAGTGGCCGTACGGGCGCGCCTGCGGCTCGTGGCTGCTCCTCTACATGGTCGCGGTCGGGATCGTCGTCGTCGCAGGACTCTGGGGCGCGCGCGTGTCGTGGAAGAGCCGACTCGGCGTCGCGCACGTGCTCGCGGTGTGCACGATCATCTGGGGCCTCGCCCTCACGGCGCAAGAGGTCCTGCCGCGTATCGGCTACGCGAAGGTGCGGCTGGCGTGGCGCTGCCACGACGGCCAGGCGGCCGAGTCGAGCGCGACGCGGCTGGCCGCGATGAAGCCGCGCGTCGACGGCGGCGCGGTCGACCTCGCCCGGTAGCGCCCGCCCTCGCGCGCTCGCTCACTCCCGCGTTCGGGGGTCGAGTGCATCGCGCACGGCGTCGCCGACGAAGTTCAGCCCCACCACGGTCACGAAGAGCGCCGCGCCCGGGCCGAAGACGATCCAGGGCGCCTGCTGTAGATACCCGCGGCCGGCGTTGATCATGCTGCCCCACGAGGCCTGCGGCGGCTGGATGCCGAGACCCAGGAACGAGAGCGAGGCCTCGGCGAGGATGGCAAACGCCACGCTCAGCGAGGCCTGGACGATGATGGGGTTGATCGCGTTCGGCACGACGTGCCGCGCCGCGACCCGCCAGCCGGGCGCGCCCAGGGCCCGCGCCGCGTCGACGTAGTCGCGCGCGGTGATCGTGAGCACCTGGCCGCGCATGAGCCGGGCGAACGTGGGCGTGTAGACGACGCCGAGCGCCAGCAGCACACCGAGCAGGCCGGCGCCCAGCACGGCGCCGAGCGCCAGGGCCAGCACCAGCGGCGGGAACGAGAGCACCGCGTCCATGACCCGCATCACCACTCCGTCCACGCGCCCGCCGCAATAGCCGGCCAGCACGCCGAGCAGGCTGCCCGCGAGCATCGCGAGCGCGACCGAGACGAGGCCCGCCAGCAGCGAGATTCGCGTGCCCCAGATCACCCGCGAGAGCACGTCGCGCCCTACGTTGTCGGTGCCGAGCAGGTGGCTGCGGCCGGGCGGGGCGAGAGTGTTACCGAGGTTCTGGGCGAGCGGATCGTACGGCGCGACGAGCGGCGCCGCCAGCGCGACCAGCACCGCCAGCACCATCACCGCGGCGCCGAAGGGCGCCAGGCGCGCGCGCGCCGCGCGCCGGAGCACCCGCCAGCGCCGCGGGCGGATCGGCGACGAAACCGCGCGCGCGAGGGCGGCGGCGCTCTCAGCGAGATCGGATTCGGGGATCGATCCAGCCATAGAGGACGTCGACGATCAGGTTGCTCAGGATGAAGCCCACCGCGATCAGCAGCACGACTCCCTGGACCAACGGGTAATCGCGCGCGAAGACCGCGTCGACGACGAGGCGTCCGACGCCCGGCAGCGCGAAGACGTACTCCGTGATGACGGCCCCGCCGATCAACGTGCCGAGCTGCAGGCCGAGCACGGTGACCACCGGGATCAGCGCGTTCTTCAAGACGTGGCTCCAGATGACGCGCCACTCCGACAGGCCCTTGGCGCGCGCGGTGCGCACGTAGTCCTCGGTCAGAGCTTCCAGCAAGCTCGAGCGCAAGGTGCGCGTGATCACCGCGGCCAGCGCGAGCCCCAGGGTGATCGCCGGCAGCGCCAGCGAGCGCACGCCGTTCCACGGCTCCTCGAGCGGATCCGTGTACCCGGAGATCGGCAGCCAGCGCAAGGTGACGCCGAAGAAGAAGATGAGCAGCAACGCCAGCAGGAAGTTCGGCATGCAGATCCCGAACAGGGCGAACGTCGCCCCCGCCCGATCGATCGGCGTGTTGCGACGGATGGCGGAGACGATCCCGACCGGGAAGGCGACCACCAGCGAGATCGTCATCGCGAAGAACGCCAGCTCGAGGCTCGGGCGGAGACGCCGGCTCACGTTCTCGATCACGGGCTCGCCGTTGCGGATCGACCGCCCGAGGTCGCCGCGCAGCAGGCGGCCCATCCAGGCGGCGTACTGAACGTAGATGGGCCGGTCGAGCCCGAGCTCGCGCCGGAGAGTCGCCTTCACCGTGGCGTCGACCGACTCCGCCATCATGACGTCGATCGGATCGCCGGGCGTCAGATGTAGCAGCAGGAACACGCCGGCCGTGACGAGGAGCAGGACGGGGACCGTCGCGCTCAGCCGGCGCAGAACGAGACGGCCCATCAGGCGCGCGCCGTCGGTCGAAGCGACCTCAGGCCAGCCACACGTCCTTGAACCGCATCATCCCGTCGGGGATCGGCTCGTAGCCCTGCACCTTGGGGCTGAAGGCTTTGGGCTCGATCGGGTGGACGATGAACACCATCGGCAGCTCGTCTTGCAGGATCTTCGTCAGGTCGCTGAAGAGCCGCTTGCGCTCGGCCTGGCTCGAGACCTCGCGGCTCTTGTCGAGGAGCGCGTCGATCTGTGGGTTCGAGATGCCGGACCAGTTCAGCGAGGTGCCCTGCGTGGTCTTGTAGAACTGGTAGGTGTTGCCGTCGGGATCGGGACGGCCGCTCCATTGATAGCTGATCATCTCGAAGTTCTTGTTGTTGCCGTCCGAGATCAGGGTGGCCGAGTCGACCAGCTTGATCTTCATCGTGATGGAGGCCTCGCGCAGCTGGGCCTGGATGACCTCGGCCTCCTGAACGTTGATCGGGATGTTGTTGGTCGTCATCGTGAACGTGAAGCCGTTCGGCTGGCCGCCCTCGGCCAGCTTCGCCTTCACCTTGGCCAGGTCGCGCTTGATCGGCGCGATGCCCCGGTCGTAGGCCCAGCTCGTCGGCGGAATCGGGCCGTTGGCCGGCACGCCCACGTTCAGCCACACGCCCTTGACGATCTGCTCGAGATCGAGCGAGGAGGCGACGGCCTGGCGCAGGGCCTTGGTCGCGAACGGCGGCCGCGCATGATTCAGCTGGTACGCGAAGTCCGCCAGCGAGGGTACGTCGACCACGACCACGTTGCGATCGGCTCTGACGGCCGCGACGTCGCGCGGCTGCACGTAGTCCATCACGTCGATCTCGCCGGTCTGGAGACTCTGTAGCTTGACGGTGTCGTCCGGGATCGGGCGGTAGCGCACCCGATCCAGATAGGGCCCGCCCTGCTTGTTCCAGTAGCTCTCGTTGCGCTTGATCACGAGATGCGAGTCCTTCACCCACTCGACGAACTCGAACGGGCCGGTGCCGGCGCCCTTCGCGTTGCGCTCGAGCTCAGCGCCGCGCTCCTGGGCGACCTTGGGCGAGACCATCATGCCCGCGCGATCGGTCAAGGTGGCCAGCAGCGCCGCGTCCGGCCGCTTCAAGTTGATCTTGATCGTGTGGGCGTCGACCACGTCGACCGAGTCGATGCTGGCGACCTCGCCTTTGCGGACCGATTTCGGCTCGGTCTTCATGCGATTGAAGTTGAAGCGCGCGGCCTCGGCGTTGAAGTCGGTCCCGTCGTGGAACTTGACGCCCCGGCGCAGCTTGAAGACCACCGTCTTGGAATCCGGCTGCTGCCAGGACTCGGCCAGCCCGGGCTTGACGCCGAGCTTGGCGTCGAGAGTGACGAGCGGCTCGTAGATGTTGTGATAGACCTGCCGGTCGATCTTGCTGCCGGAGAGGTGCGGGTCCATCGTAGCCGCCTCGATGTAGAAGCCGACCCGCAGGGTGCCGCCCCGCCTGGGCGTGTCGGCGGCGAGCGCCGATCGCGCATCGAGGGAGACGAGCGGCGCGCCCGAGGCGGCCGCGCACATCAGCAGAAAATTTCGGCGCGACACGTGGAGCGCGGCGCGCGGATTCGTCGTAGCCATCGCGTTCCTCCGAGGGTCGAGAGTTGCCGTGAGGCGCGAACGAGTATAACCTGCCGGCCACCGCCATCAGCGTCTCGCTCGGAGGACTGACATGAAGCTCGGTATCTGCCTGCCACACTACGGCCGTCCGATCGAAGTCGGACGGCTGCTCGAGGTCGCGCGCCGCGCCGAGGAGCGCGGCCTGGACTCGGTGTGGGTCACGGATCACGTCATCGTGCCCGAGCAGGCCAACGTCATCTACCGGGAGGACATGCTGGATCCGCTGGCGGTCCTGCCGTGGCTCGCCGGCGTGACGACCCGAGTCGCGCTCGGCACGAGCGTGGTGATCCTGCCCTATCGCTCGCCGATCCCGGTGGCGAAGCTCCTGGCGAGCGTCGACGTCCTGTCCGGCGGCCGCTTGATCGTCGGCGCCGCCATCGGATGGCTCGAGGGCGAGTTCGAGACGCTCGGCCTGCGCTTCAAGGAGCGCGCGAGCCGGAGCGATGAAGCGCTCGAGCTGATGCGCACCCTGTGGACGCAGGCGCATCCGAAGATCCACACCAAGCGGCACCGCGTGCACGACGTCGTCGCCTCGCCGATGCCGCTGCAGAAGCCGCGCCCGCCGCTCTACATCGGCGGGGCCAGCGATGGCGCCTATCGTCGAGTCGCGCGGCTCGGCGACGGCTGGCACGCGAGCTCGATGGACCACGACGCCTTCCGCCAGGGCGCCGAGAGCGTCCGGCGCTTCTGGAAGGAAGCCGGCCGAGAGGGTGCGCCGTTTCTCTCGCTCCGCATTCCGATCCTGATCGACGGCGTGCACCGGGCGGCGGTGGACATGGGCCTCCTTCGCGGCCGCCACACGCTCAAGGGCTCGGCGAAGCAGATCGCCGACGAGCTCTCCGGCTTCGAGGCGCTCGGCTGCGGTCACGTCGCGCTCGAGGTCTCGTACTCGACGTTTCCGGCGATCCTCGAAACGATCGATCTCGTCGCCGAGAAGATTCGCCCGCAGCTCGCTGACTAAGCGCGCGCGCCCGCGGCTCAGGCGACCGGCGGGGTCGCGGGCGGCAGACTCGGCCTGATCCCGGTGATCGCGCGGAAGTGCCGCAGGACGCGCTCGGTGTACGCCGACTCGAACAGGACGCTCGCCGCGGTTGTCTCGCCGGTGGACGCGCCGTGCAGCTCGCCCGCGCGAACGAGTACCTTCATGCACGCGGCGGCCTCGTAGTACGCGAGCTTGCCCCGACCGAGCGGGCGGCGGCGACGGTAGCGTCTCAGATACCCGCCGACCAGGAGTGGACGCGCCGCGTTAGCCAGCCATCGAAGCGGCGCCGCGAGACCGAAGACCTCCATCGGCACGAGCTTGAGGATCACCAGAGTCGTCGCCACGTCGAATGCCGGATCGGCCACGATCGCGTGAGGCCAGTCGAGCACCCCCGTGACTCGGCCGGCCGCCATCAAGATGTTGTAGGGGTGAAAATCGCCGTGGCAGATGGCGCGCGGCTCAGGGCGCGGCGGACGGTGTCGGACGAGCCATTCGACCCCGGGCGCAAGCCCGCCGAGCCGGCCACGCGAGGCGCGATCGGCCAGATGCGCGAGGTGAGCGTCGAACGTGAAGGTCTTGGGCTCGAGGCCTTCGCGAGTGACCGCCCGCAGGAACGCCACGGGATCGAGATCGTGAAGACGCGCCTGGAAATCGGCGACCACACTCGCCATGACGCCGAGGCTGACTTTCGGCAGCGGCTGGCCGGCCAGTCGCTCCATGATCAGAAAAGCTCCGCCCAGAAGGGTCGGGTCGGCGCTCGCGAGCAGGACGCGCGGCGCCGGGTAGCCGAGCTCGGCGAGCGCGTTCTGGGTCGCCCGCTCGTGCAGCGCCCGCGCGGGATCGTGATGGGCGTCGAGCAGCCGGAGAATCAGCGGGCCGGCGAAGGCCGGCGGCGCTCCCGCCAGTCGAAAGGCGAAGATCCGCGTGTCGAAGCCGCCCGTCAGACGCGTCGGGCGCTCGGCGAGCTCCAGACGCGGCTCACCGAGCGTCTTCTGAAGATGCTCGCGAAGCCGCGCGTCGAGCTCCTCCATCCGGGCCCGCCGCCCTATCGGCCGACGCCGGCCGTTTCGTCGACGTTCGCATCTTCGCGGAAGTACGGCATGACCTCTTCGGCGAAGAGCTGCATCATCTCGAGCGTCTGCTCGTGGCTCGGACCGGTCATTCCCGAGCAGAGAATGCCGGCGCGGAGCTCGTCCGAGAAGACCCGCAGCTTGTCGCGGACGGTGGCCGGGCTGCCGTAGATCAGGTAGCCTTCGCGGTCCGCCTCGTCGAACTCGAGCTCGCTGGGAAGCTTCGGCGGGTTCGCCAGCAGGCGCCTGAGCGAGGTTTCCGTCATGTAGCCGGGCGGTCGCCAGAACGGCGGATGCATCCGCAGGCCCACGTTGAACACCCACATGACGTGCTTCTTCGCGAGCTCGCGCGCCTTGGCGTCGTTCTCGGCGACGACGATCGGCACGTTCACCGTGAGCTGGTACGGGCTGGCCTTGTAGCCGTTCTTCTCGCAGGCCTCGCGGTACTCCCCGTAGATCTGCGCGATCCGCTTGATCGGCGTGAAGACCATCAGGTACGGGAAGCGCCGCTTGGCCGCCCACTCGACCGTCTCGCTCGAGCCCTGCGACGGGCACCAGACCGGCGGATGCGGCTTCTGGATCGGCCGGGGCCACGGGTTCACGTAGGGATAGCGATAGAACCGGCCGTCGAACGGAAACGGCCCCTCTTCCGTCCACGATCTCAAGATCAGCTCGGCGGCCTCGTAGAAGCGATCGCGAGAGTGAGTCGGGTTGATCCCGGTCGAGAAATACTCCGCGCTGATGCCGCGCACGAACCCGGAGATGACGCGGCCGCCGGAGGCGACGTCGAGCATCGCGATCTCCTCGGCGATGCGCAGCGGGTTCTCGCGGAGCGGCAGCCCGTTACCGAGGATCGCGATCTTCGCTCTGGTCGTGCGGCGCACCAGCATCGCCGCCATCACGTTGGGGCTCGGCATCGTGCCGTAGCAGTTCTGGTGATGCTCGTTGACGCAGAGCCCGTCCCAGCCCAGGCGCTCGGCCTGCTCGAGCTGGTCGAGATACTGGTTGTAGAGCGTGTGGCCGACGGCCGGATCGTAGTGGCGATTCGAGAGCGTCACCCACGACGACGGCGCGTCGTGCTCCATGATGTAGGGCATCAGGTGGAAGTAGTAGAACTTCACCGCGCGGCCTCCCGGAGGCGACAGAACTCGCTGATCGCCTCCGCCACCGTGTCCGGCTCCTCCAGATGGGGCACGTGGCCGCAATCGGCGAACACGCGCAGGCGCGAGCCCAGGATTTCCCTGGCCCATGTCTCGCCGCACGGGACCAGCGGCGCCAGCCGGTCGTGCGCGCCCCAGCACAACAAGGTCGGCGCGCCGATGCGGCCGAGCCGGCGCCGAAGGAGCGGATTGTAGAGATACGGATTCCAGCTCACACGCGCGAGCGCGGTTCCCTGGCGGTACTGAAGCGCCAGCGTGTCGATCGACTGATCGGGCGGCGCGAGCGCGAGCGCCGCCATCGGGTTCTGGAAGAGCGTCGCCACGATCTCGGGGATGTCCATCCCGAACAGGAACGGATAGATCCAGCCGTCGACCCGGATGCCGACCGGATCGATCAGCACGAGCGACTCGAGCCGGTGCGACGCCATCGTGGCGACCTCGGCGGCGATCCAGCCGCCGAACGAGGCGCCGACCAGGTGGGCGCGCTCGAGCCCGAGGCGGTCGAGCAGGTCGAGATAGTGAAAGGCCAGGTCCGAGATGTGCTCGATCCACTCCGCGGCCGGGGAGCCGCCGTGGCCGGGATGGCTCGGGAAGTACACGCTGAAGTCCTTGGCGAGCCGCTCCTGGAACGCGAGCCACCGTCCGGCGCCGCCGGCGCCGTGCAGGAACAGGAGCGGCGGCCCCGAGCCGTCCCGCAGCATCTGGACCGGGGTGCCGCGGACCGAGAGCGTCTGCGACGTCGGCATCTCAGGCGATGAAGAGGCCGCCGTTCGGCGACAGCCACTGCCCGGTGAAGAACGAGCTGTCGTCGGACGCGAGGAAGAGCGCGGTGGCCGCGACCTCGTGCGGCTCGCCGGTGCGGCGCAGCGGCGTGCGCGCGATCACCGCCGCGCGGATCAGCGCCGACATGCGCTCGGTCATTGGCGTATCGATGTAGCCCGGACAGATCGCGTTCACCCGGATCCCCCGCGAGGCGACGTCGCGCGCCACCGCGCGCGTGAACGCGAGGATGGCGCCCTTGGCCGCGCTGTAGTGCGGTACGACCTCGAGCCCCGTGAGGGCCGCGACGCTCGAGAGATTCACGATCGCGCCCCGGTTCTCCCGGCTCATCAGCCGGAGCGCCTCGCGCGTGCAGAAGAACGTCCCATCGAGATGAACCGCGAGCATCCGGCGCCACGACTCGTCGGAGAGGTTCTGGGTGATGTCGAGGTGGGTCTGGGCACCCTGCCCGCTCAGGAGCTCCATGACGATCGCTTCGGACTTGCGGTTCACCTCCGCGCGGTCGTCACCCGGGCCGAAGGCGATCCCGGCGTTGTTGACGAGGATGTCGAGGGCGCCGAGCTCGCGCTCGATCGTCGCGAACATCGCCTTGACCTGGGCGCTGTCGGAGACGTCGGCCTGGATCGCGCGGCCGCCCGCCGGGCCCTTCATCGACGCCACGGTCTGCTCGGCGGCTTCCAGCCGCAGCTCGTTGACGACGACGTGGGCGCCTTCCTCGGCGAAGAGCAAGGAGATCGCTCGCCCGAGTCCCGAGCCGCCGCCCGTCACCAGCGCGACCCTGTCCTTGAGCTTCATCGGCCCCTCACCCTAGGCCCAAGCCCGCACGCGGTCAAGGACTCGTGGTAGGGTCCCTAGACACTGGACATGCCCAGCTACTCGCTCGGAATCGACATCGGCGGCACCTTCACCGACGTCGTGGTGTACGACCACGACACCGGACGCCAGTGGAGCCGCAAGGTGCTGACGACCCACGACGACCCGGTCCGTGCCGTGGTCACGGGCGTCGCGGCGATTCTCGCTGACGGGCCGCTCGAGCCGCGACACTTCACGCGCGTCGTGCACGCGACGACGCTCTTCACCAACGCCCTCATCGAGCGCAAGGGCGCCGTCGCCGGGCTGATCACGACGGCCGGATTCGGCGACACGCTCGAGATCGGGCGCGAGAGAAAGTTCGAGCTCTACGACCTCAACATCGCCAAGCCCGAGCCGCTGGTCCCTCGCAATCTGAGGCTCGAGGTGAGCGAGCGTATCAACGCCGATGGCACCATCCGCCGGCCGCTCGATCGCGATCAGCTCGTGGCGGCGGTCGAGCGACTGGCCAACGGCGGCGTGGGCTCGCTCGCGGTGATGTTCCTTCACGCCTACGCGAACTCGAGCCACGAGGCCGAGGCCGTTCGCCTCATCGCCGAGCGTCATCCCGAGATCTTCACGACCGCGTCGCACGAGGTGGCGCCCGAGATCCGCGAGTTCGAGCGCGCGTCGACGACCGTCGCCAACGCCTACATCAAGCCGCTCGCCCATCAGTATCTCGGGCGCATGGCGCGACAGCTCGCCGATCAGCGAATCCCGGCGCCCCTCCTGCTCATGCTCTCCAGCGGCGGCCTGACGCACGTCGCCGAGGCGCAGCGCGCTCCCGTCCAGATGCTCGAGTCGGGGCCCGCCGCCGGGGCGATCGCCGCGGCCTTCTTCGGCCGCGCGGACAGCGGCGGCGATCTCCTCGCGTTCGACATGGGCGGCACGACCGCCAAGCTCTCGCTCGTCGACGGCGGCGAGCCGCGCACCGCGTACAGCTTCGAGGCCGCGCGCCAGAAACGGTTCATCGAGGGCAGCGGCCTGCCGATCCGCATCTCGACCATCGAGTTGATCGAGATCGGCGCCGGCGGCGGCTCGATCGCGCACATCGACGAGATCGGGCTGCTCAAGGTCGGGCCGCGCAGCGCCGGCTCGCAGCCCGGTCCGGCCTGCTACGGCCTGGGAGGAAGCGAGCCGACCGTCACCGATGCCGACCTACTCCTCGGCTATCTGAACCCCGAGTACTTCGCGGGCGGCACGATCGCGATCGACCTCGGGGCCGCGCGCGCATCGCTGACCCGGCTCGCGGAAGCGGTGCGCCTGCCGGTGAGCGCGGTCGCGTGGGGCATTCACGACATCGTCGACGAGAGCATGGCCAGCGCTGCCCGCGTGCACGTCGCCGAGCGCGGTCGCGATCCGCGCGACTACGCGCTGCTCTGCACCGGCGGCGCCGGGCCGGTCCACGCCTGCCACGTCGCGCGCAAGCTCGGCATCAGCCGGGTGATCTGCCCACCGTCGGCCGGCGTCGCCTCGGCGCTCGGCCTCCTGGTCGCGCCGGCGCGCGTGGACCGCGTCGCCACCGTCGGGATGCGCCTCGACCGCGGCGACCTGGGCGCGCTCGAGACGGCGTTCCGCGCCCTCGAGGACGAGGCGCGCGCCGTCATGAGTGACACCGGTCTGAAGCTCGAGACCGCGCGCGTCCAGCGGCTCGCCGATGGTCGCTTTCTGGGCCAGGGCTTCGACCTCGTCGTCGACCTGCCCGATGGCCCCTACGACGGGCGCGACCCCGACGCGGTGCGCCGCGCGCTCGCTCGGGCCTTCGAGGCGGCCTACCGCGAGAAGTTC